>DKAS01000167.1 GCA_002448875.1 Proteobacteria bacterium UBA6920 | reverse complement strand
GGCAAGAAGGGGCAGCCGCGTTTCAAGCCGCCGTTTCCTGCCAGCTATGGTCTGTACGGGCGGCCGACCACCATCAACAATACCGAATCATTCGCTTCCATACCTTATATATTGCGCAACGGCGGCCAGTGGTTCGCCAACCTGGGCAAGCCGAACAACGGCGGCACCAAGTTGTTTTCCGTCTCCGGGCATGTGAATAACCCGGGGAATTTCGAGGTCGGCATGGGTACGCCTTTCGCCAAATTGCTGGAAATGGCCGGCGGCGTGCGCAAGGGACACAAGCTCAAGGCGGTGATTCCCGGCGGTTCGTCGACGCCGGTGCTGCCGGCGGAAGTGATCATGGATTGCACCATGGACTACGACTCGCTGGCCAAGGCCGGTTCCATGCTAGGCGCAGGCTCGGTCATCGTCATGGACGATTCCACCTGCATGGTGCGGGCGCTGGCGCGGATGGCGCATTTCTATTTCGAGGAATCGTGCGGCCAGTGCACGCCCTGCCGCGAAGGCACCGGCTGGCTGGCGCGGGTGATTCATCGCATCGAACACGGCCACGGCAAGGCCGAGGATCTCGACCTGCTGGATGACGTGGCCAACAAGATTCAGGGGCGCACGATCTGCGGTCTGGGGGATGCCGCGGCCATGCCGGTGGCGAGTTTTCTCAAGCACTATCGCCCGGAATTCCAGTATCACGTCGATCATAAGAAATGCATGGTCGCCGGCAAATGAAACAAATACAGCGCTAGGACGTATTACCAATGGTGACGATCGAGATCGACGGTATCCAGTTGAAGGTGGCAAACGGCTCCATGCTGATCGAAGCCGCCGACACGGCCGGCATACGCATTCCGCGTTTTTGCTATCACAAGAAACTTTCCATTGCCGCCAATTGCCGCATGTGTCTGGTAGAGGTGGAGAAAGCCGCCAAGCCGCTGCCGGCCTGCGCCACGCCCGTTACCGAAGGCATGAAGGTGCATACGCGCTCGCCCAAGGCACTGGCCGCGCAGAAGAGCGTCATGGAGTTTCTGCTGATCAACCANNGAGTGCGAGCTGCAGGACGTGGCCATGGGTTACGGCGGCGATGTATCCAAGTACAGCGAACGCAAGCGCGTGGTGCGGGAAAAGAATATCGGACCGCTGATCGCTACTGACATGACGCGCTGCATCCACTGCACCCGTTGCGTGCGTTTCGGTGATGAGATCGCTGGTCTGCGCGAACTGGGTGCTACCGGCCGCGGCGAGCACATGGAAATCGGTACCTATATCAGCAAAGCAGTGATGTCGGAGATGTCGGGTAATGTCATCGACGTATGTCCGGTGGGGGCTCTGACCTCCAAGCCGTTCCGCTATTCGGCCCGTGCCTGGGAAATGCGCCAGTTTGAGAGCATCGCGCCGCATGATTGCGTCGGCTCCAATATCTACCTGCATGTGCGCCGTGGCAAAGTGATGCGGGTGGTGCCGCGGGAAAACGAGGCGATCAACGAAACCTGGATTTCAGACCGCGACCGTTTCAGTTACGAAGGTTTGTACAGTGACGATCGCCTCACCGTACCGATGATCAACATCGACGGGGAATGGCGTGAAACTGAATGGGACACCGCGCTGGAAGCGGCGATTACCGGGCTGAAAGACGTGGTCGATAAAGCCGGAGCCCAGCAACTGGGCGCGCTGGTCGGTCCCGCCGCCACCGTGGAAGAGATCTATCAGTTGCAGAAACTGGTGCGTGGCCTGGGGAGCAATAATATCGATCATCGGTTGCGGCAGCGTGATTTTTCCGATCAGGACTCGGCGCCGCTGTTCCCCTGGCTGGGCAGCCGCCTGAGCGAAGTGGAAAACGCCGGCGCCGTGCTGCTTATCGGCTCCGATATTCGCCGCGAGCAACCGCTGGCCGGCCACCGGGTGCGCAAGGCGCAGCTGGCGGGCGCGACCGTCATGGCGGTCAATCCGGTGGACTACGATTTCAATTTCCAGCTCGGTCATAAGATTATCGTCGATCCACGCCGCATGGAAAACGTACTGGCCGCTATTGCCGGCCGCCTGCTCAAGGCCAGCGGTACGCCGGCGCCGGAAGGCTTCGACGGCCTGCCGCAATATGAGGACGCCGATGGCGATTGCGCCGCCATCGCCGAATGCATTGCCAAGGCCGGGAACAGCGTTATCCTGTTCGGCGCGGCGGCGCTGCATCATGAAAACTTCGCCAACCTGCGCCTGCTGGGCGGACTGATCGCGCGCCTGTCGGCCAGCCGCATGGGTTACCTCAGCGACGGCGCCAATGGCAGCGGCGCCTGGCTCTGCGGCGCGGTGCCGCATCGCGGGCCGGGTGGCCGCAAGCTGAGCGCCGCCGGCAGGAATTTGCGGCAGATGCAGGACGCCGGCATCAAAGGCCTGGTAATGGCCGCGTTCGAACCGGACCAGGATGTCGCCGACGCACAGGCGATGGAGGGCATGCTGCGCAATGCGGAGTTCGTCGTCGCGCTCAGCGCATTCAAGAGCGAGGCCCTGCTGCGTCACGCCAGCGTGCTGCTGCCCATCGCGGCGTTCGCCGAAACCCACGGCACCTTCGTCAATGCCGAGGGGGTATGGCAGAGTTTTGCGCCGGCCATCAATCCGCCCGGTGATGCCCGACCCGGCTGGAAGATCCTGCGGGTCATGGGCAATTTGTCCGCGCTCGACGGTTTCGACTACATGAGCGCGGAAGAGGTCAGGGATGAGGCCAGGAAGCAGGCGGGCGATGCGAGCCCGGACAACAACGTGCCCTGGCGCAAACCGGGGGCGTCCACCACCGGGCTGGATTCCGTGGTACCGATCAGTGAGGTGCCGATTTATTCCGCGGATCCCCTGGTCAGGCGCGCCTCGGCGCTGCAGCAGGCACAGCAGCTACTGGGGCCGGGGTTCCGCATCAACCGCGCCCTGGCCGACCGCATCGGGGTCAATGGCAGCCAGGAAGTGCGCGTGCGTCAAGGCGGGCAGGAGGCGCGCGTCGCCGTCGAAATCGATGACCGCGTGCCGGCAAGCTGTGTCTGGATTCATGCCGATATCCGCGCCGCCTGTCAATTGGGTCTGGGCAATGCTCCATTGACGCTGGAAAAAGTATAACGAACAAGAGACAGCAACATGTTGGAAACAGCGCTTTCTTTCTGGAACAGCATCCCGGTGGATGTGCAGACGGTCACCTTGTACCTGCTGAAAATCGTCGGTCTAATCGTGCCGATTATGCTCGCCGTAGCCTATCTGACCCTGGCTGAACGCAAGGTCATCGGTTACGCGCAGGTGCGTATCGGGCCTAATCGCGTGGGTTACTACGGCCTGGGGCAGCCTATCGCCGATGGTTTGAAACTGGTGATGAAGGAAATCATCCTGCCGTCCAAGTCGAATAAATTCCTGTTCGTCCTGGCGCCGATCCTGTCACTGGGGCCGGCGCTGGCCGCCTGGGCGGTGGTGCCGTTCTACGACGGCATCGTCGTGGCCAATATCGACGCAGGACTGCTTTATATTCTGGCGATGACCTCGCTCGGCGTTTATGGGGTGATCATCGCCGGCTGGGCATCCAATTCCAAGTATGCGTTTCTCGGCGCTCTGCGTTCGGCGGCGCAGATCGTGTCCTACGAAATCGCCATGGGTTTCGCCCTGGTCGGGGTGCTGATCGCCGCCGGCAGCCTTAATTTCCAGCAGATCGTCACGGCGCAGAGCGGCAGTATCTTCCATTGGTATTTTATTCCCCTGGCGCCGCTGTTCCTGATTTACTTTATTTCCGGAGTCGCGGAGACCAACCGCGCGCCGTTCGATGTTGCCGAGGGAGAATCGGAAATTGTCGCCGGCTTCCACGTGGAGTACTCCGGGATCACCTTCGGCGTGTTTTTCCTGGCGGAATACGCCAATATGATCCTGATTTCGCTGTTGACAGCGCTGATGTTCTGTGGCGGCTGGTTGACTCCCCTGCAGGGGCTGCCGGAAGGTTTGTTCAGCATTCCACTGCTCGGCATGCTGCTGGACAGCGGACCGCACTGGCTGCTGGCCAAAACTTCCTTCTTCCTGTTCCTGTTCCTCTGGTTCCGCGCCACGTTCCCGCGTTACCGCTACGACCAGATCATGCGNNTGGAAGGTCTTTATCCCGATAACCATCGTCTGGCTGCTGGTGGCGGGGTTGATGGTACAGACCGGCTTCGGCTGGTGGTGGTGACGACTCACGAATGGAATGATGACGATGACTACTGTGGTTAACTATTTCAAGAGTCTGCTGCTGATCGAGCTGTGCAAGGGCCTGCTGCTGACCGGACGCTACCTTTTTTCGCGCAAGATAACGGTGCAGTACCCGGACGAAAAAACGCCGTATTCCCATCGTTTCCGCGGCCTGCACGCGCTGCGCCGCTATGCCAACGGCGAGGAACGCTGCATCGCCTGTAAATTGTGTGAGGCGGTCTGCCCGGCGCTTGCTATTACTATCGAGGCGGAACCGCGCAGCGACGGCAGCCGGCGCACCACCCGCTATGACATCGACCTGGCGAAGTGCATTTTCTGCGGATTTTGCGAGGAGTCCTGCCCGGTGGATTCCATCGTCGAGACCCGGGTGTATGAATATCATGGGGAAAGCCGCGGCGATTTGCTGATGACCAAGGAAAAGCTGCTGGCGGTCGGTGACAAACTTGAACAACAGATCGCGGCGGACCGGGCGCTGGACGCCCGCTATCGCTAAGTCGCGACGGATTGCAACGGAAAAAGCTATGGGTACAGAACAGATAATTTTCTACTTCTTCGCTGCCGTGCTCGTATTCGCCGGCAGTATGGTGGTCACGGTGCGCAATCCGGTGTTTGCCGCCTTGTTCCTGGTGCTGGCCTTCTTTACCAGTGCCGGGCTGTGGCTGATGCTGGAGGCCGAATTTCTCGCCATGACCCTGGTACTGGTCTACGTCGGCGCGGTCATGGTGCTGTTCCTGTTCGTGGTCATGATGCTGGACATCAATCTGGCGCCGCTGCAGGAGGGCTTCATCAAGTATCTTCCGGTTGGCGCGCTGGTAGCTCTGCTGATCGTGGTTGAGATCGCCATGGTGGTAGGGCCGCGCTTCGGTCTCGACAAGATACCGAATCCCGTCGGGCATGCGGCGGATTTCAGCAATACCAAGGAACTGGGACGGGTGCTTTACACGGTGTATGTCTATCCGTTCGAAATTGCTTCGGCCATTCTGCTGGTGGCGATCATCGCGGCGATTGCGCTTACTCTACGCCGCTCGCGGCAGAGCAAATATATCAAGCCTGAGCAGCAGGTGTTCGTCAAGCGCCAGGACCGGGTGCGTCTGGTCAGCATGACGGCTGAGAAAAAACAGTAATTCAGTAAGGGGGAAGTTGTGGTTCCATTGTCTAATTACCTGGTGCTGGGCGGCATCCTGTTCTGCCTGAGCATGGCCGGCATCTTTCTCAACCGCAAGAACGTCATCATTCTGCTGATGTCGATCGAGCTGATGCTGCTGGCCGTCAACTTGAATTTCATCGCTTTTTCCCATTATCTGGGCAATATCGAAGGCCAGGTTTTCGTGTTTTTCATTCTCACGGTGGCCGCGGCCGAAGCCGCCATCGGTCTGGCGATCCTGGTGGTGCTGTTCCGCAACCGGCATACCATCAATGTGGCGCAACTGGATACACTCAAAGGGTAGGTGTCGGGCATGAAGAATCTCTATCTCGGAGTCGTACTGGCGCCTTTGATCGGTGCCATGGTGTCCGGACTGTTCTGCCGGCGGGTGAGTCATGGTGTCGCCCACTGGGCCACTATTCTTGGTGTGGCGGTGGCTTTCGTCCTGTCCTGCGTCACTTTCTATAATATAGTGTTCGGCGGCGGCCCGGTATTTAACGAAGCCATCTATGTCTGGGGCAAGAGCGATGGCATCAACCTGGAAGTGGGTTTTCTCGTCGACAAGCTGACCGCCATGATGATGGTGGTAGTGACCTTCGTTTCCCTGATGGTGCACATCTACACCATAGGTTACATGCACGACGACCCCGGCTATAACCGTTTCTTCAGCTATATCTCGCTGTTCACCTTTTCCATGCTGATGCTGGTCATGTCC
>DKAS01000092.1 GCA_002448875.1 Proteobacteria bacterium UBA6920 | reverse complement strand
ATGCAGCAGATGCGCGAGCAGTGCTTCAGATGATTCTTGTCGCGCGAGCCGGCGCACTGGATGAAGGCGATGTTGCGTGCTTCCTTGCCGTCGGACGGGCGCAGGATCTTGCCGCCGGTGGGGCCGAACGGGTCCATCATCCGCTCCAGCTCCATATTGGTGATGACATTGGGATAGCGCTTGTAACCGTAGGGCTGGATCTTTTCCGCGTCATACGGTTTCCAGCCGGTGGCCCAGATGATGGCGCCGGCCTTGAGGGTGACAGTCTGCGCTTTCATGTCCAGGTCGATGGCGTTGACCTTGCACGCCGCCTTGGCTTTGTTGGCATCGTCGGAGCCGATCATCGCCGGGTCCAGCACATAGCGCTGCGGATAGGCCATGGCATGGGGCAGGTAGGCGCCCTTGCGTTTTTTCATCCCCAGGTTGAAGTCGTCGCTGTATTCACCGCTGACCGCACTGGCGCAATCGCCACAGGCGGTGCATTTTTCGTTCACGTAGCGGGGCTTGATGCTCACCGTCACCGAGTAGTTGCCGGCGGCGCCGTCGACCTTGGTGACTTCCGTCAGGGTCATGACGCGCACATTCTTGTTGGCTTTGATGCGCCGCAGGTTGATTTCCAGACCACACGTAGGGTGGCACATCTTCGGAAAGTATTTATAGAGCTGGCTGATGCGGCCGCCGATGGCTGGCCCCTTTTCGATCAAAATCACTTGCTTGCCGCATTCGGCCGCTTCGATGGCCGCGGTTATCCCGCTGATGCCGCCACCTATGACCAGAATACTCTGATTGGTTGCGATGACGTCGCCCATGAGTACTTCTCCCTGAGGGGGGTTATTCTTTATATATATGTATGTGTATGTTCGACTGATTCTTAAAAGCGTGTATACCTTACCGTAACGACAAAAGTCTGACCAGCGCATTCATGTCAAATTGGGTTTAAAAAATTTTAAACGGTGAATAGGAAAGGTTTATTGAGGATGCAGGTTCGGTCAGGCTGCCAGTGGCTGGGTTATGTAAAGTGATTGTAGTTACACGTTGTCTTATGTTGCCATAAAAGAAATTGGCGGGGCCGTAAAGCCTGGGCGTGGTCATGGACTGCGCATTTGGCAGGCGACATTAACCTCGCTTTTGGTTCAGGAAATGGGTCTGTTGGACTAATTACTGACTAAAAACACGGATGCAGGCGAATCCATGGTATGGGTGGGTGTCCCGGGATTTACAAACCGTCTAATCATAATCAAGGAAATTGTGCCCCGCAATGGCATGTATTGGAGGATGCGGATAAATTGCGGGTGTCCCCGTTTTTCAGCGGTTTCCCATTCGAATAGATTTACAAGCCAATAGTATGGGTTTTACAATTGCCATCACTAGAAGTAAAAAAAGACCTGTGGAATGGCTTACATTCATTCGCCACCCTCCTCGCATTGCGATTTCAGTAGTGATGTGCCGTTCGCATGAGTAATCGCAGTTGCAGCACTTTTTTTCTTTTCCTGATTCGATGGTTCGGACGCGGAGCTTTGTCTGTGCAATCGCTGCGTGCCACCACAGGGCTATTCGCTGTAGTTCTGACGGCGTCCTGCGCGAGTTCATTGTATACCCGTGATTCGATCGACAAGGCTGAGTTTCAACCTGGGGTTACCAGCAGGCATAGTGTTGTTAGAGTGCTTGGATTGCCGGATAAAGTGGATCGAGACCCGAAAGCCAACACGGTGTTGTTAACCTACTACGGGGAGGCAAGGAATAACACCTACTTGTTTCCGCCGCTATTCTTTCCAATCTCCGTTGCGCCGACATCCGCGCCCTATTCTTACGGCAGTGTCGAGATAGATGGCGAAGCCGCTGCGGTTTTTGTCTTCGATGGTAACGACAAGCTGGTTACCGTGATAAAACCAAAGCATAAGTCTTGAAGACAGGACGTTCTAAGATGCATCAATTTAAATTCGTGGTTGCACTTTTGAATTTATTGCTCGTCTCCTGTACCACCTATCCGATCATGGAAGCCTCATCGCTTGCGGACTTCAAGCATTCCCGATCCGCGGTACTGTTTTCTCTTGTTGAGAAAAAAGTGTTGTATAGCGAGCGTCTCTACCAGGTTCTGTTTCTCAAATACACATCCACAACGGCGTCATTCGAAGGAATGTGGGATATCGATACGGAATTAACAAATCAATTTGTCGATGTCTTCGGATCGCTTGGTTTTGATGTGACCGCCATTCCAGCCGCGCGGTTTCCAAATCATCGACCCTATATCACCTTCAGCGAAACAAAGGGCGACGCTGACGCAATGCGCAAGGAGCTGTTAAGTTCGGGTTATAAATACTTTGTCGAAGTGAATGCGCCAAATATTGCGGGAAGTGCCCCTGGTTATGGTTTTGTATCGATTGAAATGGCCACAAGTATAAGAGTTACCGACCTGTCCACGAACAATGCCGTCTGGTCCGACACGTTATTTCTTGGCGACACGTTCCAACTTGCCGGCGATTTAAAGCAACTTGAAAAGCACGATTTGAAACTGCTGAAAGCGGGCGTTACCACAGGCGTACAAAAGTTGCTCACCAAGCACATTCTGTCTCGCGCCCTCGGGTTGACTTAGATTTAGGCGGTACCGATTCCAAATCTAATGTATGTTGGGGCGACCATCCAATTGACCGAATTCTAATTCCTGGGACTTGTCGCGGTAATAGTTTGGGGAATAGAAGAAGATAAACGGCGGGTGTCCTGGCTTTCGGCTTTTCCATGGCTTTCCGGATTGCGCCTCCGCCCTCATTGCGCGTAAGCTGGATCGGTGGCGCTAGTGACCATGCCGAAGCCTGAACGGTCAACGCATGGCATTGCCTGGCCTCCCGACAGCAACTTTGTTGCCTTTGCCGAGGAAGTAAAGGAGAAGTCGTCCATTTTCATCGCTCCCGCCCACAGAGGAAGGCATTTCCAATTGACTTGCGGATTTATCGATCGGCATCCAGCGTGGTCGCCGTTATCGCAGATATCGGGGCGCTCGTTTGGGATGGAGAAGGCGGTGTGTATTCCGGGATGTTCCGGGATGCTGTTGCTGGGTGCCGCGGAAATAGTCACCCGCCGTGCCGTCCGCGTACCTTGCGGAAACGAACACCGAAAACCAGGACCAGCATCGCCAGCGATGCGATCCAGGGATACTCGAGCCCATAAACCACCGGCGTCAATGCCCAGCGGGTCAGCGCTCGCAAGGCTGGGTGGCCGGCGATCACCGCCGCGACGGCGGGGGAGTGTTGGTAGTAGAACGCCACCAGTACCTGTCCCGCGGCGGAGCGGAGCAGAATGTCATCGCGGAATTGCCGCAACACCCTGACTTCCGGCGCGAGATAGCTGCCGTACGCAGCGGTGGCGATAAAGCATCCACCGCCACCGCCACCACCGCCGCTCGCGGCGGGTTTGTCGCTGACCGTACCGCCGGCGCCATCGATACCGATCTGCAACAGACCCGTGGCCGGGTCATTGGACTGGATGTCGATGCTGGCAGTTTTGGTGCCTTCGCTCTGCGGATTGAATCCGGCGACGATGCGGCAGCTGACGTTGGCCGGCAACGTCAGCGGCGGCGCGCCGCAGGCCGGGTCGGCGCCGGTCAGATCCAGAGAGAAATCGCCGGCATTGGCGCCGCTGAGGGTGATGGTGGTGATGTTCAGCGGCTCGGTGCCGGCGCTTTGCAGCGTGAGGGTCTGCGGCGGCGCCGCCGTTCCGACCTCCATGCTGCCGAAGTGCAGCGCAGTCGGCGATGAACTGATCGCCGGTGCGGCGGTGGATGAACCGGTGCCCTGCAGCGGGATCGCAAGCGCCGCAGTATCGGGGTCGTCGGAGTAGATGGTGAGACTGGCATTCTTGATGCCGACCGACGCAGGCGTAAAGGTGATGCTAAGGGTGCAGGCCGCGCTCGCGGTCAAGGTTATGGCCGTGGCGCCGCACGCATTGTTGCCGGCGTTGATATCCAGGGCATAGTTGGTGGTGTCGGACAATGTGATCGAACTGATGTTCAAGGTGACGCTGCCCTGATTGCTCAGGGTGAAAAGCGTCAGGGGCGAACTGCGGCCCAGCAGCACCTTGCCGAAAGCGAATGACGCGGGTTGGACGACGATATCGGGCGACGGCATGCCAGTGAGGGTGCTGTCGAAACGGGCGACGAAGGAGGCTAAAAAGCCGCCGGGGAACGACGCCTGGGCGCCGCCGCTGACGCCCGGCAGGTCGGTGGAATGGGTATAGCCGACTACGTAGACCTCGTTGCTGTCGGGGTGCAGGGCCAGATCGTTAATCTGGTCATCATAGCCGCCGCCGTAATAGGTCGATTGATGCAAGGCCTTCAAGTCGTCGCTCATCCGCGCCACAAATCCGTTGTAGCCGGCCGCGGCGGTGGTGATGGCGCCACCGCTGGTTCCGGGAAAGTCGGTCGAACTGGTGTAACCGGCGACATAAACCTCGCTGCTCGAAGCGCGCAGAGCCATGGCATAGATTTGCGAGCCGTTTTTTCCTCCTAGATAGGTTGACTGGGTCAGCGTGGTCAGTGCGGCATTCAGTCGGGCAACGAATCCCGCGCCATTGGCGCTTTCCTGCAGGCCGCCGGCCGTGCCGGGAAAATCGGTGGAGATCGCATAGCCGGCCGCATAGACATCTCCCGTGGTCGGGTGAATTTTCAGGTCGACGATGCCATCGCTCTTGCTGCCGCCCAGGTACGTGGCATGCAGCCGCTGCGTCAGGTTGGCGTTGTAGTGCACGATGTAGCCGTCGGTATAGATGCCGGACAGCGCGGTCTGAGCGCCGCCGGTCGTGCCGGGAAAGTCCGCGGAACTGGTGACGCCAAAAGCATAAACCTCTCCCGACAGCGGAGAGATGCTTACCCCCCATGGCTCATCGTTGTCGGCGCCGCCGATGTAGGTCGCCTGCTTGAGTGTTTTCAGATCGGCGCTGAAACGCGCCAGGAAGGATTCGTCGCGCAGAAAGCCGGGTGAACCCGATGCCGGTTGCGCACCGCCGGTCGTTCCCGGCAGATTGCTGGACCAGCCGCTGCCGATGACGTAGACATCGCCGCTGGTGGAGTGCAAAGCGACACCGTTGGCATAGTCGGCGTCGCTGCCGCCGTAGTAGGTGCTCTGCACCAGGGTCTTGAGGTCGGCGCTCAACCGGCTGACGACCGCATCGGCGGCGCCGCCGATACGGGTTGCGAAGGCACCGCCGGCCGTGCCGGGGTAGTCGGTCGATTTGGTGGCGGACGCGAGATAAAGGTCGCCGCTGGCCGAGGAGATCGCCAGGCCGTTACGAAAATAAGACGCCTGGCCGTCATCGGAGCTGCCGCCCAGGTAGGTGATCTGTTCGATGGCGGTGAGCTCGCTGTTGAAGCGGGCGATAAAGATATCGGTCGTGCCCAGAAGCGCGGTCTGCGCTCCGGCTGTCGTGGCCGGCAGATCTGCCGACGCGGTCTGACCTGCGACATAGATTTTCTTCGACGTGGGGTGAATGGCCAAGGCATAGGCCATATCGTCTCCGCTGCCGCCGAGATAGCTGGCCTGCAGCAGGGGGTCGATGACGACGGCATGGCGCGGGTCATAGTCCCGCAGAGTAAAGCCATACTCGCCGCCGTGCAGCGCATAAGCGACGCCGACCGGGTGGCGTACTCCGCCGATGTCCTGCCAGGCCTGCGGTGCGCTGAACGCCATGCGTCCCGTCTTGCCGGTGACCTGCATGGCGCCGTTATCGGCGATGGCAATGTGTTCGGCGCCGGTGATATGCAGACGAATACGCTGTGGATCCGTGCCCGGTGCCAGGGTGAATACTTTCTCTACGCTATGACCGTGCGCCAGCAATTGCACGTCTACCCCGGGCCACGCGTCATGCAACACGACGGAATCGAAGGAGGGCAGGTGCCGGCGCCATTGCTGCGGATCATTGCCGATGAATTCACTGACATTGGTCGGCGTCGGTTGGCCGGCCAGGGGATGAATTTGCACTCCCACCAGGGACTCGGTGAATGTCTGATATAAAGCGCCCGCGCCCGGATCACTATGCCCGTTGCCGGAGTCGCGCGTTCTCAGAAGATAAATCATTTCGCCGCTGGCGGTGACAACCACCGTGCCAGCGAAGATGCGCGCGTAGTAGGCTGCGTGGGGAGCCCTTTGTCCCTCATTCTTGATGAAAGGGATCGTCAGGTCGGACTTCTGCACCGCTGCCCGTGCGTGGTCGCCGGAGTCTATGCCAGCGACACCGGCGAGTGCCGTGTGGCCAGGCCAGATTATGAAAACCACGAACAAATAAATCGCGGTTGCCGTCCGCGCGCAGATTTTTACACGTCGATTCATAACGACCTCCCGCCCCCTCTGGCTTCACGACGAGCCAGTTGCGAAGGGTAGAGCATGAGCCAGTTCTATCACCGAAAATTGCAATTTGATATTGGTAGAATGTCTCTAGGTGAGAGATGTTTGCAATAGCGATTTTGGAAACAAAAGTCGACGCTTTTTCTCAATAACTGCGGTTGAGCGCGGACCGTCGCGGGTTTGTGTCATCGAATTGACTTCGTTTTTTGCCAAGCCTATCCTGAATCATGGATTCATTTTTTTACGTATTGCCGGCTCAGCAAGGTGCCTGGGCAATGTTTGTTAGAGTGCCGAAATGAAGAAGGAGAGAACCATGGCGCAGTACATATCTCGCTTTTTTTTATCACTGCTTGCGATAGTGTTGCTCGCGGCTGGTGCTGACGCAAGCGCTCTGACGATTTTTGACAGCCAAATATGGTCTGCCAATGAAGCTCATACGGTGGGGGAGGATATTGCCATCACCTCTGCCGGATCGTTGACGATTGAGCCGGGCGTATCGGTTGCAACGACAACGGACACATCGAGCTCCGGTTATGACTTGCTTGCCGTAGAATTCTTAAGTCAGGGCCAGATGACTATAAGTGGTCAGCAGGACAACCCTGTCATTGTTGGCCCCCTTGCCCTGACGGATCCAAAACCAATCATTCGAAACATGCCCGGTGGGGTGCTGAGTGCAAGCTGGTTGGTGATTAGCGGCAGTTTGATTCTGGATTCAGGCTCGACCTTCATAGTCAATCCAACGCAACTGGCAGCCAAAGTCCAGTCGGGAAACGTATTCCTGGCAGGAGAGCTCGTACTGCAGGGCGTATCTGCAACCGAGCCGGGCGCGTCTTACGTGCTTGTCTCTCCACAAACGGGAAACCCCGTGTCTGGAACTTTTGCAGGTCTGCCGGAAGGTGCGCGATTTGAAGCGGGTGGGGTTTATTGGCTGATCACATATCAGGGGGGAGCGTATGGGACGGATGTCATCGTGACCCGGGAAGGCATGCAAACACTGGCGCTTGCGCCCGATCCCTTGAACATGCCAACCAATAGCGCCGCGGAAATGACAGTAAGTCTGGGCAATCCCGCGGCCGCGGGTGGTGAAGTCGTGAGTCTGACAGTGTCCGGCGTGCAGCTCACCGTGCCCGGTATTGTAACCGTTCCCGCGGGATCGACAAGCGCGAGTTTTTCCGTGGTATCCGGTTCGGCAGCCGGTTCCGGCACGGTAACAGCGACGACCGGTACGATCAGCAAGTCCGCGGTGGTGAACATCGCTGCCCCCACGATTCAGTTGCCTTGCGGTGAACGCACCAAGGACGCAGTCAATGCGGCCATGTCATACGCCCAGGAATCGAGGGCTGTAAAGCGCTCATGCAAAACCGCCGGCAATGCATGTGACGAAGCGCTCGCCGATCTTGCCGTGGCTTTCGCCATCCTCAGTACGGCTCATGTAAATGTCGTCACCGATTGCGGGGGAGGGGGTCAATAAGAAATCACAGGGGCATGCGAGTGGGCGGGGCTTGTTCCGATTAGGCAGAGGAGTTTTTGGCGGGTCAATGGAGGATGTCAGCGCATGGGCGGGTGCGGGAATCATTGTTCGCTGAAATCGAGGGCCTTCTATAAAAAAATCATTCGTCACGGTTGTCGGGTTTAGATCCTTCGGATGGCGCTGTCCCGGATTGTGTCGCGCGCACTTTGCGCGTAAGCTGACACGATCCAGGCCGTGGAGGAGCCATCATGCCCGTCACCGTCGGCACCTTTAATCTGAATAACCTTTTCTCACGTTACAATTTCACCGCCGCCATCGACACGGTGCCGGCCGACGATGCGGGTGGACTTACTCTGACATTCGTCGGCGGGCAATACCAGGTGCGCACTTTCATGGGGAAGCTGGTGCGCGGCAAGGACGACAAATCCCGGCAGGAAATCGCCCGGCGCATCCGCGAGGTGATGAATGTCGACGTGCTCGCGGTGCAGGAGGTGGAGCACCTGGAAGTGCTCAAGCAGTTCAATCGTGAGCTGCTGCAAGGCATGTATCCGCACGTGGTGCTGGTGGAAGGCAACGACCCGCGCATGATCGATGTCGGCCTGCTGTCAAAACTGCCCATCGGCGCCATTACTTCCCACCAGGCGGCGACCCACCCCGCCGAACCGCAGCGCCGGGTGTTCGGCCGCGATCTGCTGCAGGTGGAGATACTCAAGGCCAACGGCGACAAGCTGTTCACTCTGTATAACACGCACCTCAAGAGTCATTACGTTCCTTTTACCCAGGATCCCGTGGTGGGGGCGCAACAAGCCAATCTGCTGCGCCGCCGGCAGGCCGAAACCATCGCCCGCATCATCGGTCGGATGGAACGCCCGAACAGCCATTATGTTCTCGTCGGCGATATGAACGACCCGCCGGATTCGGACTATTTGGCGCCCATGTTGATGATAGACAACAAGCTGCTGGTCAACGCCCTCAGCAATCCGCAGGAAACGCGTCCAGCCAAGGCGGAAACGCCCGATCAGGGTCCCGGCCCGCAAACCGTCGCCTGGACCCACCGCTTCAACCCGCCCGGCCCCGCGCTGCCGGAATACCAGTTGCTGGATCAGATCTGGGTGAGCCAGCCCCTGGCGCCCCGCCTGGGTCAGGCGTTTATTGACCGCCGGCAGAATCACGGCGGCGATGGCAGCGATCATGATCCGGCGTGGGTGACAATAGATATCTGAGCGCCATTCGGCAGGGGCAGGGCAGTGCAGAAGTGGTGTGGGCAACAAGTTTAAAGCTTCACCAATGTCAGGACGATATGTAGCTATATAGCTCTCCTGGGCTGAATAATGATCATCCTCCCCGTGTATGGCCGGATTGAACGGCGGCACCTGCCGCTGATCACTTTGCTGCTGGTGATCGTCAACTGCGTCGTGTTTTGGGGGCCGCAGCGCGATGATGCCGAGGCCTTGCAGGGAGCTTTGGCTTTCTACCTTGCAGCGAACCTTGGCGCGATTGAGATGCCTCTGTACCGCGACTATCTGGCGCAACGGACGGCGGCTCCGCCGTCCGTCCGCGCCGCGGGTGCAGCGGAGGCTGAGCGCGCATCCGATCCCGATCTGGTTTTCGAGGCATATTCCCACGGCGATTTCGTCGCCGAATTGCCCGCGCGGGTCGCGGCCGCGGTGCCGGCCGAGACCTACGCGCAATGGCAGGGGCAGCATGCGGAATTCACCGCCCGCCTGGCCAAGGTCACCTGGTTTACCTATGGCTTGCGCCCGGCCTACGCCACGCCGACAACCCTGCTGACCCATATGTTCCTGCATGGCGGGATGGACCATTTGCTGGGCAATATGGTGTTCCTGGTGCTGGTGGGCTATGTGGTCGAGCTGATACTCGGCGGATTGACTTTTTTTGTCTGCTATCTTGCGGCCGGGCTGATCGCCGGCGGCTTCGATCTGTTATTCAACGGCGCAAGCATCACCACCGGGATTGGTGCGTCCGGTGCCATTTCCGGGGTGATGGGAATGTATGTCATGCTTTTCGGCTGGCGCAGGATCAATTTCTTCTATCACGTGCTGTTTTATTTTAATTACGTGAAGCTACCGGCGTTGGTCGTGTTGCCGGTATGGATCGGTTACCAGGTGCTGGAGATGTTTCTGGATTCGGCAAGCCATATCAACTATCTTGCCCATGCTGGCGGCCTCTGCGGTGGCGCGTTGATCGGGATGTTGTTCAAATCGCGGCTGGGCGGCGCCAACCGGGAGGTGCTGGACGCGCACGCGAACCGGGAGCGCAGGGAAGCGGGGGATGTGGACATCGCGCGCTTGCTGGCGGACATGAAATATGAAAAAGCGGCGGCGGCGATATTGCGCCAGCCCGAGTGGTTTACCCGCCCTAATCTATTCTCGCAACTGGCCGCGGCCATGCGCAACATTGACAACGTCATTATCGGTCGCAAGATTCTGGCCGCGGCGCTGAATGTCGCCGTACGCGACCGGCATGCCGTCAAGCAGAAGCAGGTGATTTTCAGCGCCTTTGTTGAAAAATACGGCGCCCTGCCGCGCGAGGTGATGCCGCGGCTGGGGCAGATCGCACTACAATTCGCCGCCGCCGGCCATACCGACGACGCCGAATCCATCGTCGAATTGCTGCTCGGTGCCGGAGTTAAGGATGTCAGTCTGGCGGAGGCCATCTACCGTATGGCGTTGCAGCAGCGGACGGTTGGCGACAGCGAAGGATATGATCGCAACTGCTCCCGCCTGCGCCAGTATTTCCCGGCATCGCCCCTGCTTACCGCGCTGGCCAGGGTGTCATGAACTCAAGCCCCACCGGCTCCGAGCGCCGCCGGTTTGAGCCGGAGGCGATAGTGCTTGACTCGCTCCTGAATTTGCGGATCCGGGAGATTGTCCGCGAGGAAGTCCAGGATCGATTTGATTATTTCCGGTGACTGTTTCATCTTGATGAGAATATCCACGGCGTAGAAGTAGTTCTTGGCGATATCGCTATGATCGGGATAGTAAGCGTGAAAGTCTGATATCAGGCGCAAGGCTTCGCGATTCCGACCAGCCTGGTGCAGCACCGCCGCCAGCAGTGCCACCTTGTCGCCGTCCGCGGGCTTGATTTCCTTGTCTATCCTGGAAATCGTTGCGTACACCTCCGCGGCTTTATTCAATTGGTTCTGATACAGCAGCACATTCAGGTAAGGAATGCCGATTTGCAGACGTTCCTCGTCGCTGCCGGATTTGCGCAGCAGATCATAGATAAAAGCTTGCACCTGCAGATTGGTCGGAAAGGCCAGTGCCGCTTCCTTGGCCACGGCCTTGCCTTCGTCCGGACGGCCTTCCATAATCAATACCCGCGCTTTGTTCAACATGTTCGACCACGACTGGGCGATATGGCCGGTATTGTGGGTGCGTAGATTGCCGCCCTGATGGGCCGCAAAGCCGAGTTTGTCGTGATACTGGTAAATGACGTAACCCAGCAGGTGATAGATGACGATAAGGAAGTAGCCGCCGATCACGACCTGCAGCAGCAGGGTCGCCACCGATGCGCCACCTACCCATTGGGTGAGCGTGGCATTGCCGATTTGCAACAGATAGAGAAAAAGCAGCAGCAACAGATAGGGCCAGCCGATCGCGCGGATAATGGCCAGTAGCCGCCGCGGATTCAGACAAGCGAGCAGGCTGTCTTCGATGACGGCGGCCATGATGCCAGCGGGAAACAGAAAAGTGAATGTCTGCACGCATACAAAAAATGCCGTCCTGCCAAAGTGGCGACCCATCCAGGTGGCGGCTAACGCCATTGCCACGACCAGGACAAACTGGCGGAAAATGATCGCTTTGCCCGAGGACTCAAACAGCAGAAAGACCTGCGGGTGTTTGAGATTGCCGTGGGCAGTGTGTTCCATAATCATCGCCGCATAGGCGAACAGGAGCAGATTCAAGGTCAGCGCAAAAAAATAACCCATGGGGAATAGAGTCAGAATGCCGGTCACAGCCGCCAGGGAGGCGAGCACCGTAAGAGTCACAGAGTTGAGGGGGTAGCGATGAATCTCCCCCAGCGCCCGCCAGAATGGGGGTACGTACTGATCGGAACGCAGTCCATCCAGGTCGTTGCCGCAGACAAAACAACGGGCGAGATTCTTCGCGGCGTTGATTTCGGCGCATTTGTCGCAAACGCAGGCATCACACTGTGGGCAATACCAGCGGCCTGCAACATCGGGATGGTACTTGCAATTTTCCATTGACTCACCCTGTGCCAAACAATGCGAGTGCTTGGGATATATGTCGTCATGCGCTGGAGGGAATTTAAATTGTTATTGTTATATTCTTATCGTGATTCAGTATATGCGCCTGGAATATAGTCAGGTTCTGGAGTTGCGCACGGCGCACCTGGTCTCTATCACAACCTTGCAAGGCCATGACGGTGACGACAAAATAACTGCCAGTTTGCGCGCCGCTATCCACCAGGGCGGGATCAAGAGCGTAGAGGGAGCTTTCCATGCCCCTGCGGTCGTACGCCGCCATGAACAGGCGCTCTTCCTCTTCATTGGCAAAATCAAATTTGGCCAGTTTGTGCAGACTGCCACCGACGACGCGCTGATAGAGGTAGTGGGGTCCGCAATTGCGCACTAGGGTGTCATAGTCCGTGGCGACGAGCAGGCCGAATTCGTTAAGTGGCGGCCAGTCCTGTTTAAAGTACATCTCGCCGAGCTGCATATGCCAGCTGACGGTCCTGGCATGGGAAAAAGGCATCAGGCGATACATGGAGGCGAGAAACTGCGCGCTCGGCGTGGAGTCTGCAGGAACGAGAACCCTGAATGTTGTTTGAAGTCGCTATTATTAAGTTGCCGCCAAGTTGAATGCTGGTTGCACAAGAAATGACGCCAGGCTCGCTAGTTACCAGTAGTAGTTGAGTCGGATCACTGAGCCGGGAAAGACAAAAGTGGTATAGTTTACAGTTCGTTTCGATACGTCGTCGCGAAACCAGTCGTGGCTTATGCCCGCCGTGATCGCTCCCGTCAGGCTGAAGTTATCCGCGAAGAAATGCTCCATTTCCAAGCCATAGTTGATGCTGACAGAGTGGGACTGGGAATGTTGGTCTGGACCTGTCTCGTGCTGGTAACGGGCCCAGGAATAGCCGTATTAGTAATCGATAAACTGCAGGACGCGATCTCGAGTTAAATATTGTCGATAGCCGATGAAAGCCGCTAAAAATTCGCGCTGTTGGACGCCTCTATCGTCGGATGTGTGGAATGCGCGAAATTTAAAACCGCCGTATATGCGATCATCGCTGGCGCTGAGGTGCTGGTATTCCACGTCATAGGTGCTGAGGGACAACGCATCGTTATTCGCGAGCTGGGACGGCTCGGCATGGGCCTGCAGTGCGTAAAACGGGTTGATCAGCAGCAAGGTGCAGGTGACGTATTTCAACATGATTTTGCTATTGTCTTTATAAACATTCCAACCGGTAAGACAGTTGCCTGTGTCAGCAAAGGTTAATAGCGATATTAGCAAGAATGGCTGTCTAGGAACAGCAATGTCGCCTGGCTGGGAAAAAGGGTGGTACGTTTTTGGCTTATGTCAACTAGCGATGCCTGCCATTCACGAACACGCAGGCGATTGGCCAGCCCGGGAGGTGGGCGTTAACCAGCGGTCTGTCCGGATGGGCGAAATGGGAGCTGGTCATTAGGTGCTGGCGGGGAAAAAGTTGAGCGTACCGCTGCGTCAAGCGTGTCATGTCGCGGTTTTTTATGGGGGAAGATGCCGGCAATGGAGGAAAAACAGCAGATCGCAGACGAAAGTGTTGCCGTCATTCCGCCGATCCCGGTGTGTCTGGGCTTGCTCAGGAATCCGGTCCCTGGCTCGTTTGGCTCTCTCTGCCGTACGTCCGATGACGAGACGTACGAGACGGCAAAATTCCGCATTAGGTTGCCGAATTACAAATAGAGTCGGTGCATGAATTAAGAGGCGTGTTGCGGGCATGCAAACCACTGCCGGCGCGTGTACAGAGATTTTTATCTGAGGGGTGACTAACTCCTGGCCTAGCGTTGCTTCAGGTGTGTGCCTCTCAGTAAAATTTTTCTTTTCTTTGCAATAGTATGATCGAGAAATGGGTAAATATAGCTCATCAAGATATTAATTCGATCGTGGTTTTTATCTCTGATTGTTCTTGGCAAAAGCATGCGCCATTGTCAGCCTCGCTGCTAGAATGACGCCCACAACTAAAACAGCAAGAGGACATAACATGCTTAGGAACACGCAGCTCATGGGCCGTCGGGGTGGGTTAACGGCATTGGTCAGTCTGGCGATTGCCCTGGCGGTCTCCGCCTGTGGCAGTGGCGACGCGGTCAAGGCGGTGACCAAAAAGGAGGAGGGGGGGTCCAATAGGCGCACGGAGACCACCGTGGTTCGCGAAGTCACCGGTACCGTGGCCACCGGCGCGCCGGCGCAGGGGACGGTGACCGCGGTGGATGCCGACGGCAACACCACCAGCGATCAAACCGATGCCAATGGCGTCTTCGTCCTGGATCTTGGCGGTCGCACCGGTCCCTTCCTGTTGCGTTTCGAGCCCGCCAACGGCCAGGGGGCGGTGATGTACAGCTTTGTTAACGGTTCACGCGTGGTGAATATCACGCCATTGACGCAGCTGGCGCTGGTGCTCGCTTATCACACGAGTTTGCAGGAGGCCTTTACCAACTGGGCCTCGGTTGCCGCCACCTTCAAGCGCGGCGACCTGGAGGCAGCCATGGCCCGCATCAATGCCAACTTCGCCACCGATCTGCTGAACGCGGGCGTGGATCCGAAAGTGTACGATTTTTTCACCACCGCTTTCACCGCCGACGGCACCGGCATCGATGCCGTACTCGACAATTATCGCGTCAGCACCGACGCCGGCGGATCGAGCTACAGCGTTACCGACCGGTCGGGCAACAAAGTGGCATTCAATGAGAACATCGATACCACGGGCTATGCCATCGGCGCCCGTTTTCTTATCGACGGCCTCAGCTACTGGAACTATACCTATACCACGGTCAGTGCCGGCAAGGAAAGTACGCAAACCAGAGAAAACATGCCCGCCGTGCTCATTCCCTGGAGTGAGGAGCGTTTCTGGGAGATTTTCTGGTACGGCTTGCCGCTGAGCCTGAATCAGCAAATCAACTGCAAGGATGACCCGGACGTGGTTTGCGACATCACCGTGCGCGTCACCCGCCTCGACGGCAGTTACGACGTGACCGGCAATGGCGAGGTGGGCACTGTCATTACCGCCAGTGGTGGCTATGAGTGGAGCATGAAGGGCTGGTATTCCTACCGCGGGCTGTTTCGCAAGGATATAGACGAAAAGCATACATCGTCGTTCAGTTGGCGCTGGGAACGTGTGCAATAGCAGCCGGAACCACCGATGGTTTGAGTTGCTTTGGCTCGGACAATACGCCGGCCGCCGGTAAGTAGAAGATAGCCAGTCCCGCGTGCAGCGCATCGTTTCGGCTCCAGGCCGGGCGCTGCGCGCGGGTGGTTCCACAAATAAATACCCTCCGTCCACTTTTTTTGCCATACTGATTCCAGTATGCAGAATTCACTGGAGAAAATCGTCGGTTTCCTGCAGCAAGGTCTGTGGGAAATCGATATTCGCGGCCGGCCGCCGCTGCAAGGGCGGCTGCTGCAGGGCATGCGCCTGGGCTATGTGCTGGCGCGCGATCTATTGGTGGGGCAGCTCACCATGCGCGCCATGAGCCTGGTTTATACCACCCTGCTGTCCATCGTGCCGCTGCTGGCGGTGAGCTTTTCGGTGTTGAAGGGCTTCGGGGTGCACAATCAGGTGCAGCCGTTGCTGGAGGACTTTCTCGCGCCCCTGGGGCAGAAAGGCACCGACCTGGTGGTGACCATCATCTCCTTCATCAACAATATGCACGTCGGCGTGCTCGGTTCCATCGGTGTGGCGCTGTTGTTTTATACCGTGGTGTCGCTGGTGGCGAAGATCGAGGACGCATTCAACCACATCTGGCATATCGCCACCCCGCGGCGATTCATTCAGCGCTTCAGCTACTATTTCAGCATTCTGCTGATCGGGCCGGTGCTGGTGTTTTCCGCTCTCGGCATTACCGCCACGATGATGAGCAGCGCCGCCGCGCAATATCTCATTTCGCTGGAGCCGTTCGGCACTATCACATACGTCATCGGTCATATTCTGCCCTATCTGTTTACCATCGCCGCCTTTGCATTTGCCTACGTGCTCCTGCCCAACA
This sequence comes from Proteobacteria bacterium UBA6920, assembly GCA_002448875.1. Lineage (GTDB taxonomy): Bacteria > Pseudomonadota > Gammaproteobacteria > SG8-11 > SG8-11 > UBA6920. The sequence continues at coordinate 3,976 of DKAS01000092.1, read as the reverse complement.
CCGCGGTGCGTCTGGCGCCGGCGCTGGTGGCGGCGCTGGTGGCGGGGCTGCTATGGCGCGCGGTGGGCTGGTTGTTTACGGTGTTCATCGTCGGCACCGTCAAATACGACGCTATTTATTCCGGGTTCGCCATCGTCATCGTTCTGCTGATCTGGCTGTACATCAGCTGGTTGATTCTGCTGCTGGGGGCGCAACTGTCGTTTTATCTGCAACACCCGGAGTTCGTGCGCCCGGCGCGCAATGTGCAGACCTTGAGTAATATCGCCAAGGAGCGTCTGGCCCTGGCGGTACTGTCCCTGGTCGGCGGGGCGTATCTGCGTGGTCAGCCGGCGCCGGACGAGGATGAGCTGGTGCGGCGCCTGGGCGTGCCATTCGATTTGATCGACCCGGTCATCCACGCTCTGAGCTACGGCCGCGTCATCATCGCCGTGGGCGAACAGGCCGATCGCTACCTGCCGGCGCGGGATCTGGAGGTGATCACCCTGTACGAGGTGCTGGCCTGCGTGCGTGCCGCCCAATCACCGCTGCTGCCGATGGATCCCAACCATCGTATCGACGCCGTCGAGCAACTGCTCACCCGTGTCGATCGCGCCCTGGCGGCAGAATTCGCCACCCAGACGGTGCGCCAGTGGCTGCTGCAGCAGCAGCAGGGGTCGGACCATGCCAAGTCTTTGTAAGAATTCAGTAATTGATCTCCAGGAAGGCGTTTTTTCGCCTTAGAAGGCCCTTTTTACCCCGATAAAGCAGCGTCTAACGAAGGGATGGCAGTACTGATATGTTCGCCTCGCCATTGCCTGCCCCTTTGCGTCGGAACCGTCGATTTTTCATGTGAAAATAGACCTTCTAAGGCGAAAAAAAGCGCTGCTAAGGGGGTTATTTAACGTTATTACAATGACTTGGCGTGGTCCGACCCCGGCAGCCCCGGCAGCCCCGGCAGCCCCGGCAGCCCCGGCAGCCCCGGCAGCCCCGGCAGGCGCTTGTAATGTGCATCAGATGTACATACAATCAGATTCATGGATTACGAATGGGACCCAAGGAAGGCGTCCGCCAATCTCAGAAAGCACGGCGTCGATTTTGCCGATGCGGTGCTGGCGCTTGAGGACGAGAATGCCTTAACGATCGAAGATCGGGATGCCCCCGAGTGTCGCTTCAAAACTTTGGGTTTGGGGCCGTTCCAGAGAATTCTCTATGTAGTGCACGCGGAATACGGCGCGGACCGAATACGCATCATCTCCGCTCGGCGCGCGAACCGGCGGGAAACGAAACTTTATTACCAGGGCCTCGATGAACATGACGGATGATTTTTCCAAAGGCAAGCGCGGTGCGGTGGTAAAGTCCGAGCCCGGCAAAGTGCGCATCACGATCCGCCTGGACGCGGACATCATCGACCATTTCAAGCAGCGGGTACACCAGTCCGGCGGCGGTAACTACCAGACGCTGATCAATGGCGCTCTGCGCGAATATATTCAGTCCCGTGACCGGCAATTGGAGAAAACTCTGCGCCGGATTATTCGCGAGGAGCTGAAAAAGACCGGTTGACCCTCCCGGTCGGGGATGATCCACGAAGCAACTCCACCGGACGACCTGCCGGCGGCTGCCCGCGGATGTTCCCTGAGATGGAATCATCCGCGGGATGCGGTTAACGACGAGGTTGGGTTGCCTTTGCGCGGGTTCGTCTTGGGAGCAGCGCGGGTGAAAATGTTTTTCGCCAGCTCATAAACCGGATCCCAGGCGCACAGCGCCGTCACCAGAACATAGCCCGACAGCAAGGTGAGTTCGGGAACGAAGGGCCAGTCCCAGGCGTCCGGCCGGCGTAGCACGAGCAGGAGGAGGCCGCCCGCCAGCGCGGCGCGTAGAATGCGGTCGGTAACGAACATATTGCCAATGATTTTCGGTTCAGTGCTCATAAAAGTCTCCTTGCGTCTATTGAATAGTGCAAAGAGAATGCGCCTCGGGTGTTGCCCGCGGATGGCAGATTCATGAACTTTTTATGGTGCGGAATTTCGCGCGCATCGCGCTTAGGCTTCGCCAAACCGTCACACAAACTTCATCACGGTGTCACAGCGCCGGTTTCAAATTAGCGGCTCCTTATGACGCCGAGACTGCCTTTCTGGGCGGGGCGCAAGTGGCCTGGCTGCAACGGGCACTGGCCGAGTCCCGCGCCGTTTGGAAAGTGATTTCCGCAGACATGCCGATTGGTCTGAAACTCCGCGACGATTACGTCAACAATCCACCCCGGCGCTGGGAAGCGGTCGCCAACGGCTACGACGGTCCCGCGGCCGGGCGCGAGCTGGAAATCGCCCGCGTGCTGAGCTTCATCAAACAGCACCCCATCGCCAATAGCGTCTGGCTGACGTGCCCTATGCCGCCGCCGCCCGGCAAGGCCAATCTTTCTCCCTATGCCGAGTTGCAATTTTTCGGCGAGGTCAACATTGCACCCCGGCAGGTGGTCACAACGTCAGGCAGATATTCTGCAGCGTATCGTCGTTGACCTGCACCGTGCCCGCCGGCGTGGTGATTTCGTAGAGTCCCGGACTGAGCACCGAAAAACTGGCGTCATTGATCGAGAGTTTGCCAGCTGAATAACCTGAACCTGAGCCCACGACAGGCGAAACCGTGCTGACCTGGTAGACACCGTCGCCGCATTGCGCCGGTGTTCTGGCGATGGCGAATTTGCCGCCGATTTCCCAGGAAGTATTGCCGGTGCTGTAGTAGGCGGAATTGTCATAGACGTAGTGGTAGTTGCTGAAGCCGTACAGATAGCCGTGTTCCACGCTTTCATCCTGGTTGTTGTCTTTCTGGTAGTCGATTACACCGTTGGCGTCGATGTCGAAACTGGTGCTGTAAGCGATGTCGGTTTCCTGTAGCGAAACTCCGCGGAATGCCGTAGTGTGACGATAGTTTTCGCTGGTATTTACTATAACTTCTGCTTGGCCGTCCACTGTGTATTGGGCGATATAGAGCATGCTGCTCTGCGCCGTGGCTGCTTTGGTTTTGTCACTGTACTTGGTGGTGAGGCTGTAGTTTATTTCCGCCAGCACGATGTTGTCGCTGTTGATGTACTGCAGGTGATAGTCATTCTCATCGTTGAGGTCGCGATCGCCGTTGCCCAGGGTAACCGAGGCCGACCAGGAGGTTTCATTACCCGAGATCGACAGTTTCAGATCGCCGCTACGTAGCTTGTAGGTGGCGTTGTAGTAGATATCGGGCTGGTTGAGGCGGCAACCGTTGTAGCTCAGCTGGATGCTGGCGTTGTAGTCGTCCTGATATTTGCCGTTGAAGGATACGCTGCCCACGCCGTCGTCACAGGCGATGGTTTGCGTGGCCAGTGCGCCGTGACTACTGTTACCAGGGCTTCTTGGCGTTTTGCGGGCGTTTTCCAGTTCCGGCACGATCAACGCCAATGATGAGCGCGCAGCTTCCGCCAGCGCGGGCGGCAGGCGCATTTGCTTTTTATGTTGCGTCATCGACTTGGGTGATGCATCGATAAACCAGCTCTGAATGTCGTCGATATAGGCGCTGAAATCGGCGTCATCGATGGAACCGGTGAGGAACGAATCTTCGAGGATGGTTTTTACCGCGGCTTGCGCCTGCGTGTCGTCGGCGATGGCGGTAGTCTTCATGGCGTTTACTTCGGCATTGCCGCCATTGCTGCTGCCCTCGTCAGTACAACCGCCGATACCGATGACCAAGCCGGCGAGCGCCGAAAGGATGCATTGCCTGTGGCCCATGTTTTTTTTCCCGTGGAATAAGGTAAGCCGCCGGACAGCGTTTACCGAAGCGCCTCATCCCGCGAAGCGCTTACCGTGGAGACCACCAGGCGCCCCGGAGCGTTGGTCTGTTCCATTGCGGGAGCCATTGCCGGCGGAAATCTTTTTGGTCAGTCTCTATAACGACTGTGAGGTCGGGATATTTAGGAGCAGCCATCGGAATATTTCTCGTTTGGCAGGCTTTATTCTTGGTCTGTCTCACGCGC
>DKAS01000022.1 GCA_002448875.1 Proteobacteria bacterium UBA6920 | reverse complement strand
ACGATGTGGCAGTGCCACACGTACAGGCCGGCGATGTCGAAGGTGGCATTGATCCGGGTCACTTCACCTGGATAGGCGATCACCGTATCCTTCCAGCCCGCTTCCGTCGCCTCCGGCGGATTCTTCACCCCGGACAGCGCGTTGATCGCCGGATCGAAGGCTTCACGTTCGACCACTTTGAATTTGACCAGATGCACGTGGATGGGATGGGCGTCCTCGGTGGTATTCCACAGCTCCCAGGTTTCGGTGCTACCCAGAACCGGATTGGTTTTCAATGGATCGGCCCACAGGGTCGGTGACCCGCCGGCGCTGCCGTTGACACCCAGCACCGCCGCCTTGGGCGCGAAGGGCACCGCGGCCGCCAACGCGCCCATGGCATCGATACAGGTGCCGGGATTGGACGGATCCGGTGTGGCCGCATAGTCCTGAGTAATGGTGCCATCCGGCGCCACGCCAGCGCAGATAACGGAAGACTCTTCCTCCATCAACGCCAAGTCACGAACACTGGCCTGAATCAAACCGCTGGCCGCCGGATCCTGCGCATCCGGCAGGCTCAGCACCAGGCTTTCCGGCTTAGTCGCCGGCTTCTTGCCGGTGGGATCGCTGGAACTCTGGCCGTTATAGGCGTTGTTCACCACAAACTCCATCACCTGCCCGGTGGTGTCCGGATCCGCCGCCACGTCGGGGAAGCCGCCGAAGGGCGCGTCGGGCGCGGTATTGATCATGCGCACCCGGGTGCCGCTGGCCAGACCGGAGAAATCGACGAGAATATCGGCGCGTTCCGCCAGCCCCATCAGCAGCGCGGTTTCCGCCGCCGCCGCCGGTGCTGCCGCCGGCACGCTGCCATTACCCGGCAGGACAGTGCGATAACCGGTGGTGATCTTCACCACATTGGGCATCAGCCCCTGCTCCGCCCCGATCTGGTACATGGGAAGCTCCTGACCCAGGCTGCCGTCGGCGTTCACCGCAAACAATGCCAGATTGAGGAAGCGCGAGTTACAGGCATTGAGCACCCGGAAACGATACTGTGCCTGCGCCACATCCAGCGTCGGCCAGGCGGCGCCGTTGACCACCATGACATTGAAAAACGCCTCGGGATTCCAGATCGGCGAAATGTCGGAGCTGGCCACCGCGCCATTGCTTACCGTACCGATGGTATCGATGTTGAGACCCTGGGCGGTATTGGCGCCGGGCGCGAAACCGTCGCCGAGGCCTTCGAAAAAGGCGCGATTGGCCGGATAGAACAGCGAGCCGTCGGCATTGAACGAACGATCCTGAATCACCAGGGGAATCTCGCGATAGCTCTCGCGCTTGCCACCCTGTGCCGCGGTAAAATTGGTACGCTGCAGGGTGTCGCCAAGTCTGGGCGCCGGCCCCGGCAGCACACCGCTGACTAATCCGGTTTCTCCCGTCTTCACCGTGCCGTCGCGAATCAGCCAGAAGCCCGCCGGTCCCGCGTAGACGTTACTGCGCGTCATTCCCAGGGTATGGTCGTGATACCACAAGGTGGTGGACGGCTGAGTATTGGGATAAGTGAAGCTGGCCTGGCCCGGCTTTCTGGCATCGTTGGTCACCACGCCGTACTGATTGACCAGGGTGCCGGTGCTGGCATAGGACGCCGGAATATTATTGGCGTTGGGCAGCCACCAGGCTTCCGGGTAACCATCGCTTTCCGGTCCCACATGCGCGCCGTGCACATGCGGAATCATCGGCACCGGACCACGATAGGCCTCGCCCAGCACCGCGCCGTTGGCCAGCGCCGGTCGGCAATCCTTGGTCTTGGCCCCGTCGCTGCACGGCAATTGCTCCGGGTTGGCCCAGTGCAGGGAACGATCCACCGGCAACAGGTGGCTCAGGTAGTTACACGCCGGTGTGGTCAAGCGCGTTTTCCTGTCCGCTTTAGCGCAGGCGTAGGGATCGACCACCAGATCGTTGATCCAGGTCACCGTATTAGTTTGGCCGACCAGGGTTTCCACCGTGTAGGCCGGATAGTTGAACTGCGAGTTAGTCGCCGGTGCGACTCCTTTGCTACCGCCGAATTTACTGGAATCCGGCAAGGCATCGCCGGCCGGGCCGTAACTCCAGACCATGGTCGGCGGAAACGCGTCGACGCGGCCGTTAAATGCGTTCCACAGGCCACCCGGCAGAATCTGCTGCTGGAACTGACGTTCGGCGAGCACGTAGCTGGTATTCGAATTGGTATTCTTCATCACCGGCGGAATCACCAGTGGAATGACGTACTTCGGTATGCTCAGCGGATCGAGCGAACCGCCGGGTACAGGTTGAGCGTAAACATTCGCCACATTGAGTACAGCGTATCCGGACAACAATATACCGCAGGACACACCCCCAGCCATGAATCTGCTCATAGCATTTCTCCCATTGTTTTTTATTGTATACGGCGGGCCAGGCCGGTCGCGCCACGTCATGTATCCGCCCGACAACACGGCGATACCATGACCTATCGTTATCCGCTGGCCCCCACCAGCGCGACGTTTTGTCGCACGCCGACTATACGAAAACAATGATTTAGAAATGATGAGTAATTCGTTAAGAAATTATGAGCAGGCAATTAAAATTCGATTATCGCTGACATTCATACGGACGAAGATTTGAGCAAAAAAAAGGCCGCCCGCAGGCGGCCTACTAACAGATTGCGACTACGATCTAAGGTACGGCGCCGCAACCGGGCGCTGTCGCCTGATCGCCGATACAGAACGGCACCATCATTTCATTGTCTTCATGCTCGAGAATATGGCAGTGCCACACATATAAGCCGGCAACGTCGAAGGTGGCACTGATCCGGGTCACTTCGCCCGGGTAGGCAATCACTGTATCCTTCCAACCCGCTTCCGTCGCTTCCGGCGCGTTTTTCACCCCGGACAGGGCATTGGTCGCCGGATCGAAGGCTTCACGCTCGACCACTTTGAATTTGACCAGATGCACGTGAATGGGATGCGCATCATCGGTGCTGTTCCACAGTTCCCAGGTTTCGGTGCTGCCCAGGGCCGGATTGGTTTTCAATGGATCAGCCCACAGGGTCGGCGACCCGCCGGCGCTGCCGTTGATACCCAGCACCGCCGCCTTGGGTGCGAACGGCAGCGAGGCCGCCAGCTGCCCGGTGGTCTTGTCGACACAGGTGCCGGGATTGGCGTTGTCCGGCAAAGAGGCGCGATCCTGCTCGATGGTGCCGTCCGGTGCAACCACGGCGCAGATAATGGACGACTCTTCTTCCAACAGCGCCATCTCCCGCACATTGGCCTGGACCAGACCGCTGGCCGCGGGATCCTGCGCATCCGGCAGACTCAGCACCAGGTTTTCCGGCTTAGTCGCCGGCTTTTTGCCCGCGGGATCACTGGAGCTCTGACCGTTATAGGCGTTGTTCACCACGAACTCCATCACCTGCCCGGTGGTGTCCGGGTCCGCTGCCACATCGGGGAAACCGCCGAACGGCGCGTCGGGCGCGGTATTGATCATGCGCACCCGGGTGCCATTGGCCAGACCGGAGAAATCGATGAGAATATCGGCGCGTTCCGCCAGCCCCATCAGCAGCGCGGTTTCCGGTGCGGCCGCGCGCGTCGCCCGCGGCACCGAGCCATTGCCCGGCAGGACGGTGCGATAACCCGTAGTGATCTTCACCACCTTGGGCAACATGCCCTGTTCGGCACCGATCTGGTAGATGGGCACTTCCCGGTTGGTCAGTTTGCCGTTAGCTGCGACGACATACAGCGCCAGGTTGAGGAAGCGCGAGTTACAGGCATTGAGCACCCGGAAACGATACTGTGCCTGCGCCACATCCAGCGTCGGCCAGGCGGCGCCGTTGACCACCATGACATTGAAAAACGCTTCGGGATTCCAGATCGGCGAAATATCGGAGTTAGCCACCGCGCCATTGCTTACCGTGCCGATGGTATCGATGTTAAGACCATGGGCGGTATTGACACCGGGGGCAAAGCCATCGCCCAGACCTTCGAAAAAGGCGCGATTGGCCGGATAGAACAGCGAGCCATCGACGTTGAAGGATCTATCCTGGATCAGCAGGGGAATTTCCCGGTAAGTCTCACGCTTGCCACCCTGCGCCGCGGGGTAACTGGTGTATTTCAGACTATCGCCAAGTTTGGGCGCCGGCCCCGGCAAGGTGCCACTGACCAACCCGGTTTCACCCGTCTTCGCCGCGCCGTCGCGAATCAGCCAGAATCCCGCCGGTCCCGCGTAGACGTTACTGCGCGTCATCCCCAGGGCGTGGTCGTGAAACCACAGGGTGGTGGAAGGCTGGGTGTTGGGATAGGAGAAATTGGCCTGGCCCGGCTTTCTGGCATCGTTGGTCACCACGCCGTACTGATTGACCAGGGTGCCGGTGCTGGCATAGGACGCCGGAATATTATTGGCGTTGGGCAGCCACCAGGCTTCCGGGTAACCGTCGCTTTCCGGTCCCACATGCGCGCCGTGCACATGCGGAATCATCGGCACCGGACCACGATAGGCCTCGCCCAGCACCGCGCCGTTGGCCAGCGCCGGTCGGCAATCCTTGGTCTTGGCCCCGTCGCTGCACGGCAATTGCTCCGGGTTGGCCCAGTGCAGGGAACGATCCACCGGCAACAGGTGGCTCAGGTAGTTACACGCCGGTGTGGTCAAGCGCGTTTTCCTGTCCGCTTTAGCGCAGGCGTAGGGATCGACCACCAGATCGTTGATCCAGGTCACCGTATTAGTTTGGCCGACCAGGGTTTCCACCGTGTAGGCCGGATAGTTGAACTGCGAGTTCGCGGCCGGAGCCACACCCACACCACCTCCAAGAGCGGTGGAATCAGGCAGTGGATCGTTGACCGGACCATAGCTCCACACCCTGGTCGGCGGATAGACATCGGCGCGCCCGTTGATGGTGTTCCAGATACCGCCCGGCAGGATCTGCTGGCTGAACTGACGCACCGCGATGTCATAGTCATTGGCGACACCGGTGTTATTCATCACCGGCGGTATCACCAAGGGCGTGACATATTTTGGCACTAAGGTAGGATCCAATGTTCCGCCCGGTACCGGCACGGCAAACGCATTGGATGCGTTAAACATCGTACAAGCTGCGACGACCAAACCAATGCTCGCCCTTCGCTTGAATCGATTATGAAATGTACAATCACTATATTTCATTGTACTTCCCTCCAAATAGGTTTTATTAGTTATTAACCATGCACACTCCATCGCGCTGACAGAAATATAATTTCTTTCTGCCGGAACTACCCCGACGACAATAATTTCATCTACGTCTTCGCTGCGTCAATCTGTCGCAGTCGGTCAAAATAATAAATCAACGATCAAGTTGATTTCCAAGAAGTGCTATCTCACATATGTAGATATTTTGTCGTTATTTATAACTAACTGAAAGGAAAGGAATTGACCGCGGTATGAGCAAATGAATCCACATTTGCTATTTGATTGTTTTTACTGATTCAACGTGTGCCACAGCTAACGAACAGTGTATTGTTTAATCTTTACTTAATGAAGATTAAGTTTCATTTAAGATACATATTAATCTTCACTTAATGTTGGTTAACGTTTTCCTAAATCCCAGCAGACTATCGCACTCTATTTTAAGCATGACCTAATCTTTCCTATACCAAGTCTTAATAGCGGACGCCAATTTAATCCATACACGAGACACATCGATCTCCACAACCACTGCAAATTGTACGCATCCATCGAACGATACATACACGCAAGACAGCATTGAGTCCTCCACCACTGACTATGTGCCACGTGGTGAATGAACAACGACCTACCAATTACAGATATTGCAGGAACAAGAAACTGACAATGACTGCGAATGCGGCATCGCCAGGCATAACCACCATGAGATTAAGGGAAAGCCGAGCTATCCGAATACTTAACTATTTCATGATCCTGCCGATACCCCATTGCAGCTATATAGTGTCGAGGATTTGCCATGTCGATCACAGCGCGTCAAATCGCCCTGATACAACGCAGTTTTGCCAAGGTCGAACCCATCGCGGAGACTGCGGCGG
>DKAS01000101.1 GCA_002448875.1 Proteobacteria bacterium UBA6920 | reverse complement strand
GTCTTGCCGGTGCCGGTCTGTGCCTGCCCCAGCACATCCCGGCCCTGCAGCATGTAAGGTATGGTCAGCGCCTGGATAGGCGACGGAGTTTCGTAGCCCACCGCGTCCAGCGCCTGCAGCACCGGCTCAATAAGTTGCAAATCGCGAAAGCCGGGGGTCGCGGACGGCGGCTGAGACATGGTTGGCTCCTGGTTCTAAGAGGGATACAGCGAAAGCTCGATACAGCGGGATACGAAGAGCCGCGGGTCGAAAACGGCCGCCATTATAGCGTCGATTGGCAGTGGGTGCCTAGACAAATCGCTTGCTGGCAGTGCGGCTGTTAGCTGCATCCGCACCAGGCACCGCGGTTACACCGCCGGCCACCGGCCCTTATTGGGGGCCGGTGGCCAGGGGCTGGAACCAGGCGAGTTTCTCGTGCAGACGCACCACATCGCCGACGATGATCAGGGTCGGCGGTTTGATATCGACCGTCGCGACCTTCTGCGGCATGTCAGCCAGGGTACCGAGATGCACCCGTTGCCGGGTGGTGGTGCCCTGCTCGACCAGCGCCAGCGGCGTGGTCGCTGCCATGCCGTGCGCCATCAGCCGCTCGCAGATCTCCGCCAGACCCTTCAGCCCCATGTAGAACACCACGGTTTGCTGTGGCTGCACCAGCGCTTTCCAGTTCAGGTCGACGGACCCGTCCTTGAGATGGCCGGTGACGAACACCACCGACTGGGCATGGTCGCGATGGGTCAGCGGAATGCCGGAATAGCTGGCACAGCCGGCGGCAGCAGTAATGCCGGGCACCACCTGAAACGGCACCTGATACTGGGCCAGGGTATCGATTTCCTCGCCACCGCGGCCGAAAATAAACGGATCGCCGCCCTTCAGGCGCACCACGCGCTTGCCCTGCTGCGCCAGACGCACCAGCAGGTCGTTGATGCCCTCCTGGGGCACGCTGTGGTTGTCCCGCTCCTTGCCCACATAGATCTGGTCGGCGTCGCGCCGCGCCAGATCGAGAATTTCCTTCGATACCAGACGGTCGTAGACGATGACATCGGCGCGCTGCAGCAGGCGCAGGGCACGAAAGGTCAGCAGGTCCGGATCACCGGGGCCGGCGCCCACCAGCGCCACCTCCCCCATGCCGTCGGAGCTGTCCAGACCGTGTTCGACCGCAGCCTGCAGCGCGGCCACCGCCTGTTGCTCGCGGCCAGACAGCATCATCTCGGCAATCGGGCCCTGCAGCACCGACTCCCAGAAGCGGCGGCGCGCATCGACCGTGGTGAAGCGCTTTTTCACCTCGGCGCGAAAACCGCCGACCAGCGCGGCCAGCTTGCCGTAGGCGGCGGGAATCAATGTTTCCAGGCGGGCGCGCAGCAGACGCGCCAGCACCGGGGAAGCGCCGGCGCTGGAAACCGCCACCATGATGGGTGAGCGATCGATAATAGATGGCATGACGAAGGTGCAAAGCTCGGGCTTGTCCACTACATTGACCGGCACAAATGCCCGGTTGGCCGCCTCCGCGACCGCGCGATTGACCGCGGCGTCGTCAGTGGCCGCCACCACCAGGCACTGTTTGGTCAGGTGCGCGGGCGTGAACTCGGCCGGTACCAGAGTGATTTCCCGGCTCTCGGCCAGACTCCGCAGGCGCGGGTCGAAATGGGTAGCCACCACCGTCAAGCGGGCGCCGGCCTGGCGCAGCAGATTGATCTTGCGACAGGCAACATCGCCGCCGCCCACCACCAGGCAGGGACGATCCTTCAGATTCATGAATATAGGTAAAAGATGCATACGAACCGTTCTACGAATGATTACTATGAACTACATTAATAAAGCCACCGGTTTCCCCGGCGCCCTCGCCCTCTGCCAGGAACTGGACAGGGCGGGGATGCTCATACCCGACCGTCAAATTGCCTCACCGGCGTTGATCGCCTTGCTCACCACCTCGCGGGTCAGGTGCGGCGCGAAGCGCTCGATGAACTCATACATAAAGCCACGCAAATAAGCGCCCTTGCGAATGGCCAGGTAGGAGGTACTCTTCTCGAACAAGTGCCCCACATCCAGCATGCGCAGATAAATATCGCGATGCGGCTCAAACGCGATGCGCGGCAGCAAGCCCACCCCCAGCGCCAGCTCCACGTATGTCTTGATGACATCGGCATCGAGCGCGGTCAGCACCACGTTGGGAATGATATTGGCCTTGCGAAACGCGCGCTGTTCCGGCGAGTCCTGCGCCATGACGAAATCATAAGTGACGATGGGGTAATCCGCGATATCCTTTATGGTCAGGGGCCGCTGCAGCTGCAGCTGCAGCAGGGGATGGTCGGACAGCGTCAGCAAACAGCGATTCCAGTCATAACACGGCAACACCGTCAGGTTCTCGCGTGCACCGCCCGCGCCTTCGGTCGCCAGCGCAAAATCCACTTCGCCATTTTCCGCCATTTCAATCACTTGCTTGTTGTTACCCTGATGAATGTGCAGACTGACATCGGGGTAGCGCTCGGTAAACTCCTTGATGGTTTCCGGCAGCACATAGCGCGCCTGGGTATGGGTGGTGGCGATGGCCAGGGTACCGACCACCTCATTACTGTATTCGGTACCGATTTTTTTCAGGTTTTCCACTTCCTGGAGAATACGCTCGGCCACCTGAATCACTGCGTGACCGGGTTCGGTGATATCCACCAGACGTTTGCCGGTACGGCTGAAAATAGGCACACCCAGCTCATCCTCCAGCAAGCGGATCTGCTTGCTGACTCCGGGTTGGGACGTGTGCAGGATGTCTGCGGCGTCGGTTACGTTCAGGTTACAGCGGGCGACTTCCCGTATGTAACGCAACTGATGCAGTTTCATAGCGGATCCTATATGAATTATTATTCTGATATGTCATACAAATATTCCTGCTAATTCTATACAGGGCGGGAAATAATGCAATGGGGCGTAGACAAAGGCTGCACCTTTGGCTTGGCACGCCACTGCCGATAAGCTTCTACACGAGTCGACTGATCCGATGAGGGAGGCGCATACGCCAGTGAAATACCTAGACTTCTGGCTGATTCCGGCAGCCTGCCTGGTGGCGGCAGCGGCAGTTCTGATCAGTGGCGGCAACCAGGCCATTTTTCTAATATTAAATAAAGACTTAGGCATTCTTCCGGGTGCATTTTGGGCCAACTTGACCCTGCTGGGCAACGGCTTGGTCGCCCTGGCCCTGCTGGCCCCTTTTGCCCACCGCCGCCCGGAGCTCCTCTGGACGGCGCTGCTGGCGGGATTGCTGACCGTGCTGCTGGTGCAGGGTATAAAACACGGCCTGCACTGGCCCCGTCCCCTGGGGGTATTACCGGCGGGCAGCTTCAACGTCACCGGGCAGCCACTGCGTGCCAACGCCTTCCCCTCCGGACACAGCGCCACCGCGGCGGTGCTGGCCGGCGTGCTGTGGTTGCATCTACGTTCGCCCCTGGCCCGCGGCAGCGTGCTGGGCCTGGCGTGTCTGGTGGGATTATCGCGCGTCGCCGTCGGCGCCCATTGGCCGCTGGACGTACTGGCCGGCTTCGCCATGGGTTGGACCTGCGCCGCCGCCGCCCTGGTCTGGCGCCGGTACTGGACCTGGGGGGTACGGGGGCGCGGGGCAAGCCTCATCGCCCTGCTATTCAGTCTGCTGCCGCTGCTGCTGTTCCTGCCCTGGTCCAGCGGCTATCCGCAATCCGACCCCCTGCGCTATCTGATCGCCGCGGCGGGCTGCCTGCTCGCCGTCAATGACTACGCGCTACGTCACCGTAACCGCACCAGGGCGACGCCGCCGCGGGCATAGATGACCTCATGCGGGGGCAATTCCGGCAGTTGCGCCTTCTTCGTCAGCACCACCTCACCCGCCGCCGGCGTATCGATTTTCGGCGTCACCGCCTGGCGGTAAAAGGAAAAGCTCGGCGTCGTAATGCGCCACATGCTGACCTGCAACTGCTGTTGCCTGGTCAGCAGCGCCGCCTCTTTCACCGGCGCCTGCAGCAACTGTCCCATGGCGGGCAACACCTGCGTCGACAGACCGACAATCAGCAGCGCGGCGGTGGCCAGCAGCTTGATCGGCAACTGCAGGCGACGTTCGAATAGAAAATAAATCAGCAACGCCAGCAGCGCGGCGAAATACAGCCGATAGGCCGTGCCCAGCGCCGCGCCGGCATCAGCCAGCGCGTCCTGGATGAAGGGATCGCGCACCGCCGGTGTATGCCGTGCCAGCCACTCCGGCAGCAGCAGCAAGACCAGAGTCAGCAGCAGTGCCGGCAGCAGCGCCCACCAGCGGCTGCGCAGCTGATCGATATGCGTGGCGCAGAGAATGAACAAACCGGTCAGACCATAGTTCGCGTAGTGCGGCAGCTTGGTGCCGGAGAACGAGAAGAAAACCAGAACGAAGGCCAGCCACAGCAGGGCGAACATCTGCAGATCGTCGTTGCGCCAGGACTTCACCGCGGCCAGGGCACGCAGACCCGCGCTGGTAAACGGCAGGATGCCCACCAGCACCACCGGCACATAGTAAAACACGCTGCCGCCATGCTGTTCCAGGGTACCGGAGAAACGATCGACATTGTGCTTGAGGAAAAATCCATCGATGAATGCCTGCCCCTGCGCCTGATACTGCAACACATACCAGGGCAGCGCGATGGCGGCGAACAGAACCATGCCCGGAACATACGTGGCCATGTGCAATGCCGCGCGCCACTGCCGCCGCCAGCCGCAGTACAGCAATCCCACCGCGCCCGGAATCAGCACCGCCACCGGCCCCTTGGCAAGAAACCCCAGCCCCATCAGCGCATACAGCGCCAGCAGCCAGCGCCGGTCGTTCTCGCGCAGGAACAGATACATGGCGAACATGCTGCTGGCCAGCAGCATATTCAGCAGGGCGTCGGCGGTGGCGGCTTTGGCAATGACACTGACCGCGAGCGATAGCGCGGTAATCAACGCCGCGTGCAGCGCCAGGCGCTGATCGGCCACGCGCCGCAGAAAAAAATACAGCGCCAGCACCCAGCCGCAGGCCGCCAGCGCCGAAGGCAGGCGCAGGGCAAACTCGTTGAAACCGAACAGGGCGGCGCTCGCCGCCTGCAGCCAGTAGATCAAAATCGGTTTGTCGAAGCGCGGTGCGCCGTTGAGGTAGGTGGAAATGAAATCCCCACGTTCGAACATCTCGCGGGTAGCTTCGCTGAAGGCGCCCTCGTCCAGATCGAACAGGGGCACGGCCCACAGACCGAGGAAGAAACTGATGGCCAGCGCTGCCGCCAGCAGCGCCCCGGGATACGCATAGATTCTAGACAAAAGACGGGTCTCTCGTGGCAGGGCGGGCGGACGCGTTCCCGATGAATATCACCGCACGGAATAACATTGTCGACCCATATAACATTTTCGGATAAGCCTATAACTGGTTAAAGAACAGCGCAAATCGGACGAATTATAGCCTGTAAGCGCTTGCCCGCGCGTCATTATAAATTTTTCTCATTTATTTTCAATTTGTTATCGCTCGGACCAGACCGACAGCCAGCGCCGCAACCACCGCTACCGGAAGCACGAAAAAACATGAAACTATCGCTTTCTTCGCTGTTCAAGTCTGACCAGGAATTACGCTCCCTGATGGAAAGTATTCCACAGATCATTCTCAACACACCGAACTACAACAAGGAGAAGAACAGCAGGAAAGCCGCCCGCGTGCTGCCGCGCGAGCAGTGGCGGGGGCTGGCCAATCATCCCTACCAGCTGCTCAACGCCATCATCGGCTTCCTGGCGCATTTGAACCGCGAAGAGCTGGCCGCCGAACTGCGCGGTCAAATGACCGACGAGATACGCAAACTGACCTGCCAGAGCATCAATCAGAACTATAATCAATTTATCGGCGAAGAGGAATTTCCCATACCGGAGCGGCGCCGCAAAACCCTGGCCGCCAGCATCCAGCTGCTGGAGCAGATTGGCTTCAGTTACAAACACCTGTTCCGCGACGCGCTGAAGCTGGCGCGCAAACTCGATCCCAAGGGAGTGCAGCAGGTGCGCGAGCACGGCTTTCGCATCCTCGAACTGATTCTGGTGATCCAGCGCCTGTATGCCTTGACCAACAAACCTCTGCCCCGCCACCACTGGTCGGAGCTGAACCAGATCTTCATTGTCCTGTTCCTGCTGCACGACATTCACACACCGGGCGAAATTACCGGATTCCTGAAGTACACACGCAAAGCAAAGGAGGGCCAGGGTGTGTACAGCGCCGAGCAGCCGAAGAGCGCCCAGCAGCTGTTTGTCGCCACCCAGCTGTTCGGTCTGTGCGATGCGTATTCCTGGCCGCCCGAGTATCTGCACATGTTTGAGGCCTATACCGCCCTGCTGCGCGCCGGCCCGCTGATCGGTCGCTACCAGGGTGGCGAGCTGGCCGACGGCCAGCTGATCATTTACTACGACCAGAACCGCGCGCCCAGTCTGTTGCTCAATACCAAGCGGGAAAAAACCGCGATCGTCATCGATCTACTGCCCCTGCACCGGCTGGTCACCACCGATTTGAACGCCATCTCCCAGCACAACGACGGTCCGGTCACGCCGGCGCTGGCCACCTTGCACCAGACTGACCGCCAGCCGTTTCTGCAACTGGTGAAAAAACGCCTGCACCCCCAGATACGTATGGAAAACCGCACGCCGGTAACCGACCAGTGCTATTTGCGCCTGTTCCACGGTTTTCGCGAATGTCACTACCCACTGAGCCGATTGAGCGATGAGCGCTACAGCCAGTACATGAAAAAGAGCGCGCTCAGCCACATGCTGGCGGAAAATTCCGCCGGCATCGCCGAAGACGAGGCCTCCATGGATGCCGGCCGCTGGTATCTGATGGATGAAAGCCAGAGCGGTCTGCGCATCCGCACCCGCGAGACTCAATTCACCAGCCACATTTTCATGGGCCAGCTGGTCGCCTACCAGAAACTCGGAGATGGCGAGGAACAGACGTTGCTGGGCCACATCTGCCGCATTCAGCGGCTGGAAGACAACGACGTGGATCTGGCCATCACCAAGCTGTCGACCTACGCTGAAGGTGTTTTTCTGCGCGACCCCGCACCTGGCAAGGAAGGTCAGATTTTCATCGGTTATCTCGCCCGGCAAGACGAAAAACGCTGGATGCTGGTGCTGCACGCGCAATTCAAGCTGGCCAAGGGCACGCAGCTGCTGATGGAGCGCAACGGCCGCCACCAGCGCATCGTGATCGGCAATCCGGTAGTGACGCAACGGGAATTCATCGCATACCACTTGCAGACCGCTACCCCCAGCACCACCTGAGCACCGACCAGAGGGCCGGCCGCCGTGCAAGGCGGTCACGGCCCAGGCCCTCAATGTGACTTTTTCACACCTGTAAAATCTCGTCCCACTTTGCGTCACCTGATAAAATACAACTTTCCCGGCCGCCCCGGGACCTAACCTGCCATGGCACAAGATTCGGGACCGCTTTTGTTTGCCGCCGATGACGTTTGATAACACCCTGCCGCAATTGCAGTACGTCGACATCGTACCCATACGCCTGCCGGCGGGCGCCCGTTCGCTCAGCTTAGGCAGTGGGGTCCTGCTGACCACGGCCTGGCTGTATACTCTGGCCTTACTGATCAACACTCCGCCGGCACCGGACTTTCCCACCCTGCAGATCAGTCTGCAAGCACAGGCCGAGCCTGCCGCGCCGCCACCCGTCAGTCCGCCGCCCCGCCCCACGCCGCAACCCAAACAAACATCGCAGGCTACTGCCGCCGCGCCGCAGCCGCAACCCGTGGCGGCGGAAACACCCACCGTCACGCCAGCGGCGGCAGTGGAGGCGGAGCCGCCCCGCGTCGAAGCCAGTGTCAGCGAGCCACCACCGCTGCGCGTCGTACCCCTGTTCAAGGTATCGGCACCGCCCAGACCGGTGTACACACCCGATCCCGTCTATCCACAAAACATGGAAAAACAAGGCATCACCAGCCACGTCACCCTGCGCTTCGTCGTCGACGACGGCGGCAAGGTCACGCAGATCAGCGTGCAAAAAAGCGGCGGGCCGGCGTTCGATGACGCGGCCATCGCCACCCTGACCGGCTGGACCTTCAGTCCGGCACTGCTGGATGGCCAGCCGGTCGCGGTTTCGCTGACGCAGACATTCCGTTTTGAACTGAATTGACCACCACCGGGAGGAAAAATGCGTTTGCCAGACGCTTTCAAACGCTTTAACTTAGGGACAAGGGCCGGCCGAGCCGGCCGGATCGCGTGGTTTGCATCACTGCTCTTTTGCCCGCTAACACCCGTCCTCGCCGACGACGACTCACCGGCGGACATTACGGTCAGCGGCACGGTGTGGGTCAAGGGCGTGCGCAGCGTCATCGCCAACGCCGATATTTTCGTCATCAACAATGACGAGCTCTATACCCAGAGCGACGACCAGGGGCATTTTACCCTGCACCTGCCGGCACCCGGTGTCTACGCGCTGGCAGCGACGGCTTATGGTTACACTAATACACGGCCGCAGATCCTGACCCTGGCAGCACAGAGCGCGGGCGCGACCCTGGATTTCTACCTCCTGCCCAGCCGCCTGCTGCCCGACGTGGTGGTCAACGGCGAACGCAATCCCGACCGCGTCGGCAAAACCGTGGTCAGCGGCAAGGAATTGGAACAGGTGGCGGGCAGCAACGGCGACCCGCTGCGTGCCGTGCAGTCGCTGCCCGGGGTCGCCGTCGCCAACGACGCCAGCGCCGCACCGGCGATACGCGGCACCCGACCGGGAGACAATTCTTATGTCGCCGACGATATGCCTATAGGTTATCTGTTCCACTCTGGTGGATTCAGCAGTGTATTCCACGCCGATCTGATCAACGACTTCAATATCTATGGTGGCGCCTTCAGCCCCGAACATCTGGATGTGATCGGCGCGGTGTTGGACGTGTCGCTGCGCGAACCGCGTACCGACCGGTTCGGCAGCAAATGGAACATCAGTTTCATCGGTTCGGACGTTCTGCTGGAGGGTCCGGTAAACGCCGACCAGTCGTTTTACCTGGCGGGCCGGCGCAGTTATTTCGACCTGCTGGTCAACGAAATCAGCAATAAGAAAGAAGGCATCACCTTCCAGTTGCCGCGCTACTGGGACTATCAGGGCAAGTACGTATGGCGTTTATCCGCCGCCAGCACCTTGCGCCTGCATGCCAGCGGCGCCCGCGACAGCTTCTCCTTCTCCGTCGCTGATGACTCCAAGATCGCCGACGAACAGCCGGTACTGGTGGGCGATTCCAGTTTTGCCACGGACTACCACCAGCAGGCAGTGTCCCTGGAAACACGCCTGGACGAGACGCGGCGCAACAAGCTGATTCTCGGCCACATGCGCACCAGTCAGGACATGGTGTTGGGCACGGCCGGCAGCATTGATGTCAGCCAGGACAACTACTTCATCAGGGAAAAATACTGGTTCCCTCTGACCGCCGGCCATGACCTGCTGCTGGGTGCGGATGTGTGGCAAGTTCAGGCTAATATCGATCTGGCATTCCGCAATGCCCGCTGCACCGGGGAGTTCGAGACCGACTGCGACCTGTCGACGGCCGAAAGCGCCAGTCTGCGCGACGACCTGTGGATCAACGGCCAATACGCCTACGCCAAGGATCGCTGGCATTTCGCCGACCGCTGGACCCTGGTGCCAGGCTTGCGCCTGAGCCGGGACGATTATCTGCACGATACCTATCTGGAGCCGCGTCTCGGTCTCGAATGGGACTACAGCGACAACACCCTGCTCACCCTGGGCTGGGGCCGGCATCATCAATACCCCAGCGGCAACTACATCATCGATGTCTTCGGCAATCCGCAACTGCGGCAGGTGGAAGCCGAACACCTGGTGGCGGGTATTGCCCGGCAACTGGACGCGGGCTGGAACTGGAAACTGGATACCTATTACAAGGATATGCGCAACTACGTTACCGCCGATCCCAATGTCAATTATGTCAACGGCGCCACCGGCTGGGCTTACGGCGCGGAGCTGCTGGTGAAAAAAACCCAGACTGAGGCCCTGTCAGGCTGGCTGTCCCTGACTTATTCGCGCTCACTGCGCCGGATCACCGCCACCGGTCAGCGTTTTCCCTTCGAATATGACCAGCCCTGGATTGCGGTGACCAACTTCACTTACCGCTTCACCCCGGTGCTCAGCCTCAGCGCCAAATGGAACTATCACACCGGCCAACCCTATACGCCGATCTACGGCAGCAACGGCACCTACAGCGACGGCCGGCCGCGCCCTAACTATGGCCAGCTGAATTCGCGGCGCCTGCCCAACTATCATCGGCTGGACCTGCGCCTGGACTATGACCATCCGTATAACACCTGGAAACTCAACACCTACTTCGAACTGATCAACGCCTACGCGCACAACAACGTCGCCGGCTACGACTACAACGCGGACTATACCGACCGTGACCCGGTCTACCAGCTGCCGCTGATCCCCTCCTTCGGCGTGCAGGCAGATTTCTGAGCCGCGCCAAACCGCAGGCAAAAAAAACTCCCCGGCCGGGGAGTTTTCTCCGCCGTTCCCGCTGGCGGGAGCGGCGCGCTGAACAGCAAGCGGCTTATTGCTTGGCCAGCATGTCGTAGTAGCTCTTGGCGCCGCCTTCCATGAAGAAGTNNGAAGAAGTAGTGCTGCAGACCCGCCTGTTCCAGGGTGTATTGCAGCCAGCGCACCTGATGGCCCACCTCGTCGTAGATCAGCAGGGTCTTGTTCTGCTCCTTGGCGCGGGCGATGAACTTCATCAGAGTTTTCTTGTCATCCAGGCCGACCCGGCGTTCAAAGCCAGGGAAGAAGCCGATGGCTTCCCGCTGCGCCAGGTCGCGCACGTCCAGCACGATCGTATCCTTGCCGACCCGGGCGCCAAATTCCGCCGGCGGCAGCATGCGGCGCTGCAAATCTTCCTTGCTGATTAAATGCTTGGGATTAACCGGGCTTTCGCCCAGCAACTCCGCGTCGCCGGGATAGGACTTGGCCCAGTCAAAGATGCCGGCATCAAATGCCATCACCTTTTCGATCTTGTAAAACTTGGCCATGCGCACGGCTTCATAGGATTTCAGGCAGGTTTTGCCATTGCAGTAAAACACGATGGGCTTGTCGGTCTTGCTCCGCAGCTGCTTCAATTCATCGCCGAAGGTCTTGTTCGATAGCGGAATATTGAGCGCGCCTTTGATCCGCAAAGTATCGTATTCAAAGGAGGTGCGCGCATCGACGATAATCATATCATTGCGTTTCTGGTACAAATCCTTCAGTTCGATAAATTGCACATCGGGAAATTTCTCACGTCCCGGAAACTCGCTGTCCCCTTGCGGTTTCTCGTCCGCCGCCACGACCAGAGGACTTGTCACCAGTCCGAGCATCGATATAAATAGAATATTCAAAAATTTCATCATCTTATCCTCAAGAAACTCATGGCAGGGAGTCACCCTCCCCTGGCGCAATTTCTGAAGCTATTAGCGTCTTAGATCCACAGTTTCTTTACTAATTTTTTCATTCAGATTTAAAATTTAACCAAAATGAAATGATTTACCTAAAAATCCCAGATTTTTTACCCACAATTTTTGAAAGCATTACTTGCTGGACAGTTTCCTATCCCTAAAAATATCTAATCGACACATTAGATTAAACCTTAATCAGCGTCTACAATCTACTCCCCGCTGTTGGAAAAGATGCACAGGGAAAGAGCACTCGCCGTTCCCCGGTTCAAAGACGCACAACCCAGTGCAATTGACCGGCGGGCGACACGATTCGCGCGTCCACCAGCCACGCCAGGGCATCCTCCGCATCCTGCGAGAACCATTGCCGGGCGCTGCCCAGGCGAAAACTGTATCCCCAGGCATCCATTTCGCCCAGGATGGCCTCCCGGCCATAGTTCTGGAGGTGATCCGCCAACAGGATTTGCAGATAGCAAACCCCGTTTTCCTCCATATAATCGCCACCGGCGTCGGTATGCAAACCAAGGCGTCGGTGGGCATCCATACAGATATAGTGACAGGCTTCGTGCAATGCGGAATGCACCGGGGTATCGTCACGCACATAGAGCGTATCACCGACCAGACCCGCTTCGGGATTACCCCAAAAGCTTCCGGGTATGTCTGTATTCGAAGGTACGCTGGAAACCTGTAGTCCGAAAGGCCGTAACAAGCACTGCAGATCCTGCACCCTGTTCCCGCTGCACAGCAACATTAAGCATCCTGATGTTAAGTTAACCGGGGAAAATCAATGCTACCGAATAAACAACCTTTTAAAAAGGGAAAAATCGGAGGCCGGGCGACACCGGTCAGATGGATTTTCGCGCCAGGTGCATATAGGCCTCGATCACCAGATCCGCGGACTTTACGGTATCACGGACCACGCGCCGCTCATGCTGACGGCGTTCCGGTCTGGACCAGGCACGATAACGCCAGCCCACGGCCCGCCGATCGTTGCCTCCGGAACGATGCTGAAATTCACGCACCAGAACCCGCCGCCCGTTCAAAACTTTAAGGTTGAGTTTGCGTACGGCCTTTTCGCCCACTCGGTCTTTTGGAATGGTCACCAGGGCAAACACCACCACATCAAATTTCCCCTTGAGCACCACAATTTCAAAGGTCGCGTGGCGGGCAAACTCCCGGAAAAATTCCTGAATCTCGGTTTTACGGGTATCCCGTGCAATATTGGTAACAATGATTTCCATGGCGCGGCAGTCTCTAAAGCATCTATCTATAAGTATCGTACTTCGTGCGGGTTACTTGAGAGTGCGCAGCCGTTCAGAACAGGGACTGCGCCAGGGTGATGCGCTCCAGGGGTTCGGGCAGATGCAGGTAGTTGCCCTGGGCATAGTTGACCCCCATCAGGCGCAGGCGTTCGAGGGTGCCTTCGTTCTCGACGTATTCGGCGATGATTTCCAGCCCCATGACCCGGCCGATCTGGCTGATGGCATCGACGATGGCGATGTCCATGGGATTGCCGAGCATTTCACGAACAAAGCTGCCATCGATCTTGAGATATTGTACCGGCAGATTCTTCAGATAAGTGAAAGAACTCAAACCACTGCCGAAATCGTCGAGGGCGAAGCGACAACCGACGTGACGCAGCCGCATCATGATTTCGCGCACGCGATTGAGATTGGCGACCGCGGCCGTTTCCGTCACTTCCAGGCAGATGGTCCCCGGATCCAGCCCATGCTGCTCGATGTGTTGTATCAGGAATTCGACGAAACCGTCATGGCTCAGGGTCTGACCCGACACATTGATGGTCCAGAGTCCGACCGCATGCTGCCGGCCCAGCTGCCGCTCGCGGCTGATGGCGCGCAGGGCGTTGGCGACCACCCAGCGATCCACGTCCGGCATCAGATTATAGCGCTCGGCCGCCGGCAGAAACGCACCCGGCGGGATCAGGGTACCGCTGCGATCCTGCATGCGCAGCAACACCTCGGCCATGCGGAAGGTGCTGCCGGGCGTCAGCGGAAAGATATCCTGACTGTACAATTGGAATTCGCTGGCATCGAGGGTTTCGCGGATACGGCTGATCCACTGCATTTCCCCATGCCAGCGGGCCAGAATCTTGTCGTCGTGCCGGTAGAGATAGATCTTGTTGCGCCCCAGCCCCTTGGCGGCGTAACAGGCGGAATCGGCGGCGGCCAGCACATCCGTCATGCTGCCGCTGTCGGCGGTCAGCGGCACCATGCCGATACTGGCGCTGATATCGAACGCCTGGCCTTCCCAGAGAAAACGGAAACCATGCACCAGGCGGCGCAATTCCTCGGCGATTTCCATGGCGTGAGAAATATCGCAATCGGTGATCAACAGAGCGAATTCATCACCGCCCAGACGCGCCAGGGTGTCGGTGCGGCGCACTCTTTTCTTGAACAGGGCGGTCAATTGCTTAAGCAATTCATCACCGGCGCCGTGGCCACAGGTATCGTTGACCACCTTGAATTGATCCAGATCGAGATAACACAGCACATGACTCTGCCCTTCGCTGCGTATGCCCTGTAAAGCCTGATCCAGGCGCTTTTCGAATTCGTGGCGATTGATCAGGTCGGTGAGAAAATCGTGGCTGGCCTGATAAGCCACCTGGCGGGCCAGATCATGCACCTCGGTGGTATTACGGAACACCAGCACCGCGCCGGCGATCCTGCCCTGGCTGTCCCGCACCGGCGCGGCGGTAAATTCGATGATATAGGATTCCCGGTCCAGGGAGCGCAGCACACAGGGTTCGCTGGAAGCGACCACCCGGTTTTCCGCCAGCGCCTGCAGCACCGGATCGGCGTTACGCTTGCCGGAAATCTCGTCGAACAGCATCAAAACGTCAGAAACATATTTGCCCTGCGCCGCCGCTGCACCGCACCCGGTCATACGCTCGGCCACTGGATTCACCAGTTCGATAAAGCCCTGCTTATTCGTGGTCAGGACCGCTTCGCCGATGGATGTCAGCGTGGTTTGCGCCCGCTCCTTCTCCTGGTACAAACCCAGCTCGCTGCGGCGAGTATGGCGCACGGCGACGAACGCTATCCCCAGGCCAAGCAGCAGCGCGGCGCTGCCCAGCAACAGCATGCTGGTGCGCGCCTGCTGGTTGAATACCGTGGTTTCCTGATCGGCACGGCCGGCGGCCTGTTTCTGGATCTCCAGCAGCTTGATCAACTGCTCGAAAACTTTGTTCTGCATCGGCACCGAGCGGCTGAGCAGCAATTCCTTGGCCTGTTCGACCTCGCCGGACTGCAGCAGATCGACCACTTTCGCCTGCACCTGCACCGTCTCGCCGGTGATCTCGGCCTGGCGCTCCAGGATCCGCTGCTCTTCCACCGTCAACACCATCGCCAGCAGGGCGATGCGCGCCTGCGCGAACTGAGCGCCGTAACGGTTAAAATGCATGAATTCGTCGTCGCGGTCGAACGGATCCTGCAGGGTGACCATACGATACAGGCTGATGGTGCGCTCGCGGGCGGCGTTGCGCATCGCCGTCACCAGCTCGGTCTTGACGTTGTGCTCTTCGACAATGCGGGTCAGATTGCGTTGAGTGGTGGCGATGCTGCCCAGGGCAAGCAGACAGATAACCAACATCAATAGTAGTATGCCGGCAAAACCGAGGCTCAACCGGAGAGTAAGAATCCGAACCGAACGGCTAACATTTCCAGGCATAACTTTAGTCCGGAACGACTTTGTGTACGTACGCCATCGTCCGTTGGCTCCGGGCCGTCACTGGTGCCCGCAATCCTGCCGGCGGCCGCCGCCGGTCAGGCGATGACAATATTCTTTATTGCAAGACTTCCTTTCCGCCCATGTACGGGCGCAACACGTCGGGTATCACCACGGCGCCGCTGCCTTCCTGAAAATTCTCCATGATCGCCACCAGGGTGCGGCCGACGGCCAGACCCGAACCGTTGAGGGTGTGTACCAGCTCGGGTTTACGCGTCTGCGGGTGACGATAACGCGTCAGCATGCGGCGCGCCTGGAATGCCTCGAAATTGCTGCACGAGGATATTTCCCGATATTTGTTCTGCCCCGGCAGCCACACTTCCAGGTCGTAGGTCTTGGCTGCGGAAAAACCCATGTCGCCGGCGCACAGCGCGACTTTGCGATAGGGCAGCTGCAGCAGTTGCAGAATTTTTTCTGCGTGGCCGGTCAACTCTTCCAGCGCCTGATATGAATGCTCAGGCGTCACCACCTGCACCAGCTCTACCTTCTCGAACTGGTGCTGACGAATCATGCCGCGGGTGTCCTTGCCGTAGGACCCGGCCTCGCTGCGAAAACACGGCGTATGCGCCACCATTTTCAGTGGCAGCTGGTCGGCATCGAGTATGCTGTCGCGCACCAGATTGGTGACGGGAACTTCCGCCGTCGGAATCAGGAAGTAGTCGTTCTCGTGATTGACCCGGAACAGATCCTGCTCGAACTTCGGNNGGCAGCTGGCCGGTGCCGCGCAGGCTGTCGGCATTCACCATATAGGGCACGTACATTTCCGTGTAACCATGATCACGGGTGTGCACATCAAGCATGAACTGGATCAGCGCCCGATGCAGTCTGGCCAGGCCGGCGCGCAGCACCACGAAGCGCGCGCCGGTGATCTTTACCGCGCTCTCGAAATCCATGCCCAGCCCGGCGCCCAGATCCACATGATCCAGGGCGGCAAACGGCAACTGCCGCGGCGTGCCCCAGCGCAGCACTTCGACATTGGCCTGCTCGTTGCCGCCATCGGGCACGCTCTCATGCAGAACATTGGGCAGTGTCAGCAGCAGCGACTGCAGCTCGTCCTGAATGCGCGCCAGCTGTTCCTCGGCGGCTTTCAAATCCTCGGCCAGACGGCCGACTTCCGCCTTCAGCGGTTCGATATCTTCGCCCCTGGCCTTGGCCTGGCCTATGGCCTTGGAGCGGGAATTGCGTTCATTTTGCAGATTCTCGGTGGTGACCTGCAGATTCTTGCGCTGCAGTTCCAGCTGCGCCAGGCGCGCCGTGTCAAGAGCGACGCCCCGCCGGGCCAGCAGGGCGGCAACCACATCCAGTTGGCCGCGAAACAATTTTGGGTCGAGCATTTTTCACCTTATTGCTACAGATTTGTCTTCTTTAACTATTCCACGTTGACGTTGGCATTCCAGAATATCATATGGCCCGGACTGATGGTGGTGGATAAATGTTCAAGTATCGACGCCACCTTCTCCGGCTCGTCGAAAAACTCCACCACCACGGGCAGATCCAGCATCAGATCCACCGCCACCGAGGTGTGGACGACGCCGGAATGACCGAAACCGGAGATGCCGCGAAATACCGTGACCCCCTTGACCTTTTCCCAGTCATGCAGGCGCTTGAGCAAACTGGCCAGGATACCCTGTCCTTCCGTCAGGTAGATTCGTACCATGGTAACTTCAACGTGTTTCATAGTTGCCTCCCGAGATTCATCCCCAGCCAGGTTGCCACCAGGCACAGCCCTACGCTCAATACGACATTTAACAGCGCCTTGCCGAACTCCCGCAATTCCAGAAGATTCAGCGTTTCCTGGGAAAAGGTGGAAAAAGTGGTAAACGCCCCCAAAAACCCCACCATCAGCAACGCCCGCCAGACGGGATCCAGGTCCAGACGCTCGACCAGTAATGTAAACAGGAATCCCATCAGCAGGGAACCCATTACATTAACGGCCAAGGTCCCGTAAGGAAAAGCGCTGCCGAGACGGGCATAGATCCAGGTGGCCAGCCAGTAGCGCCCCATGGCGCCGACCGCGCCCCCGATGGCCACGGACAGCAGTTGCTTCACCCGCCACCGTCCGGCGGCGTGCCCCGAGCCATGGCGTCCAACTCGCGTAAATGCGCCAGCTTGGCGGCAATTTTCTGTTCCAAGCCCCGGTTCACCGGCTGGTAGTATTGCCGTCCGGACATAGCATCGGGGAAATAATCGACCCCCGCCGCGTAACCCTCCGCTTCGTCATGGGCGTAACGGTAGGCTTTGCCATAACCCAGATCGCGCAGCAAGCGGGTCGGCGCATTGCGCAAATGCATCGGCACCTCCAGAGATGCGCCGGCACGCACGTCGGCCATGGCCGCATTGTAAGCAGTATAGACCGCGTTGCTCTTGGGAGCACAGGCCAGATACAGCACGGCCTGTGCCAGCGCCAGCTCCCCTTCGGGACTGCCCAGGCGTTCCAGCACATCCCACGCATTGAGCGCCAGCTGCAGGGCGCGGGGATCGGCATTGCCAATGTCCTCGCAGGCCATGCGCACTACCCGTCGCGCCACATACAGCGGATCGCAACCGCCATCCAGCATGCGGCACAGCCAGTATAAAGCAGCATCCGGCGCCGACCCGCGCAGCGACTTGTGCAAGGCGGAAATCTGGTCGTAAAACGCTTCACCGCCCTTGTCGAAGCGGCGCCAGCCGGCGCCGATGACGTCCTGCAGCACCGCCGCGTCGATCTGCCTGCCGCCACCGGCCTGCTCCGGCGCCAGATCGGCCGCCGCTTCCAGCAGATTCAACGCCCGGCGCGCGTCGCCATCGGCCGCCTGCGCCAGCAGATCCCGCAGCTCCGGCGCCATGTTCAGATGCAATGCGCCCAGTCCGCGCTGCGCATCCGCCAGCGCGCGGTCGATGATGACGCGCAGGTCCGGCGCCTGCAAGGCCTTGAGCACGTACACCCGCGCCCGCGACAGCAGGGCGTTGTTCAGCTCAAAGGAGGGATTTTCGGTGGTGGCGCCGATGAAAACGATGGTGCCGTTTTCGATGTGCGGCAGAAACGCGTCCTGCTGGCTCTTGTTGAAGCGATGCACCTCGTCCACGAACAGCACCGTTGCCCGCCCCTCCAGGTCGCGGGCCTGCTGCGCGGCTTCAATGGCGGCGCGTATTTCCTTCACCCCGGACAACACCGCCGACAGACTGGCGAAGCGGGCCTGAATGTAACCGGCGATGAGCAGCGCCAGCGTCGTCTTGCCGGTACCGGGCGGCCCCCACAACACCAGCGAGTGCATGGCGCCGCTGGCGATGGCGCTGCGCAATGCCCGGCCGGGCGCCAGAATGTGCTGCTGACCGGCAAATTCGTCCAGCTCGCGTGGACGCATGCGATCGGCCAGCGGGCGCGCCTGCGGCGCGTCCTGCGCCGCGTTCATGGACAGCTGGCGCACGGGCAATGCTTCCTAAAAGTCTTCAATGACATCCACTCCCGCCGGCGGCTTGAACCGGAAATTGTCCGCGTCCAGGGGAAGATTGATATGGCTGTCATGGAACCGCAGCAGGGTGGTCTGCCCGAAATTATCGAACAATTCCATGCTCTTGATCACGCTGCCATCAAACCCGAGGCGCAGCTTGCTGAAACCCGCTTCGGCGTCGCGGGGCTGCAATTCTACCCATTGCAACGAGTCCGCCGCCGGCGCCTGCACCGCCGGTACGTCGCCGATGATGAAATTGTCCTGTAGATTAACGGCGCCGCTGAGCAGCAGAGCCGGGGTATTGCCGATGGCGGAGCGCATTTCCTTGACCGTCACCTGCTGCAGATCCTTATCGTAGATCCACAGTTTGTTGCCGTCGCCCACCAGCAGCTGCTCATAGGGCTTCTGGTAATGCCAGCGAAACCTGCCGGGGCGCTGCATGCGGAACTGGCCGGACGCCTCCTGGGTCACCTTGCCGTTGGGATCACGCACGGTCTGAGTGAACAGGGCTTCCAGGCTCTGCACCTGCTTGACGAATGCCTGCAGCCGGTCACGGCCGGTATCGGCGGCGGCGAGCTGGCTGCAGGCCAGAAGGACAACGATCAATAGACTGCGCATAATGAATCCGGCGGTAGCTTGCATGTCAGGGTGCGCACAATCGAACAGCGGCACATTACGGTGCCGGCGGCGCCGCCGCCAGCACCTCGCGCGCGCCATTGGATTCCAGCGGGCCGACGATGCCGACCCGTTCCATTTCCTCGACCATGCGCGCGGCGCGATTGTAGCCTATCTTCAACTTGCGTTGCACCGAGGAAATGGACGCCTTGCGCGTTTCGGTGACGAAACGCACGGCTTCGTCGTACAGCGGATCCTGCTCGCCGTCGCTATCGCCGCCGCCCATCAACGGGCCTTCACCGTCCGCCGGCCCTTCGAGGATGGCGTCGATGTAATTGGGCTTGCCCTGCTGCTTGAGATAACTGACGATCTTATGCACCTCGTGATCGTCGACGAAGGCGCCGTGAATGCGCACCGGCAAGGCGGTGCCCGGTGGCAGATACAGCATATCGCCGTGACCCAGCAGCTGTTCGGCTCCCATCTGGTCGAGGATGGTGCGGGAATCGATCTTGGACGATACCTGGAAGGCGATACGGGTGGGAATATTGGCCTTGATCAAGCCAGTGAGCACATCCACCGACGGTCGTTGCGTCGCCAGCAGCAAATGCACGCCGGAGGCGCGCGCCTTCTGCGCCAGGCGGGCGATGAGCTCTTCCACTTTCTTGCCTACCAGCATCATCATATCGGCCAGTTCGTCGACGATGACCACCAGATAGGGCAGGGTTTCCAGTTTGCCCGGCTTGTCCTCGGCGTCCACCGGCTTATGAGTAGGATCCAGCAGCGGCTGACCGGCGTCCTCGGCTTCCTTCACCTTGCGGTTGTAGCCGACGATATTGCGCACTCCCAGACTGGCCATCAAGGCATAACGCTTGTCCATTTCCTTGACACACCAGCGCAGGGCATTGGCCGCCTCCTTCATGTCCGTCACCACCGGCGCCAGCAGATGGGGGATGTCCTGGTAGACGCTGAGCTCCAGCATCTTCGGATCGATCATGATCATGCGCACGTCGCGCGGGCTGGTTTTGTACAGCAGACTGAGCACCATGGCATTGAGCGCCACCGATTTACCGGAGCCCGTGGTTCCGGCCACCAGCAGATGTGGCATGCGGGTCAGGTCGGCCACCATGGGATGGCCGCTGATGTCCTTACCCAGAGCCAGGGTCAGAGGTGATTTGGCCGCTTCATATGCTTCGGAAGCGATGATCTCGCTCAGCCGCACCACTTCACGGAACTCGTTGGGAATTTCTATGCCTATGGTCGGTTTGCCCGGAATCACCTCCACCACGCGCACGGAGATGACCGCCAGCGAACGCGCCATGTCCTTGGCCAGGTTGCTGACCTGACTGACCTTGACCCCCGGCGCCAGCTTCAATTCATAGCGGGTAACCACCGGTCCCGGGTGCACCGCCACCACCTCGGCCTCGACATTGAATTCCCGCAGTTTGATCTCCACCTGGCGCGACATGGCTTCCAGCGCCGCCTTGGAGATGGTGTTACGGGTCGGCTCCGGCGCGTCGAGCAGGTCGAGTGGCGGCAGCTCGGTATTGCCGGGGGTGGTGAACAATTGGATCTGTTTTTCCTTCTCCACCCGCGGACTGGGTGCCGGCGCCGCGACCCGCGGCTCAATGCGCGGCGCGCGTTTTTCCTTTTCCACCGACCGCGTTTCCTCCAGCATTTCCACCCGCTGCACGCGGGCGCGTCGTCCCTGCAGATAATCCTGCAGGCGCCGCCCCAGGCCGCGCAGCGCGCTCAAACCCGCCAGCACCGAACGACCGATGACGTCCATCAGACTGATCCAGGACAGCCCGGTGAACAGGGTCACGCCGGTGAGAAACAAGGCCAGCAGAAACAGGGTGGCGCCCAGGGGATGAAACACGCCGATCAGAGCACCGCCCACCAGGTCGCCGACGATACCGCCGGCGTTCCAGGGCAGGCGCTGAGTCCCCATGAAATGCAGGGTGGACAGACCGCAGCCCGTGATTACCGTCAGCAGAAAGCCGCTGGAACGCACCAGGGCCACCGGCACCCGGATCAGGTGCGGCGCGTAACGGTCCTGAAAGATGGCATAACCGGCGAACGCGATCATCACCGGAAACAGATACGCCAGGTAGCCGAACACGTAGAGGAAGATATCGGCAAACCAGGCGCCGGCAATGCCACCCAGATTGGCCACCTTGCCACCGGCGGCGCTGTGCGACCAGCCCGGATCGGCGGGCTGGTAGCTGGCCAAGGCCACCAGCAGATAAATGGACAGGGCCCCGAGAACGATCAGCGCGCCTTCCTTGAGGCCGCGACTGATGTGGTGACCGGGCAGCGAGTCTTCCATACGATCCATCAATACCCCAGAATTAATTTACGGAAATAGCGATTCATATAACTGATAAGACTAATCAAATACGCCTCCTTATGCCAGTTCCCGCTGTAATGCCGGGTGTATTACCTTACCACCCATGACGTTAATACCCTTACGCAGAGCCGCAGTCGCCTCGGCGCCTTGATCCGCCAGCTGGCTCACGTAGGGAATCAGGGCGGCGGAAATCGCCTGGGAGGAGCTGCGGGGAACGGCACCAGGCATATTGGTCACGCCAAAATGCAGCACCCCCTCCCAGACATAGGTGGGGTCGGCATAGTTGGTCGGACGGGTGGTTTCGATGCAGCCACCCTGATCCACCGAAATATCGATAATGACGCTGCCCGCCTGCATACGGCGTACGGTCTGCGCGTCCACCAGGTGGGGGGCGCGCGCGCCGGTAATGAGCACCGCCCCGATCAGCAGATCCGCGCCCAGCACTTCGCGCTTGATGGCATCATCGAATGCGTACAGCGCCGTCACATTAGGGCCCAGCGCGCGCATATGCTCCAGCTTCTGCCGGTTGCGATCGAACACCACCACCTGCGCGCCCAGCGCCGCGGCCACCGTTGCCGCGTTGCCACCGGCCACGCCGGCGCCAAGCACCACTACCTTGCCCCGCTCCACCGCCGGCAGACCGCCCAGCAGAATGCCCTTGCCACCCTGGGGCCGATGCAGCAAATGCGCGCCCACTTGGGTGGCGATGCGGCCGGCGATATCGCTCATGGGCGCCAGCAGCGGCAGACTGCCGTCGGCCTCCTGCACCGTTTCGAACGCCACCGCGGTCAGGCCGATATCCTGCAGGGCCTGCAGCAACACCGGCTCCGCCGCCAGATGCAGATAGGAAAACAGCAGATGATCGCGCCGCAGCAGATCGAACTCCTGCGGTTGCGGCTCCTTCACTTTGAGAACCAGTTGTGCCGTGTCGTACAAGGCCTTGGCGTTATCGACAATCTGCACACCCACCGCGCGGTAGGCCGCATCATCGTAGCCGCTCAACACCCCCGCGGATTTTTCCAGGAATACCTCGTGCCCGTGTCTGACCATTTCCCCGGCGGCGGCGGGAATGAGCGCCACCCGGCCTTCGAGCACTTTGATTTCTTTGGGGATACCGATGCGCATGGCAACTCCTTTTCACATTTGGTGTATTAAATAGCGTAGACTATCCCGGAACGGGCGCAGCACCTCGGACCCGCGGTTTTTTCCCTGGTCAACGACGGACACTGCCCTTTCCCGGTGATCTGTCCGGACGCGATGCAGATTTCCTGCCCGCTTTCCCGAAAAAAAACGGAGTGATGGCATTATGAGCACCACCAAGCACTGCAAGTTATTGATTCTCGGCTCCGGACCCGCAGGTTATACGGCCGCGGTCTATGCCGCCAGAGCCAACCTCAATCCCGTCATCATCACCGGCCTGGAACAGGGCGGCCAATTAATGACCACCACGGAAGTAGACAACTGGCCCGGCGACGCCAGCGGCGTGCAAGGCCCGGAACTGATGGAGCGCATGCGCCAGCATGCGGAGCGCTTCAAAACCGAAATCATCTTCGACCACATCAACAAAACCGATTTGAGCAAGAAGCCCTACACCCTGTTCGGTGACAGCGGCACCTATACCTGTGACGCCCTGATCATCGCCACCGGC
>DKAS01000232.1 GCA_002448875.1 Proteobacteria bacterium UBA6920 | reverse complement strand
GGCGCCCAGAAATCCACCAGCACCGGAATATCATTGCGCGTGATGTGCTTCTGCAGGCTGACGCCGTTCACCGCCAGCGGCGCGCCGCTGAAAATCGCGCCATGGCACGCGCCGCAGCGGGGGGCGGCCTGCAGCCTGGCCGCCGGCAGGCGATTGACGCCGGCGCAGTGCGGGCAAACGATATGCAAGCTGTCGGTCATGAGATTCCGCTCCGCATCAAGTGCCGGTCGCCGCCGCCAGACACGCTTTAGTCGCCGGCGGTCTGTCCGCCATGGCCGCCGGCCGCCGGATTCAGGAGTTTATCCAGTTCACCCGCGGCATCCAGGGCGTACAATTCGGTGCAACCGCCAATGGCCACGCCGTCGATGAAAATCTGCGGCACCGTTCTGCCACCGGATTTCTCTTCCATCTCGCGCCACAGTCCGGGATCGTTGTCGACGCGGATTTCCTGGTACTGGACTTTCTTCTGCTCCAGCAGGCGCCGGGCGCGTACGCAATAGCCGCAAAAGCGCGTGGCGTACATCACGACTTCCGTCTGCGGTTTGCGCATAAAGGGCAGGCGCATCGCGCTCAGCCGCGGCGCAGCGGCAGACTGGCGTTCTGCCAGGCGATAATGCCCCCATCGAGCACATACAGCTTGCCGAAACCGGCGCGGCGCAGCAAGCCGCCGGCAGTACGCGCGCGGTTGCCGCTGCGACAGCTGATGACAATGGGCTTGTCGCGATGGCTTTCCAGCGCTTTGAGCTGGTTGCCGAGCAGCCCCAGGGGAATATGTTTGGAGTTGAGGATGTGGCCGCTCTTGAACTCATCGTCCATGCGCACATCCAGCACCAGGGCGTCATCGCGATTGATCAGCTCGACGGCGCGCAAGGGCTTGATCCGGTCCACGCCGCGACCTTCGATTACCGACTTGATCAGCAAGGCGATCACGATAAACAAGGACGCCACCAGAAACATATGATTGGTGGTAAATTCGATCAGCTTAGTCATGGCTCACTGTCTGGAAAAACCGAAAATATGGAAAAAATCACCCGCCCCGGACAGCCGGGACCTGCCTGGCATCGTCTACCGGCGAACTCAGGTTTCGCAGAACACCTGCCGCATCATTTCGATCAGGCGCAAAGTGCGGTTATCGCCCACCCGATAATAGACGCGATTGGCGTCCTTGCGGGAGGCGAGTATACCCTTGTCCCGCAGAATAGCCAGATGCTGCGAGATATTACTCTGCGATGTCCCCACCATTTCCACGATATCCTGTACGCTGATTTCCTGGTCCCCGAGGGTGCAGAGAATTTTCAAACGCAGGGGATGGGACATGGCCTTCAGGGAGCGTGACGCACGATCGATATCATCGTCGTGGGTCATGAGTTCTGCAAGATTTTCGCTTACCATGGTACACCTGACTATTACTGAGGCTTGACTGAACCTACCGGTATTGACGAAAATTCGCAACGTCCAGTCTTATGCTTCCTGAAGACTGTCCGCGTAGCGTCACCGGCCCCGCCGCCGCAGTCAAACCCGAAAGACGGGGTAATTCAGATTATTACTAAAACAATATACAATAATGTACCATTTTAGGAAATAAAGTCGCTGTATTATTGGGATTTTTCATGCCCCCAACCCGACGCCCCGGAGGCGGTCTACTCCCCATCCCGGGCAACGCCCCCCAGCAGGCGGAAAAGCGTTACCTTAAGTAGTTGAATTGGAAAAAGATATCATATGCCCAAAGCCACCTCCCCCCTGGTCCTGATTATCCTCGACGGATGGGGCTACAGTGAAGTCAACGATGGCAACGCCATCAACAATGCCCGCAAACCCCACTGGGACGAACTGTGGGCGGGCTATCCCCACACACTGATCTGGGGATCTGGCACTGAAGTGGGATTACCCGCGGATCAGATGGGGAATTCGGAAGTCGGACACCTCAACCTGGGTGCCGGCCGCGTGGTTTACCAGGAAGCCACCCGCCTGAGCGAAGCCATCAGCACCGGCTCCTTCTATGACAATCCGGTGCTCACCCAGGCGGTGGAAAACGCCAAGGCTGCCGGCAAGGCGGTGCATATTCTCGGCCTGTTGTCCGACGGCGGCGTGCACAGCCACCAGGATTACCTGGTCGCCATGGCAAAACTGGCGGCACAGCGGGGCGAAGACAAGGTTTATCTGCACGCTTTTCTCGACGGCCGCGACACCCCGCCGAAAAGCGCCCTCGCCTACATCGAAAGCATGGAACAAACCTTCGCCAGCCTGGGCAAGGGGCGCTTCGCCTCGGTCATCGGCCGTTATTTCGCCATGGACCGCGACCACCGCTGGAACCGGGTCAAGGAAACCTACGACCTGATCGCCCTGGGCAAGGCGCGCCACCACGCACCCAGCGCCCGGGACGCGGTGCTGGCAGCCTATGAACGCGGGGAAAGCGACGAATTCATCGAGAGCACCGCCATCTGCCCCGCCGGCAGCAAACCGGTCACGGTGGAGGACGGCGACGTCATCATTTTCATGAACTACCGCGCCGATCGCGCGCGGCAGATCACCCGCGCCTTCATCGAGGAAACCTTCTCCGGGTTCGAGCGCGCGCGGCTGCCAAAGCTGCAGAGCTTCGTCTGCCTGACGCAATACAACGCCAAGTTCGAAACCCCGGTGGCCTATCCGCCGCAGACCCTGGAAAACGTGTTCGGCGAGTACATCGCGACCCAGGGCTATCGGCAGTTGCGCATCGCGGAAACGGAAAAATACGCCCACGTGACCTTTTTCCTCAACGGCGGCCGCGAGCAACCGTTCGATGGCGAGGACCGCATCCTGGTGCGCTCGCCCAATGTCGCCACCTACGATCAGCAGCCGGAAATGAGCGCGCCGGAAGTCACCGCGCGCCTGGTAGAAGCCATCAACAGCGGGCAGTACGACTTCATCATATGCAACTATGCCAACCCGGACATGGTCGGCCATACCGGCAACTACAAGGCCACGATCAAGGCCATCGAGGCGCTGGACAAATGCCTGGGCAAGGTGATCAAGGCGGTGAAGAAAGCCGGCGGCGAAATGCTGATCACCGCCGACCACGGCAACGCCGAACAGATGGCCAACAGCGAAACCGGCCAGGCCCATACCGCGCATACGTTCAATCCGGTGCCGTTCGTCTACATGGGACGGCCGGCGGAACTGGCCAAGAGCGGCGCCTTGTCCGATGTGGCGCCCACCATGCTCTACCTGAAGGGCATTCCCATTCCCAAGGAAATGGATGGCGAATCCCTGGTGACGCTGACGTCTTGACGCGCTGACGCCAGCGCGGCCCGGCGCCGCCGCCGGCCGACCGTTTTTCCACCACTTCGCCGGGAGTCCGGAGTGAAGCCAAAGGGTCTGTTTCTGCTGCTGTTATGCTGCCTCGGGCAGGGACCGGCGCCCGCCGTGGCCGCCGCCACCGCTGCGCGGCCGGATCTGCAGCAACTGGACAATTCCATCGACTCGATACGGGATGACCTGAAAAAAGCCCACCAGGCCCGCCAGCAGCTGCAGGAAAAACTCAAACACATGGACCGGCAGGTGGACCAGCTGGGCCGCAAACAACACCAGCTGGCCGCGGACATGAACCGGCAGGAACAGACCCTGGCCCAGCATCAACAGCAGCACCAGACCCTGCAACGCCAGCTGGACCGCCATCGCCAGCAACTGCGCAACCAGATCCGGGTCGCCTACGCCACCGGCGCGGGCCACCAGGAATTGATCAAAATCCTGTTAAATCAGGAAAATGCCGCCGCCCTGGGCCGCGTCATGGCGTATTACAACTATTACAACCAGGCGCGCATCCGACACATCAGCGAGTTGACCGACAAAATAACAGCACTGGCGCAACTGGAATCCGACATTGCGGAAAATCAGACTCGCTTGCGCGAATTGCAGCGGAACTACACCCAGGAACGGGGTGTCCTCCTGGCCAGCCTGCAGGAGCGCGGCCAGGTGCTGGAGCAGCTCAACAGCGACATCCAGAGCAAGGACCAGCGGCTGGCGCAATTGCTGGACGAGAAAAAACAGCTGGAGAATGTGCTGGCCAGCCTCCACAATGAGGCCCAGGATACCCTGATCGCCTCCGAAGTCGGCAAGCCTTTTGCTTATTATAAAGGCCGGCTGGACTGGCCAACCCGCGGCAGCGTCATCGTCCGCTTCGGCAGCCCCCAGGTTGACCGCCTGAAATGGCAGGGCATCGTTATTGCATCGGAGGCCGGCCAGGAAGTCCATGCGGTGGCCACCGGCCGGGTCGCCTTCGCCGACTGGCTCCCCGGCTACGGCATGGTCATTATTGTGGACCACGGCAAAGATTACCTCAGTCTTTATGGCTATAACCGGTCATTACTGCGCAAGACCGGCGACTGGGTGGACGCGGGCGAGGCTATCGCCATTGTCGGCAACAGCGGCAGCCAGGCCAGTCCCGGACTGTATTTTGAAATCCGCCACCAGAGCAAGGCGCAGAATCCCCTGCTGTGGCTGAGCAACCCGCCGACCCGGCGGGCACGGGCGGAATAGTCCGTAACTCGTTAAAAATGCAGCCGAATAACACGATTTTGTGATTCAATATAATGATTGACGCACCACGGAGCACTACATGAACGTTAAGTACAAACAAATCACCCTGCTGTTTGCGGGCCTGGTCCTGGGCATCCTGCTGGCCATCGGTCATGGTGTACTGGCGCAAAAACAGGAAACCACCGCCCCCACGGCCTCCCTGCCGCTGGAAGAGCTGCGCCTGTTCACGGATGTGTTCACCAAGATCAAACGCGATTACGTCGAGGAAGTCGATGACAAAACCCTGCTGGAACATGCCATCCGCGGCATGCTGTCCGGCCTGGATCCCCATTCCACCTACCTTGACCAGGAGTCCTACAAGGAATTGCAGGTGGGCACCACCGGCGAATTCGGCGGCCTGGGCATAGAGGTCGGCATGGAAGACGGCTTCGTCAAGGTCATCGCGCCGATCGACGACACCCCGGCGGAACGGGCCGGCGTCAAAGCGGGCGACCTGATCATCCGCCTCGACGACAAGCCGGTGAAGGGCATGTCGCTGAACGAAGCGGTCAAGATCATGCGCGGCAAACCCGGCACCGACATCATCCTGACCATCGTGCGCGAAGGCGAGGAAAAACCGCTGAAAATCACCCTCACCCGCGACGTGATCAAGGTGCAGAGCGTCAAGAGCAAGATTCTGGACGACGGCTTCGGCTATGTGCGCATCACCCAGTTCCAGTCGCATACCGGTGAAAACCTGGTAGCGGCGGTGAAGAAGCTGTCGAAGGAAGGCAAGAAGCCCCTGACCGGCCTGGTGCTGGATCTGCGCAACAACCCCGGCGGCGTACTCAATGCCGCGGTGGCGGTGTCCGACGCGTTCCTCACCGACGGCCTGATCGTCTACACCGAAGGCCGCATCGAAGATTCCAAGCTGCAGTTCAAGGCCACCGCCAAGGACATTCTCGAGGGCGCTCCCATGGTGGTGCTGGTCAACGGCGGCTCCGCCTCCGCCTCGGAAATCGTCGCCGGCGCCCTGCAGGATCACAAACGCGCCGTCATCATGGGCACGCCGACCTTCGGTAAAGGCTCGGTGCAGACCATTCTGCCCCTGCCCAATAACGTTTCGGCGCTGAAACTGACCACCGCCCGTTACTTTACCCCCAACGGCCGCTCCATCCAGGCCGAAGGCATCGTGCCCGACATCATGCTGGAGCGGGTCAAGGTCGCCGAAGCCGAACAGCCGGCGGTGGGCTTCGTCAAGGAATCGGACCTGACCGGTCACCTGGAGAATCCGACGGACAACGGCAAGAAGAACGGCGCCAAAGAAGTCGCCAAGGAAGCGGCCAGCACCGACAGCAGCGGCAAACCGGACCTGCTGGCGCTGGCCAAACAGGATTACGCCCTGTATGAGGCGCTGAACATGCTCAAGGGTCTGTCCATCGTCAAATCCGCCAAGGCGGCTCAGGCGCAGTAACTCGGTAACCCGGCCGGCGCCGTCGCAGGCGCCGGCCGGATGATTCAACCAGCAAACAAGCGGCAGCCAAGCGCGCCGCGGTCCGGCGCCTCCTCAGGCGCAATCCCCAGCGCGGAGGAAAAAACCATGGCACGCGTCCTCGTTCCCCTGGCCCAGGGCAGTGAAGAACTCGAAGCAGTCACCATTATCGATCTGCTGCGCCGTGCCCAGATCGAGGTGGTGGTCGCCGCCCTCGACGACCCCTTCGTCACCTGCAGCCGCGGCACGCAAATCATTGCCGAGGAAACTCTGGACGACGTGCTCGAAGAAGAATTCGATATGATCGTGCTGCCCGGCGGCCAGCCCGGCGCCAACAATCTCAACGCCGACGAGCGTATCCGCAAGCTGCTGAAGCAGCAGGCCGCCAAGGAGAAATACACCGCCGCCATCTGCGCCGCGCCCAAAGTGCTGGCCAATGCCGGTCTGCTGTCCAAGCGCAATGCCACCGCCTTCCCCGGTACTCTGGAGGCGCTGACCCTGCCCGACACTCAGGTGCAAAAAACGGCGGTAGTAGTCGACGGCAAGGTAGTCACCTCGCGCGGCCCCGGCACCGCCATGGATTTCGCCCTCACCCTGATCGAACTGCTCAGCGACAGAGACACCCGCAACAAGGTCGAATCCGGCCTGCAACGCTGAACGGAACCGCAACTCTCAAACGTGCAAGGCACCGCTGGCCAGCTGCCGGCGGATCTCCGCCACCAGGGCGCGCAGCGCCTGACCGCGGTGACTGAGCTGATTCTTGCGCTCGGCCGGCAGCTGGGCGGACGCGCAGTTTTCCCCGGGCACGAAAAACAAGGGATCGTAACCAAAACCGTTGGCGCCGCTGGGCGCCTCCAGCACCCGCCCCTCCCATACGCCCTGGCAGATAATAGGCGTGGGATCCAGGGCGTGGCGCAGCAACACCATGACGCAGATAAAGCGCGCCCCCCGCTGCTCCGGCGGCAAGCCGGCCAGGGCCTGCAGCAACTTGGCGTTGTTGGCCTCGTCGCCGGCGCCGACACCGGCATAGCGCGCCGAATAAATACCCGGCTGACCGTCGAGGGCATCGACGGCAATGCCGGAATCATCGGCAATGACTGGATGCTTGCTGTATTGCGCGGCATTGCGCGCCTTCAGCAGGGCGTTTTCGACGAAGGTCAGGCCGGTTTCCTCGGCCTCGGGCACGTTGAACTGGGATTGCGGCAGCACCTTGATGCCGTACTCGGCCAGCACCGCGGAAATTTCCCGCGCCTTGCCGGCGTTATTGGTGGCCATCACCACCTCGTGCAAGTCCCCGTGCGTCATCGCGCCAGCACCTGCATCTGCTTGGCGATCAACTGCTCGATGCCGCCACGGGCCAGATCCAGCATGCTGTTGAGCTCCTGCTGACTGAACACATGACCCTCGGCGGTACCCTGGATCTCGATAAAATGACCGCTGCCGTCCATCACCACGTTCATGTCGGTTTCGGCGCTGGAATCCTCGGCGTAGTCCAGATCCAGCACCGGTACCCCGCCGCAGATCCCCACCGACACCGACGCCACATGGGCCTTGAGCGGGTTGACGCTCAGCACTTTATTGTCCAGCAGGGTGTGTACCGCATCGGCCAGGGCCAGGTAGCCGCCGGTGATGGAGGCGGTGCGGGTGCCGCCGTCGGCCTGGATCACGTCGCAATCGATGGTGATCGAGCGCTCGCCCAGGGCCGCCATGTCCACCACCGCCCGCAGCGAACGGCCGATCAGGCGCTGGATCTCCAGGGTACGGCCACCTTGCCGGCCGCGGGACGCCTCCCGGTCCATGCGCTGGCCGGTGGAGCGCGGCAGCATGCCATACTCGGCGGTGACCCAGCCCTTGCCTTTCCCCTTCAGGAAGCGCGGAATAGAATCGGACACGGAGGCATTGCACAGCACCTTGGTGTCGCCAAACTCCACCAACACCGAACCCTCGGCATGTTTGGTATAGTTGCGGGTGAATTGAATCCGGCGCAATTCGCCGGGGGCTCGGCCACTTGGACGCATCAGCGCTCTCCCCAGAAAAAAAGAAGCGAATTATACCCCGCCCGGGGGCCGGCGGCGTTTTTTTAATCCACCCCCTACCCAAACTGGCCCGTTTCTGGTATAAAATTCGGCTCCTTGGCCCAGGGCCGGGAATGGAAAGATAAAACAGACACGAGGCAAGTCATGTCCAGAGTATGTCAAGTAACGGGTAAACGGCCGATGACGGGCAACAACGTTTCCCATGCGAACAATAAGACCCGGCGGCGCTTCATGCCCAACCTGCATGCCCACCGTTTCTGGGTGGAAAGCGAAAACCGCTTTGTGAAACTGCGCCTGAGCTCCAAGGGCATGCGCATGATCGATAAGCTGGGGATCGACCAGGTACTGGCCGATCTGCGTAAGCGCGGGGAGAAATTCTAATGGCCAAGGCAATCCGCGAAAAGATCAAACTGGTGTCCAGCGCCAATACCGGCCATTACTACACCACCACCAAGAACAAGCGCACCATGCCGGACAAACTGGAAATGAAGAAATTCGATCCGGTAGTTCGCAAGCACGTCGTATACAAGGAAGCTAAAATAAAATAAGCCTGGATCAGGCCCAAGCCAAACTGAAAACCCGCCTTACGGCGGGTTTTGTTTTTGCGCTCCCCGGGCAAACCGGCGGGTGCCCCGCCCGATAAGGGCGAGGGCGCAGCCGCTTACGCCGGACGCAGGGTGTAACGGGTCAGGCTCTGGGCAAATTCCTCCAGCGCCTTGATACCGGTGGCCTGGGCGCGGCGACACCAGTCCTGCAGAGCCTGCAGCAGCACTTCCTGGTTGGCGGCCGAGCGCTTCCACAATTCCTGCAACTGCTGTTTGAACTGATAGATGGTATTGAGCTTGTCGTTGCGTTCGATCATCGTCGCCAGCCGGGCACGGGCGTCGGCGTCCAGCAGCGATTCCTCCCGCGCCAGCAGACGCCGGCCCCGCTGCAGCAACGCGCGCAGCGACGCGTCGGCCTTGCCCATTTCTTCCTTCACCACCCGGGTGATCACGTCCTTGCGGTAGCGGTACATGACCTGAAACCGGTTCAACACCACGGCGCTGACCGTATCCAGATCTACCGCCTTGCGCTCGCCCAGCAGCGGCGTAGGCGCGACTTTCTTCACGCTGGTCAGACGCAGCAACTCGCCCAGACGGATATAAAACCAGCCGATGTCGAATTCCCACCAGCGGGACGACAGCTTGGCGGAATTGGGGTAGGTGTGGTGGTTGTTATGAAACTCTTCGCCACCGATGAGAATGCCGATGGGAAAAACATTGGTGGACGCATCCGGCACCTCGTAATGGCGGTAACCCCACCAGTGACCGATGCCGTTGATGACGCCGGCC
>DKAS01000084.1 GCA_002448875.1 Proteobacteria bacterium UBA6920 | reverse complement strand
GTGGAAGCCCTGTTTACC
Source organism: Proteobacteria bacterium UBA6920 (assembly GCA_002448875.1). Classification (GTDB taxonomy): domain Bacteria; phylum Pseudomonadota; class Gammaproteobacteria; order SG8-11; family SG8-11; genus UBA6920. The sequence goes on along the minus strand of DKAS01000084.1, from coordinate 17,286 downwards.
CGTCTGACCGGTGCGTCGTTCCAGGGCACGCCTACTTTCCTGTTCTTTGATCCCCAGGGCCAGTTGCAAGCGCAGCAGGCGGGGGCGGTACCGACCGCCATGATCGAGGATTTCATGGCCAAGGAAAACCAGGCCAGGCAGAGTCAGGGCAAAGCCAAGGGCGGTTGAGTCGGCGCGGCGCGCGCCGCGGGGAGCGCCTGGCCTTTGCCGGGTGAGGCAAAGACGGCGAGGGGAAGCAATTGATTCTAGGTATAGAGCAACGGGTGGCGGCGCTGGCGGCCGGCGATCATGCCGGCAGTCTGCGCGGCCGTCTCATCGGACTGGAAAAGGAAAGTCTGCGGGTCAGCGCCGAGGGCAAGATCGCGCAGACGCCGCATCCGCCGGCCCTGGGATCGGCACTGACCCATCCTTATATCACCACCGACTATTCCGAGGCGTTGCTGGAATTGATCACCCCGCCGCTGGCATCGGTGACGGAACTGCTGGAGTTTCTGCGCAAGACCCATGTCTTCGTGTACCAGAACATCGGTGACGAATTCATCTGGGCCACCAGCATGCCTTGCGTGATCGCCGGCGACGCCAGCATCCCCATAGCGCGCTACGGCAGCTCCAACGCCGGTCGGATGAAACACATCTACCGTCAGGGGCTGGGTCACCGCTACGGACGCACCATGCAGGCCATCGCCGGCACCCATTTCAATTATTCCTACAGCGACGAATTCTGGCACGTTTACCGGCAACTGCTGGGCATGGACAAACCACTGCGCCAGTTCGTCGATGAGCAGTATTTCTGCCTGATCCGCAATCTGCTGCGGGTAGGGTGGGTGGTGCCCTATCTGTTCGGGGCGTCGCCCGCGGTGTGCGCTTCATTCTTTGCCGGCGGCAAACCGCCGGCCATGCAGCTGCTGGGCAAGGGCACGTATTACGAACCCTTTGCTACGTCGCTGCGCCTCGGCGACATCGGGTACCAGAATAAGAAGGAAGTCGATTCCGGCGTGCGCGTCTGTTACGACGACCTGCAGGCGTATGTGAAATGCCTGCGCCGCGCCATTTCCACGCCGCATCCCAGGTACGAGGCGATGGGTGTCAAGGTCGACGGCGAATACCGGCAGCTCAATAGCAATATCCTGCAGATCGAGAACGAGTACTACAGTTCGGTGCGGCCGAAGCAAATCGTCGGCGTGCTGGAAAAGCCGGTGAATGCCCTGGCGGCGCGCGGTGTCCGCTATCTGGAGCTGCGTTCGCCGGATGTCGATGCCTTCGAGCCGGTGGGTATAGGCCGGACATCCATAATATTCTTTGAAGCCCTGCTGCTGTACTGCCTGCTGGGCGACAGCCCGACCATCAGTGACGAGGAACGTGCCGGTATCGACGCTAATCTGGCGGCGGTGGCGCATCGCGGCCGCGATCCGCAGCTGCGGCTGCAACGCGCCGGCGCCGCGTTGCCGCTGCGGCAATGGGGCCTGGAGATCTGCGAGCAGATGCAGGGGGTGTGTGCGCTGCTGGATCGTGCCCATGCCACCGATGAGTACAGCCGGGTATTGCAGTTGCAGCGGGAGAAATTCCTCGACCCGCAGACTACCCCATCGGCGCGGATGCTGGCGGAGCTGAATGCCAGCGGTGAAAGCTTCTTCGATTTTGCCCTGCGCAAATCCCTGGCCCACCAGGCGGCGCTGCGCGCCGCGACGCTGGCGGAGCCGGATCAGGCGTTTTTCCGCGAACTGGCCGCCACCTCGCAGGCCGAGCAGCGGCGCATGGAGACCGAGGACAGCGTCGATCTGGATACCTACTTGCAGAATTACTTCGCCGCCGGCTGATGCCGCGGCGTTCAGTGGGTGCCGGAGGAGAGATTGACGCGGGTGAAGTAATCGCGCAGGGGGAACGGCTTCTCGATGCCGTAACCCTGGGCGTAGTCCACATTGATCGATTTCAGCTTGTTCATCACCTGATTGTTCTCGACGAATTCGGCGATGGTTTTCATGCCCATGATATGCCCCACCTCGTTGATCGATTTCACCATGGCGAAATCAATGGGGTCGCTGGCGATGTCCTTGACGAACAGGCCGTCGATTTTCAGGAAATCCACCGGCAGATTTTTCAGGTAGGCGAACGAGGACAGGCCGCTGCCGAAGTCGTCCAGGGAAAACTTGCAGCCCAGTTTCTTCAGGGTGGCGATGAAATTGCGCGCGTTGCTCAGGTCGGCGATGGCCGCGGTTTCCGTGATCTCGAAACAGATGCACTGCGGCGGTATATTGCAGCCGCGAAACTGGTCGCCGACGAAATTGAGGAATTTTTCGTCGCTGAGCGAGGAGCCGGAGATGTTGATGGCGAAATAGGTGTGGGGGTTGTCGCGCATGAAATCGGGGTGCGCCAGCAGAGTGGCAAACACGCGCGATACCACCCAGCGATCGATCTGCGCCATCAGATTGTAGCGCTCCGCGGCGGGAATGAAGGCGCCGGGCGGGATCAGTTCGCCGCGGCTGTCGGTCATGCGCAGCAGGATTTCCAGGTGTTCGCTGCCGCCGAAATGGTTCTTCGCCGGCACGATGGGCTGGCAGTAAAGTTCGAAGCGGTCGTCGTCGATCGCCTTGTTGATGTGCGAAACCCATTGCATTTCGCCGTGGCGCCGCGCCAGCTCCGTATCCCCCGGTTTGTAAACCTGGATGCGGTTGCGTCCCATGTCCTTGGCGGTGTAGCAGGCGGTGTCGGCGGTGCTCAGCACCTGGGTCAGGCTTTCGCTGTCGGCGCTGATCTGCACCACGCCGATGCTGACGCCGACGCCGAACATATTGTCACCCCAGGCGAAGCGGAACTCCTGCACCGCCTCGCGCAGGCTGCCGGCGATCCGCACCGCCTCGTCGCGGGTGCAGTTTTCCAGCAGTACGCCGAATTCATCGCCACCGATGCGCGCCAGGGTGTCGCCCTTGCGGATCGAATGCTCGAGAATCACCGCCAGCTGGCGCAGCAGTTCGTCGCCGGCGATATGGCCGCAGGTGTCGTTGACGATTTTAAACTGGTCGAGATCGAGATACAGCAGGGTGTGTTCGGTGCCGGTCTGTTTCGCCATGTGCAGCGCATTGGACAGGCGCAATTCGAGTTCACGCCGGTTGGCCAGCCCGGTCAGCGCGTCATGGCTGGCCTGGTAGGATACGCGCTCCTTCTCGCGGTAAAGCTTCTGTGCCGTGCGTTTGTGATTACTGATTTCCCGTTTCAGCTCCTGCTGCGAATGCTGAATCGCGTTGCGCATCGACGCGAAGCTTTCCACCAGACGTCCCACCTCGTCGCTGCGGCGCTTGGGCAGGGCGGTGGAGAAGTAGCCGCGCGCCAGCATATTGGAGGCGGTGGACAACTGGTTGAGGGGGCGGCGCACGATCCATTCCAGGCTCAAGGCCACGCCGGCGAGAAAAATGGCGATCAGGGTGAACAGCGCCCACATGAACTTGCGCTGCAGGCGCCTGACCGCTTCCATGTCCTGGCTGCTGTCGACCACCAGCACCAGGGATCCCAGGTGGTGGCCCAGGTAGGAGACGGGCTGGCGAATGGCGTAAATATGCTCGGTGTACAGGTCCGCGCTGGGCGGATTGAAGGGGTAGAGCAGATTGCCCTGGATGTCGAACAGCTGCAGGCTGATCCACTGCGAGTTTTTCTGCAGCAGAGCGTCCAGGTTTTCCGACACCGCCGCCAGCTGGTTGTCCAGCAGCGACGGCACCAGGTTTTCGGCGATGCTGTTGAGGTGCGCATTCAGCTCATAGGTGTTGTTTTGCTCCAGCAGCGAGAAAAATTGCGGCAGCCAGTGGAAATGGGCGTACCAGACGACCAGCAGGCTGAAGAAAATCAGAGGCAGAAACAGCTTGATGCGCAGACCGGCAAAGCTTTTCATCGCCATAGGTGCGCGATTCCCGTGACCTTGTTATTCGACACGATACCCCCGAAAATCCAGCGATGACAGGGAGCGGTAGTCGATAAGACTGGTGCTTATCAACTCATCGATGGGAACCTGGCGCAGGGCCCGCTGTCCTTCCGCGGTCTGCGCAAATTCAAGAAATGCGCGCATCACCGCGTCGCGATGTTCCGGCGCCACCCGCCGGTGCGCGGTAATCGGGTGCGGCGGAATCGGCGGGGTCTGGTAGAGCACACGCAAGCGGTTTTTTACCTCGTCTCTCTCCAGGCTCAGGGTGCTGGCGACGCCGCCGCCGGCCTGGGCGAGGTTCTTCGCCACGAACAGATAGACCGAGCTGTGGGTCTGCACGTATTTGGGGATGACTTCTATGCCGTAGCGCCGCTTCAGCTCGCTGCGGATCAGCAGCGTGGCGCCCAGCGAATTCGGCGAGGGGAACACCATTTCGGTGTCTTTCAGATCGCTGATCGATTGCAGCGGACTGTCTTTGTACACCACGATGATGCCCTGCAGCACGTGCCCGCCGTCGCGCAAAATGGGCAGATAGGAGTTGCTGTGGTTGTAGCCGCTCTGCACCACGTGATAGGGATTCATGTAGGCGAAATCGAAGGCGCCATTGGCGAAGTCTTTTTCGAAATCGCGAATGCGCGGCGATCCGGTCAGGGTGATGACGAAACCGGTGCGGCGTTCGATTTCGTCGAGAATCGGCCGCCAGATGGCGAACAGTTTGCGCTGTTCGAATTGCGGAACCACGCCGAAGGTAAAGTGGTGCGGAAGCGATGTTGCCGGGGGCTCGTCCGCTGCCGCCCGCGCACCGAAACCGGCTAGCACGCAGGTCAGCAAGACAAGGAAGACTGCATATAGGCGTCTGGATGATGTCATGAGTATTCGGTCGTCGGTTACCTGTTTGTCAGGTCATCCTTAACCCGGCGATCGGGGTGCGTCACCGTAATTCACCCTCACACCTTCGCACCCGGTGGACAATGTGCGGCGTGACTCTGCTTACCAACTATACAATTTATCTTGCTGGTTCATAGGGTGCCCACCATCGTTCAGCTGCCGGCACCGGCCTTTGGAATCAGCCACATTGCATCAAATTGTTCATTACTGTAGCACATTAAACAATGCCGGGAGAGGGTGTCTTTTATGTTTTTTTAAGATGGGATTAAGCTGAACAAGGAAACTTGAGGCAGGCATAAATGAAAATTGCATCCCGTCGTTGGGGTACCAGTGGATGTTGTATCCGACACACCATGTGTTACCTGAAAATGTTTGGGGGTTAACATGAAAGTGCTCTTGATTGACCGTTACGAAGACTCCTTGCGGAAGTTCAAAAACGTGCTGCAAGCCCGAGGTTACCAGGTCTATACCGCCTGGGGACAGGGTGACAAAGGCATGGCGCCCTCTGAATTTTTTGCTGGACTGGTGATGGTTTGCCACGACGGGCAGAAGAGCCAGTTACAGATCATGCAGGAAATTCGCGGTATTCCCGAGTTCAGTCTGTCGCCCATTCTATTCTGCGGCCAGGAACAGACTGCGGATCATCTGGCTCGGCTGTTGTTCGATGAATGCGCGCCGTTTCTGCCGTCCGCGCTGGCCAAGTTGGATCACCGGGCCCTGCTGAATTCGCTGTCGGGTTTTCTGCTGCGCGAAGCGGCCTGACGCGTCGCCCACATCACACTGCTGCCGGTAGATTGCGCCGGCGGCGGTGGTTTCGGTTTTATCTTTCCTGTCCCCAATTATCCCGTGCGGCAAGACCGCTCGCTCGTGATTATCGCGACACGGCGGCAGCTACCATAAAGAAGTGGTGTTTTATACGAAGATTGTTGGCTGTTGCGGCTATTTTTAATTGCGACTTCAGCCGGGGCTGCCTACAATGTGTACGATACGCTGACCTTTGATTCGGCACACGGGGTGGAACACAGGCGTTGCTTCCGCCAATTCGGGAATACCGCGGGACCGACGTCGTGCATAAACTGCTGGTAATCAATTCCAAAGGCGGCAGCGGCAAAACCACGCTGGCCACCAATCTTGCCTGCGAGCTGGCGCGCGCCGGCCACGTCACCGCCTTATACGATGACGACCCCCAGGCGTCCTCTACCGCCTGGCTGCAGACGCGGCCCGAGTCCTGCCCGCGCATCTACGGCATCAATCCGCATGTGATAAAGCAAAACGCCACCCGCAGCTGGCAGCAGCGCATCCCGCCGGAGACAGCCTACTATGTCGTCGATTCCCCGGCCGGCATCGCCTTGCCCAAGTTGTTCGATCTGATGCGCAGCGTCGATACGGTGCTGGTGCCGGTGCTGCCCTCGACCATCGATATGCACGCCACCGACGCGTTTATTCTCAACCTGATGAAAGCCTGTAAGATCAAGGCCACACCGGTGCGCATCGGCCTGGTGGTCAATCGTCTGCGCGAGCGCACCCTGGCCCTGCGCAAGCTGGAAAACTTCCTGGCCAGTGTGGGGATACCCATCGTCGGCCGCCTGCATGATTCGCAGAACTACGTGCGTGCCACCGACCAGGGGCTGGGAATCTGTGAATTGAAGAAAGGTTTCCGCCAGGAATACGATGCCTGGGCGGGAATTCTGCGCTGGCTGTTGCAGGGCGCCGCGCCAGCCCTGAGCGCGGCCCGTAGCCAACCGCTGCCGCTGCCCGCGTCACCGGAGGTGCCGCGGCGACCCCTGCCATCGCCCGCGCCGTCGCCAACCCTGGCGCCGCAGGTCGGCGGCTTTCAACGCTTACCCCCGCACTATTGATAGTGTTTATAAAACAACGTGTTACCAGTTTTTGCCGAGTCCGCAGCCCTTAGTCCTTGTTAACTGCGCGGAAAGAACCCGCGCCGTCCCCGAGCCAAGCCCGCGGGGTTTTTCGCGAGGGATTCCGCTATAATAACGCTCTTTTTTCAGCCCTAAACCAGTAGCATGTTGATGAAACAGAAAACCGAAGACCTGCGGATACTCTCCATTCGGGAAGTGGTTTCGCCCGCGGCCCTGCACCAGGAATATCCGCTGACCGAAATCGCCACCGACACCATAGTCAGCACCCGGGAAAGCATTCATAACATACTCCTGGGCTACGATGACCGTCTGCTGGTGGTGGTGGGCCCGTGTTCGATCCACGATCCGGTGGCGGCGCTGGAGTATGCCGGACGGCTGAAGGTGATGCGGGACGAATTGCAGCAGGATCTGCTGGTGGTGATGCGGGTGTATTTCGAAAAGCCCCGTACCACGGTGGGCTGGAAGGGATTGATCAACGATCCCGATCTCGACGACAGTTTCCATATCAACAAGGGTTTACGCCTGGCGCGCAAGCTGCTGCTGGATATCAATTCCCTGGGCATGCCGGCCGGCACCGAATTTCTCGATTTGGTCACGCCGCAGTACGTGGCCGACCTGATCAGCTGGGGCGCCATCGGCGCCCGCACCACGGAAAGCCAGGTGCACCGCGAACTGGCCTCGGGTCTGTCCTGTCCGGTGGGTTTCAAGAACGGCACCGACGGCACGCTGCAGATCGCGGTCGATGCCATCCGCGCCGCCAATCAGCCGCATCATTTCCTGTCGCTGACCAAGACCGGCCACTCGGCGATTTTTTCCACCGCCGGCAACGAGGATTGCCACCTGATTTTACGCGGCGGCCGCGAACCCAATTACGATCGCGAACACGTGGCGCAGGCGGTGCAGAATCTCAAGGACGCGGGTCTGGCGACGCCGCTGATGATAGATTTCAGTCACGCCAACAGTCGCAAACAATATCAGCGGCAGATGGAAGTCTGTACCGATGTTTGCGAGCAACTGACGCGTGGACAACGCAGCATTATCGGCGTCATGGCGGAGAGCCATCTGGTGGCCGGGCGTCAGGATATCCTGCCGGGTAAAGCGCCGACCTACGGCCAGAGCATCACCGATGCCTGCATAGGCTGGGAAGACACGGTAACCATGCTGCGCTCGCTGGCGCACGCGGCGCGGCAGCGGCGCGAAGCGGGAAAGTGAACAGAAGGGAAAGGTAAAGCGATAGCCGGTGCCGGATCGTTACCCGGCACCGTGATAAACGATGATCAGCACCAGCAATAGTTGTCGCAGCCCAGCAGCACGATATTGCCTTCCTGGAACTGCACATCGCTGCCTATGGCCGATGCGCTCTTCGGGCAACCCGGTGTCGCCAGTTCCTTGTGCACCTTGCCGCAGTAATTCGTGCCATTGCGCTCGGTGATTTCCGCCCAGTAGCATTTGCCGCCATCATGCACCCGCACATAGCAGCCGGCGCCCAGGCTGGACAGCTTGTCCTCGGTGGGTTGTACGAAATGTGCAAGATCTTCTTCAGTCAACTGTGTCATAAAGTACCCCGATAAGATATTTCCGGCGGTCTATCCCCTAACCGTGTAAACCGCTCATTTAAAATCAATATACTCGGATTTATGCTCAATAAAAATATGAAAGATTACTCGGCCATATATCGTAGTATTTTGCTTGGGTATTGTCCGGCGTACCCTGTACTCAACCTTTCGGCAGAAATTCCGAGAAATTGACCGTGGTTACTGGCGAATATGCTCTATGACTCCATGCGAAAAATATGCCCAGGACCTGTGCTTGCCGGGATTTGTCCATGATCCGGTGCAGGCGCAGGCCGTGGTCCTGGCCGAGGATCTGTATACAAAGCTGCTGACGCCGCCGGTCACTGTCAGTACCCCCTTCTGGCGCCGCCGCCGGCTGCCGGAAGCCGTTCCTGGTCTGTTTCTGCATGGCGGGGTGGGGCGGGGCAAGAGCTATGTGGTGGACCTGCTGTTCGATTGTCTGCCGTTCGCCGACAAACAACGCCTGCACTTTCACCGCTTCATGCTCGATATCCACGCCATGTTGAAAGACCTGCCGCGCGCGCCGGATCCCTTGCCCATCGTCGCGGCGCGTCTTGCCGCCACCGCCCGGGTGTTGGTGCTGGACGAGTTTCATGTCAACGACGTCGCCGATGCCATGCTGCTGGTGGGATTGCTGCCCGCACTGCATGCCTGCAGCGTCACCCTGATTCTCACGTCCAACTACGCGCCGGCGGATCTCTACCACAACGGTCTGCAGCGCCAGCGTTTCCTGCAGGTTATCGATTTCATCAGCCGCCGGCTGCAGGTATTCGATTTCGGCGGCGGTTGCGACTATCGCGCCCGCTTGCTGGCGCGCGAAGGCATCTGCCACTTGATCGGCCAGGCAGATACACCGGCCTGTCTGGCCGCGGAATACACGCAGCTGACCCGCCGGCCGGCGCCGGCGCCGGAGCAACTGCTGCTCAACGCGCGGCCGTTGCCGGTGCGCGGCTGCGGCGGCGGTGTGTTGTGGGTGGATTTCACCGAGTTGTGCATGGCGCCCCGCGCCAATGCCGACTACCTGGAGCTGGCCCGGCAATACCATACGATACTGACCGGCTGGATTCCGGCGATGAACCAGTATCATGATGACGCGGTCCGACGTTTCATCCACATGATCGATATCTTCTACGATCACCAGGTGAAGTTCATCTTCACCGCCGAGGTGGCGCCGACACAGTTGTACGCGGGGGGGCTGCTGAGCGGCAGTTTCAGCCGCACCGTCAGCCGCTTGCGGGAGATGTGCTCCGACGCTTATCTGGCCCTGCCGCATCGCGCGGCGTGATCTCCGATCGACACAAAAATTCACACTTAAGCCTCGCCACCTTGCGCCGACAACCCAGCGTGCGCCGGTGCCGCGCGCCGCGCGCTTTGTGACAAAACGTAGCAAAAAATTCCGGCGAAACGCCGATAACCAGCACGAAACACCCCCACAGGCCGCAGCAATGAAGACACAGTTGAAACAATCGACAGCAAATGATCTCGAACAACACGTCTACCAGGAGGTTATGCACGAACTGGCGGCGGGAAAACTGGTGTTGCCGACCCTGCCGGAAGTCGCGCTGAAAGTGCGTGATGCCATCGAGGAAGAAAACGTTTCCACGCCCGGGCTGGCCAAGATCCTGTCGTCGGATCCCGCGCTGTGCGCGCGCGTCATTAAAATAGCCAACAGCGCCGCTGTCGGCGGTGGTAAGCGGGTGGATACCCTGGAGCAGGCCATCGTCCGTCTGGGCAGCCGCGCTTTACGTAACACCGTCACCAGCGCCATTATGCAGCAAATGTTTCAGGCCACCACCGACGCGACCGATCACAAGCTGCGCGAGATCTGGTCGCACAGTTCGACCGTGGCCGCCATCTGCCACAGCCTGGCGCCGATGGCGCGTCTGACGCCGGATACCGCCATGCTGGCCGGGCTGGTGCACGACATCGGCGCTCTGCCGGTGTTGAAGAAGGCGGAGGACTATCCCGAGCTGACGGCGTCGATGGATGTGCTCGAAAGCCTGATCAGCAAGTTGCATGTGGCCGTGGGCACGGCGATTCTGCGCGCCTGGGATTTTCCGCCGGAATTGATCGACGTGGTGGCCGAGCACGAGAAACTGAAAACGCGTCCCGTCGGCGGCCGCGGCGATTACGTGGACCTGGTCATAGTCGCCAATCTGCAGATTCACCAGGACGACGATCATCAGCAGGGTGCCGTGGACTGGTCGCAATACCCGTCATTCGAGCGCCTGGGCTTCGCCCCGGAAACCTACGCGGTGGAACTGGAAAACGAAAGCGAAAAGATCGAAGCCACGCGTACGATCCTAGACTCCTGAGACGTCATCCTCCAGCCAGGACCGCAGGCGCCGCAGCAGGCGCTCGCGGTACGGCGCCAATCCCTTGTAGTGCAGACTCTCCTCCGGTATCGACGCCAGCGCCGCCACCAGCGCGCGCAGGCGCGGCGCATCGTCGCGCAAGTCCGTCAGCGGCAGAAAATACGTATGAATGGTAAACAGGCCCAGGCCGTCCACCGGCAGGCCCGACAGGGTTTGCCGCTCGCTGCGCACGAACACCGGTGTCTGCTCGTCGTCCAGGCTGCGCCCGCGCCAGGCGGCCGGGTCTTCGCCGGGCGGCGGCTGCGGATGGTGGTTGAGCCGGTCGTCGGTGGCCAGGCCCCAGGCGAAACGCACCAGCGGACCCGAGCGCAGCGCCGTGTGCAGCAGATGGCCGGCGTTGCGGTTGATGTTGTCCATGCCCGGTACCGGCGCATGCACGGCGATGAAGTCCTTGCCTATCTTGTCTTCCGCCGCCCAGTGATTGGGATAGCACAAATGCAGCGCCAGCAGGCGATTGTCCGCCGGCGTGGCGCGAAACAGGGCGAGGTCTTCCTGCAGCTGACAGGCCAGGGCATCGAGGCCGTCGACATACGCCGGTTGCACTGCCTGACCATAACTTACCGCCAGTAAACGCCCGCCGCCGTCGAAGCGCAACCGGTCGCCACTGAGGGCGCAATGCAGTTCCAGATCACCACCTGCCTCGCGCAGCGTGAACCACGCCGGCTGCTGCCGCGCCAGACTGCGCGCCAGGCAGGCGCAGACGGCGTGCGCCTGTTCCTCGGGCAGTTCGCCGGTGACGTAATACTTGGCCAGGCGTTCCGCCCGCGCCTGCAGCTTGGCCTCGCGGTAACGACCGTAGTCGCGGTCCAGTTGCCACAGCAACTGGTCGGCGGGGCCGTTGCCGAAGTCGGTGCGCAGCGCATGAAACCCCGGCTTGACTTCGTAGCGGCCGCTGGCGAAGGGAAAATAGCGGGCGATTTCCGGCAGTTGCGCCATTATTCACCATCCGTCGCGGCGCCGACCGGCGGGCGGCTGTGACGGGCGGGAAGGAATTGGCTAGAATACCCGGTCATGCGCTATCCGTTGACTATGTTTCGCCGCCTGTTAAAGAGTGCCCCATGGGCTCTACTATATACCATTGCCCTGGGGCTGGCAGCGACGACGGCCCTGGCCGAGGACATCAGCGACGAGGAAGCGGAGCGGCTGTTCAATGACGACTGGGAACAGCGCGCCGCCGCCGTCAACGAGGGCAAGCTGGAATTTCTCCGCGAGGAGCCGGCGGCGGCGGTGCACCATCATTTTATCTCCCTGATCGTCACCCGCGACAGTGTGCAAAGCGGCTGGGTGGCGATGCGCCAGTGCCACGAGCACCTGGATCCGGTGCCGGATCTGGAAATCGTTTTCAATACGCAACGCATTCGCGATCTGGCCGTGGAATCCTTCGTCAACATGGAAAACGCCTGGGTGCAGGGGGCGGCGGTGCGCCTGCGCAATGTCTCGGCCCATGCCCGCGTCTGCATCACCGGCCGCTCCCGGGCGCTGGAAAAAGAAGGCGACGACTACGTGCTGCGCAACGGCCCGTTCATGCGCAAATTTCTCGACGGTTACTATCCGATGCGGGTCAGCATCGACGTCAGCTTTCCCGAAACCTATCTGCGCCTGCTGCGGGTGGAACCGGCAACGCAGTCGGGCTGGGAGATGGTCGCCACCGCCAGCGATCTGCATCTGCGCGCGCTGTTCTCCGGCCGCCTGCGCACCGCGGTGTATTTTCAACCGGTGTTGCGGTAAGGCGACCGCCATGTCCAATCTGCAACAACTGCTGCAACTGCTGGCCGACGGCCGCTTCCATTCCGGCGAGGACCTGGCGCGCCACCTGGGGGTGACGCGGTCGGCGGTATGGAAGTCGCTGCACAAACTGCAGGAGCTGGATCTGGAGCTGCACGCCGTTTCCGGCAAGGGCTACCGTCTGGCGGCGCCGCTGGAACTGCTGGACGCCGAGCGCATACGCGGTGAATTGACCCCGGCGGTGGCGGCCATCATTCCCACCATCGACGTGCACATGGAGCTGGGCTCCACCAATGCGCACTTGCTGGAGCATCTCAAATACGCCCGCCATGGTCAGGTGTGCCTGGCGGAACAGCAGACGGCGGGGCGGGGACGGCGCGGCCGGGTCTGGCATTCGCCGTTTGGCGGCAATATTTATTTGTCCTTCGTCTGGCGCATCAACGACAGCCTGGTGCAGCCCGCCGGCGCCAGCCTGGCGGTGGCCATCGGCCTGGCGCAGGCGCTGGAGCAGATGGGCTTGCGCGACATCGGCCTGAAGTGGCCCAACGACGTGCAGTACCGCGGCCACAAACTGGCGGGCATTCTTCTGGAGATGACCGCCGAAGGCGGCGGCGGCTGCCAGGTGGTGGCGGGCATCGGCCTCAATCTGCGCCTGCCGCCGCGCTACCGCGAGCAGATCGACCAGGCGGTCACCGACTGGCACAGCATCGCCGGCGCGCTGCCGCCGCGCAATGCCCTGGTGGCGGCCATCCTCAATCACGTCTTCGCGGCGATGACGGTCTTTCAAGCGCAGGGCCTGGCGGTGCTGCGCGATCAGTGGCTGGCGCGGGATGTTTATCACGGCCGGCCGGTGGCCCTGGTCACTCCCAATCGCCGTATCGAAGGCATCGCCCGCGGCATCGACGATGCCGGGCAACTGCTGCTGCAGCAGGCCGACGGCGCCACCGTCGGCTACAGCGGCGGCGAGCTCAGTCTGCGCGCGGTCTCGCCATGAGCCTGCCGTCGCGTCCCACGCTGCTGCTGGATATCGGCAACACCCGCCTGAAATGGGGCTGGGCGACGGCCGGCAAACTGCGCGAGCACGGCGCCCTGGCGTACCGGGCGGACGATATCGAGTCCGCCTGCGGCCAGGCCTTTGCCAGCGTGCCGCCGGCGGCGGCGGTGCGTATCGCCTCGGTGGCCGGCGCCGCGGTGGACGCCGCCGTGACCCGCTGGCTGGGGTCCGCCTGGGGGCTGGAGCCGCGTTTTCTGCACACGACCGCCGCCGCGGGCGGCGTCAGCAACGGCTATGAAAATCCCGCGCAACTGGGTGTCGACCGCTGGCTGGCCTTGCTGGCGGCTCGCCGTTTGACTTCCGGCCCCTGCCTGGTGGTCAGCGCTGGCACCGCCATCACCATCGACGCCCTGCTGGCCGACGGCCGCCACCTGGGGGGCTTGATCCTGCCGGGGTTGAATTTGATGGCCGGGGCCCTGGGCCGGAACACCGCCGGCGTCCCCGATACCCCTTACAAAGGGGTGTTACTTCCGGGCTTTTTTGGACATAATACGGCGGACGGCGTAGGCACCGGCACCTTCATCGCCGCCCTGGAGTGCGTCCAGCGCAGTGCCAAAGAACTGGCGCGCCACGGGGGAGAAGGGTTAAAATGCCTGCTAACTGGGGGGGATGGGCGACTCTTTACGCCCCACCTGTCGTTGCCCCACAGCTACGAGCCGCACTTGGTGTTACTGGGCATGTTGACAACGATGGAGACAAACTGATGCGCCTTGCCTTTATAGTCATGGCTGTACTCAATCTCGCATTTTTCGCCTGGCAGTACCCCCACAACACAAACGACGACGCCGTGGTAAGCCACACCCGCCTGCACGTCAAAGACAACAAAGATTCCATAATACTGCTGCACGAGCGCGAAGCCGCCGCCAAAGCGACGACCAGCGCCATCGAGCTCGACCTCGATACCGGCCTGACCAAAGTGGCCAGCCGTCCGCCGGAAGACAGCGACACCGCCGCCACCCTGCAGCACGCCGTCCTCACCGACGCCACCCGCCGCGCCGTCACCGACGCCGGCACCCGCTGCTACAGCGTCGGCCCCTTCGCCAGCCGCGATGCCGGCCAACTGGTGGCCGCCCGCCTGCAAACCCACAGCAACGCCATCCGCTGGCGCAGCGACGAAAACGTGGAGAACCTGCGCTACTGGGTCACCTACGTCGCCAATTCCGCCGACGACGCGCAACTGGCTTATGACGATATGCAGGGCAGGGGCCTGCACGATGTGTCCATCATGTCCGACGCCCCCGGCAATGTGCTCTCCCTCGGCCTGTTCCGCGGCGAAAGCACCGCCAACCGCCGCCTGGAAGAAGCCCAGCGCCTGGGCTACCACCCGACGATCCGCAAACAATACAACAGCCGAACCAACTACTGGCTGGACGTGGAGGAAGACCCGCAAAACCCCTTCACCGACAAATTCTGGAACACCACCCTGGGCTTCACCCACAACATCGGCCAGCGCTCCATCGCCTGCCGCTGATCGCCGTTTGCCCGGGGCCGCCGATTCCACTAGAATAGGCCCCCTCCCATATGCTGGCGTAGCTCAGTCGGTAGAGCAGCTGACTTGTAATCAGCAGGTCGCGGGTTCGACTCCTGTCGCCAGCTCCATTTAAAACAATTACTTACCCCTTAGTGGATTCATTTCGTAAATCGGTAGGTACCATATAGGTACCTTCTGTTAAAAGAGTTGACTGCGATTTTCGGAACCACTAAAGGGAAAAAATTAGGTTCTGAAAAAGGGAGCAACAATAACCTAATGTTTTATATACCTATAATACACATATTATATTTATGCTATTTTTACTTATGAATTTTATGTTAGTTGAACCCGACACAAAACCTGTTGTGTATATTGATAACAGCTTCTAACATACACAAAATACTTTGTGTATGGCATAGCATACAAAAATATGGATCCCTATATTCCGCGACCTTTTCCACCAACAGATTTACAGTTGGAGTCGGTTTTAGCACTAGTAGGTCGTGCGAATGCATGTCTGTCACGCTATGACGGTTTACTTGAGAGCTTAGTAAATCCTGGGGTGCTTTTATCGCCATTGATAATGAAGGAAGCAGAATTATCGTCACGTATTGAAGGCACAATAGCTACCGCTAATGAAGTGTATCAGCAACAGGCCGGCGAGGAGTTTGAACCAGAAAAAAGAGCGGACATACAAGAAATTCTAAACTATAGAAGTACCCTTCGCATTTCAGAGGACAGTCTTAGAGAGGGACCGATTACTCTTCACCTTATTCGCCAAATGCACAACACATTAATGCAAGGCGTACGTGGAGAGAATAAAAATCCAGGAAGATTTAGAAACACTCAGAACTGGATCGGTCCAAGAGGAGCCACTATTGACGAAGCATTATATGTTCCACCGCCTCCAATAATCTTGAATGAATTGCTTGAAAGCTTTGTCGAATTCATCAATATCCAAGATGATAAATTGGATCCAATTATCCAAACTTCACTAATACATGCTCAATTCGAACTGATTCATCCTTTTGATGACGGAAATGGGCGCATTGGTCGATTACTAATACCACTTTTTCTTATGAAGAAAGGTTGCCTTGTAAGTCCTTCATTGTATATAAGTCGATATTTGGAAGCGGATCGTGACAATTACTATGCAATGTTGGCACGTATATCAAGCAGGGGGGATTGGTTGAGCTGGATAGAATATTTTCTAAATGTATTAATTATTCAGGCTAAAAACAATCTAGATCTAGTACGTCGAATAATTGAATTGTACGAAACCAAGAAACGCCAAATAAGTGATCTTCTTCATTCTGACCAGGCTATTTATATTCTTGATATGCTTTTCGATACGCCTGTATTCAGAGCGAACGAGGTTTATAGAAGGCTTAACATTCAACGACAACGTGCCGCGCTATACATTCGGACATTAAAAGATGCAGGAGTAATTACAGAATTGCGCCCTGCACGTGGACAAAAAGCTGCGCTAATGTCATTTGAAGATCTTTGGCGAATTACAGATCAGCAATGATTACAGTTGATACGGCGCCAGTGGGTGTCAGGGGTAACGATAGTAGGTAAATAAGTTGCAAATTATAGTATCTCCGTAGTTGTTGCTAACTGGGTGTAAAAAAATAAATCCATGATCTGCGATATTGAGAAATGTAACTTGGAGGAAACTAAGAGCCAAATTATTTACCTAATGGAGACTCCTGTAGCGGACATTGCATCATTATTACTCAATAGTCATTGCGTACTGAAGAAAGGCAATATTCGCTCATTGCGTTATCTTGGAAATTTAAAAACAGAGTTTGGTGCTATTGGCCCTCTATTCCCTAGCGCGCATGAAGGGGAAAAGAAATTTCGTGTTTCGGAAATGGCCCCTGTTCTCATTGCGAATCCAGAAGTTGAAGATAATGGTCTTTTGCAGGCGATAGAGAAATTAATGGCAAAAGACGAACGAGGCGAAGTCTCTTACAATGTAACCATACTTGATTGTGGAGCGGAATATCTTATAAAAGATGGAAATAAAAGGACCATTGCATTTTTCGAAAATAAACGAGCGGCCGGAATTGACAACATTCTGTATCCCGTTTTTGTGGTATCAGTTATGGCCATAGCCAATGGCTTGAGCACTGCGTATTCCGGCCCAAGTTGAACACCCATTCCGATCGAAGATGAACACTGATTCCGGCGGAAGTTGAACACCGATTCCGACGGAAGATGAACACTTTTAGCCGATTTCCGGAATCGGTGTTCAACATCCGGAATGGGTAGCGTCAACATTTTTTCGCACTTTCATTTAGCGGTGGTCCGATCTCCGATCAAGCTGACAGCTTTTCAATGTTTTGAGTTTGTAACAACTCCATCGATAAGTACCGTTTAGTACCCCATTTCGTCCCCGCGATG
>DKAS01000004.1 GCA_002448875.1 Proteobacteria bacterium UBA6920 | reverse complement strand
CCGGGAACCCTCATATTGCATCATGACTTCCGGTCTGCAAGTCAGTATTGCCCAGGCGACGGACAAGGGGCGAAAAAGCTGCAATCAAGACTATCATGCGGCCTGTATTCCGCAGGAGCCGCAGCTAGGCGCCAAGGGTGTGGTCATCGCCCTGGCCGACGGCATAGGCAGCAGCGACGTCAGTCACGAAGCCAGTCGCACCGCGGTGCAGGGATTTCTCGCCGACTACTACTGCACCTCCGATGCCTGGTCGGTTAAAACATCGGCGCAGCGGGTGCTGACGGCGACCAACTCCTGGCTTTACGCCCAGACCCGGCGCAGCCAGTTTCGCTACGACCTGGACCGCGGGTACGTCTGCACGTTCAGTGCCTTGATATTGAAGTCGACGACGGCGCATGTCTTCCACGCCGGCGATGCACGGGTCTATCGCTTGCGCGATGGCGTCATCGAACAACTGACCACGGACCACCGCGTGCAGGTTGCCGGGGAAAAGAGCTATCTGGCCCGCGCTCTCGGCGTCAGTCAGCAGCTGGAAATCGACTACCATGCGCTGCCGTTGCGGGTCGCGGACGTATTCCTGTTGATGACCGACGGTGTACACGAATATGTGGGCGAGAGATTCTTGATCGACGCCGTGGCTGGTTGCGACGATGATCCGGCCGTGGCCGTCAAACGCATTCTCGAGGAAGCCCTGCGTCAGGGCAGTGGCGACAACCTGACCGTGCAGCTGCTGCGCGTCGACCATCTGCCGGCACAACAGGTGGATGAAGTGCGCCAGCAGCTGACTGAGTTACCTTTGCCACCTGTGCTGGAGGCCGGAATGATGATCGATGGCTACCGTATCATCAGGGATTTGCACGTCAGCAGCCGCAGCCATGTGCATTTGGCGATCGATGAGGGCAGTGGTGCGCAAGTGGCGATCAAGACGCCGTCGCTCGACCTGCGCGGCGACCCACTGTACCTGGAACGTTTTCTGATGGAAGAATGGGTGGCGCGACGCGTGAGCAGCGCCCATGTGCTTAAGGCGGGCGCACCGACCCGACGACGCAACTATATCTATACCGTCAGTGAATACATCGATGGCCAGACGCTGCGGCAGTGGATGGCGGACCATCCACAACCCGATTTGGAAACCGTGCGCTCCATGCTTGAGCAGATAGCCAGGGGCTTGCGGGCTTTTCATCGCCAGGAAATGCTGCATCAGGATCTGCGTCCGGAAAATATCATGATCGATGGCAACGGCACCCTGAAGATCATCGATTTCGGCGCAGTGCGTGTCGCCGGTATCGCCGAGGTCGATTTGCCGCAACGATTCGATGGTTTGCTGGGCACGGCGCAGTATGCCGCGCCGGAATATTTTCTGGGCGAGGCGGGATCCGTTCGCTCCGATCTGTTTTCCCTCGGGGTTATTGCTTATCAGATGCTGGCGGCGGGTCGCCTGCCGTACGATGCGGAAGTGGCGAAGTGTCGAAACCGGGCTGCGCAGCGTAAATTGCAGTATCACTCCCTGCTGACCACGAATCGGCAGTTGCCGCCATGGGTTGACGAAACCATTCGCCAGGCGCTGCAGATTAACCCGGAAAAGCGTTATGCGGAGCTGTCAGAATTTCTTTTCGATCTGCGTTTTCCCAATAAACGTTTCCTGCACCGGGCGCGGCCGCCATTGCTGGAGAGAAATCCGGCAGGGTTCTGGAAGTCGGTATCTTTGCTGCTGGCCCTGGTTCTGCTCGGCGTGTTGCTCTACCGGTGATCTGCCAGCCGGGTGGCGATCGTATCGGTGGAAGGGGCGGCTAATTAACCTTGTGAAACACTCATCTATTTTGTGACCTGAGTCACAGTTACCTCAATATCGCCTTTTATATTATGGATACGCTGACCGAGCTCGGCGAGCCACGAGCAGATCGTGGCTGCCGTGAGTCCCTGCTTATGCGAGGCACGGTGGCAAGCCGCGCTTGCGGCGGCCCCGGTGCTCGGCGGGCAAAACAACGGCGAAACTACTAATGATTGCATAAGGGGTAGACGTTTATGGATAAGAAGTGGCTGACCAGGCTGATATCGTTGACGGGAATTCTGCTTGCCACCTCGGTGCAGGCCGATTTGATCATGACCGCGCCGCCGCGCGGCACCGCCGAACAGGACGATCTGGTTTTTGAACCGATCGCCAAATATTTGAGCGAAAAGACCGGTGAGAAAGTTACTTACCTGCATCAGGACGACTGGGAAGTGTATTCTGCAGGGATGCGGCACGATAAATACGATATCGTTTTCGACGGTCCGCACTTCGCCGCCTGGCGTATCAAGCATCTGGGGCATGAGGCGCTGGTGAAAATTCCCAGCGATCTGGGCTTTGTGGTCGTCACCTGGGCGGACAAGACCAATATCAAGAACCTGCGCAGTTTGCGCGCCAGGAAAACCTGCGGTCTGCCGTCCCCCAATCTTGGGATGGTGGTCTTTCTTGCCGAATTCGTCGCCACACCGCCGGTAGTCAAGGAAATCACCGGTGACATGAACAGCGTTTACACCGCTTTTAAAGCACATGAATGTGACGCCATGCTGCTGCGCGACCAGTTTTATTTCAAGAAAATAAAAGACGAGGAGCGCGCCCGGCTGAAGGTGGTTTATACCAGCCATCCCCTGCCCAACCAGACCATCACCGTGTCGAAGCGGGTCAGCCCCGAGATGCAGGCCTTGCTGCGTACCAATCTGCTGAGCAAGGAAGGCTCTACCGCGGCGCAGAAGCTGCTGGTCCAGTACAGTAAAGAAGCGCCTAATTTCCAGCTGGCGGAAAACGGCATCTATGATGGCGTGGAAAAGCTGCTGGAGGAGGCGGTCTGGGGCTGGAAGTAAGCGAGCCTGCCGCGCTATCACTCGTCCGTCGATACCGCAATCACTTTTTTATTTAAAGGAATAAACCCCGCGCTGGCAGCGCCCTGCCGGTGCGGGCGTTTCTTTTTTCCGCACACCGGCTCGCCAGCCGCGGGTGATTTTCGTTATTATGGTGCGCAGCCCGCGACCGTGGCAGCGCCCGGATGCCCCGACGGTGCGGGCGGCGTTTTCGACCTACCCCCAGTGGCCCGCGGGATTGCGGAGGACCATGGTGGTGGCGCGCAACAAGGATGAATTATAAAGCTATGGGTGCGAAGACTTTCCTGCCGCTTCTCTGGCTGAGTCTGCTGCTGGCGGCCTGTATGGACGATGCCACGGACAAGTTCCGGCCCGCGCTGGCCGGTGAGCTGGCCTTGCTGGATGCCGGTCTGGACAAGTGGGAAGCTTCCGCGCTTTCAGCCTATAACCTGCGCTCCGGCTGCACCGGCAATACTGGCTGCGAATCCCGTTATAAAATACTGGAAGTTATTGATGGCCGCGTCGCCAGCGGTTATGACTACAGCAGCAGCCAGTTCGGTGAGGCCATGAGCGGGGCGGATCTGGAAAACACCTTGATGATCGACGATGTGTTCTCGCTGCTGCGGGAAACGCTGCTCAGTGGCAATGGCGTGGAAGTCGAATACGATGAACGTTATGGTTATCCGAAACGCTGGCGGATCTGTAATGCCTCCGGGTGTTCCGCCGCGGACGGCGTGTTCAATGCATTTGCCCTGCAGTGACAACGGGGCGGGTGCGGTCGTCCCCGAATCGTGCCGCGGGCCTGCCCGGCCGAACGGTTTGCCGGTGGCGGTCGTTGGAATGGGGCGCTATTCGGAGGAATGGATGAGGCCGCTGTTGTTGTTGTTGCTTGCGTTGCAGGTTGCCGGCTGCGGCATGATCGAGGTCATGGAGGTGCCGGAATTTGCCGTCGGCGAGCAGCTGACGCAGCCGCAGATCACGCAGCGGCTGGTGGCGGCGGGTTACGACGGCGATGTCTTCCGGCGCCACTATTGCGACGGCCGGGAAGTCGGCGTCTGCGACGCCGCCTGTTCGCATTGCCAGCTCAAGTTGTTCGGCTATGCGGGCAATACCATCACCCTGGAGGCCGCGGGTGAGCTGTTTACGGTGAGCAGTGTGGAGCCCGACCGCAATCCCCGCTATGCCTATCTGGCGCAACGGCGCAACAACGTGAACTACAATCAGAGAATGCACAATATTCCGGATGCGGTGATCGATGACGCCATACTCCACAGCCGGCTGGTCGAAGGCATGACCCTGCAGGACGCCGCGGCGGCGCACCCCAATTCCCGTTTCACTCAGACCTACTGGTGTAACAATAAGAAATACGCCGACTGTCCGCGCAATTGCAACTGCCTGGATGTGGTCTATGAGGAAAACTATACCGGCGTACAGGGCAACACCCTGTTCATGGGCTACAGTACGCCGACCAGTATCGATTCCCGGTTTGGCGAGCAAACCGGCCAGATCATCGTCAGGATCTATCCGGCGATCCACCAGCATCCCTACCTGATTTTCCCCTGAGGGGCGGGCGTTGCCCGCAGGCGGTGTTTTCAGGAAACCGCGCGCAGGTAAGTCTGGGGAAAGGTCAACTCTATCATCAGATAATTCGTGCCTTCGTCGAGGATGATGGTGGGGGTGACGAAGTCGTAGCCGCTGGCCGGCGGCAACTGGGCGCTGTGCGGGTCGTCGATCATCAAATGCAGATTGCGGGTCCGGGTGTCCGTGCTGCAGGCGATCGCCGGGGTGTTGTTGCGCAAGGCGGCGACCACCAGATTGACACGCTCGACGAACTGGGAAAAAGAAGGCTTTCTGGCGTAGCTGATGGAAAACAGAATATCAACGGTTTGCGCGCCGTGCCTGCGTTTGGCGCAGCGGCCGATGGTGACCGACGATACGGTGTCCAGATAAGCGAAGATTTCGCCCAGGTCCGGGTGTTCCAGCAACTGGCCCAGCGTTTTCGCCACCAGGGACAATTGCCGCTGCATCGGTGTTAGGTCACTGTTTAACAATTCTTCTGCTGACTTCATAAAAGCAAAGCGATTCGCGGTTCCGTCCCGCTTAATGTCGGACGGTGCCTGGCGGGTATTAGCAACAAGGTGAAAATTCAGTGCAAGGAGTGATATTGTTCACCGAAATAATCGCGTCCGCCGGCGATGGTGCGCCGGCGCCGGCGATTTGATATAAGAATATGCGTCATTTCGCCATAAACCGCGGGCCAACGGCGTCGGCGGAGGCTTGTCCGGGAGGTGGGGGTGTTAAGAAAAATATACAAATTACAATTGCTTATAATCGTTCTGCTGACGCAGGGCTGTGCCGCTGGAGAGCCGCGCGCGGAGCAACGCATAGAGCAGCTGCTGCGCTCCCACGGGGCGGCCGACGCGGTGATCGCCGCACCGGAAAGCGCGCAGCCGGCGCCCTGGCGCGTGGGACAATGGGCGACTTATCGCGTCATCGATGATCATGGGGAAAGCGCCTATCTGAAATTGTCCGTGGTCGGCGAAGCCCTGTGCGGCATCTGGCTGGAGACGGATTTACAGGGCTATCACGGGCGCACCACCCAGAAATTGTGCTACCGCAGCATGCCGCCGGCGGGGCGGCGCGACAGCGCCGATGCGGCGAAGAATCTGGTGACCGTGATGGTAACGCGGATCGACGACGGCGCGGCCATCGTTGCCGATTTTTCCGATCCCGGCCACAAGTATGCCAAAGCGCTGTTCGCCGAAGTGGGCAAGGCCAGCAGGGTGAATTTCTATCTCGGCCTCGATCTGGCGCAGGAAGATGTCACCGCGCCCGCCGGTCGTTTTCTCCTGGCCTTCCGGTACCACGGCGCCGCCGATTTCGCCTGGTATCATGGCGACGCCACGGTCTGGACTCATCCCGAGGTGCCGGTCACCGGCATCGTCCGCCTGCTCGGCGAAGGCAAGTACACGGCGGAGCTGCTGGCCTACGGGCAGAGCGGCGCGGCCAGCGAGCTGCCGTCCCCACCCTGAGACCCGCGAACAGCGGCACATCGCGCCAGCATCTTCGAGTGGTTGCACGCACCCCGTGGCGATACCGCGCAGCCGCAGGAAACACCGCGCTATCATCTAAAGATCCTTGGCTGCGCGAGTGCGCGGTACGCACCGTTAATTGGAAAATTCCACCGTAACATTGGCCTGGGTGACAGCGGCATCGATGTCGATAGCCAGGGCGCCATTGCGTCCATAGCGCAGGCGCGCCCATTGCAGGTCGCCGCTGCTGCCGGCGGCGTAGTTGATCTGGTTCCAGTTGCCGGCCTGCGGCTGTGATGCGTTGCCGTCGCCATTGCTGTCGCCGCCGTAGAGATCATCTTTGAAAGAAGTGAAGACCACGGGAAAATCGCTGTTGCCGTTGAGGTTGAGGGTGGCGCCGGCGGCAGCGCTGAGGCGCGCGGCGGAATTGTTGAGTTTGACGATGGTCCCCGGGTCCACATTCAGGGTGGCGCCCTGCAGGAGATTCAATATGCCGTCCAGCAGCCAGACGCTGCCGCCGTTGGCCAGCGGATCGGCGACCAGGGTGTGATTGCCAGCGATCAAATTGCCGGCGATTGCCACGTAGCGATCGCTGACCCCGGCGCCGAGCACCAGACCGCCGATCACACCCGCCGGCAGCACCTGGTTTTCCATCGCCAGCGCCGGGCCGCTATTGGCTACCCCGCTGACGCTGATGTTGGAGAATTCGTCCGGCGCGCTGGCAGCGGTCGTATAGGTGGAAAAGTAAACACCGGCGGCGCTGACGTCGCTGATGCTGATGTTGCGGTAGCGGCCGCGCGCGCCATACAACACCATGCCGTACTGGCCGCCGGTGATGGTGAAATTTTCCAGGGTCGGCGCCGAGTCGCCGCCGACGTTGATGCCCGCGCTGCTGATATTGCCGGTTTTGTCGATGCGATTGCTGCCGCTGAATACCGGGCTGGCGTAGGAGATGAGCAAGGCGTGAGTATCCAGCGGATAACGGGTCTTGTCGATGGTGATGTCGCTGAAAACGGCGGCGGCCCCGCTGTGGATATTGACGGCGTAGCCCGCATTGGCGGTTGTCAGCAGGTGACCGACATCGACCGCGCTGTCGGCGCCGGCGATGGCCAGCATGCCGTTGTCGCCATAGCGCATTTCCACGTGCCGTAGTTTGCCACTGCTGCCGTCGGTGTAACCGACATTGCTCCAGTCGCCGGCATTGGCCACGCTGGCGTCGCCATCGCCGTTGCTGTCGCCGTTGATGCTGTCGTCGCGCACCGAGGTAAAGATCACATGCTGCGGCGGCGGCGCGGCGCCCGCCATATCGAGGCTGCTGCCGCGGTAGGCGTTGATGGCGCCGTATTGACCAAGCTTGACTACCACCCCGGCTTCTATGGTCAGGGAGGAGCCGCGCTGGACGGTGATGCCGCCTTCGATGATATACGGCGCATTGCGCAGGCTCCAGATAACAGTCTGGCGATCGGCGAAGATATCGGTGCCTCTGGGGATCACGCTGCCGGCGGGATGGCTGGTCGCGTCCAGCGCGTCGCTNNGTCGCCGTCGCTGTCGGCGTTGTCGGCCGAGGTGTGGTAGACATTGATTTCATCGCCGTCCGCCAGGCCGTCGCCGTCGCTGTCCACCAAGGCCGCTGGCGTGGCCGACAGTTCGGCGGTGGGGTCGCCTTCGTCCTGAGAAAACACCGCGGTAATCACGTAATAATAGGTGACGCCATTGCTCAATTCGGTATGGTGGTAGCTGTTGTCGGTAATGCCTGCGATCTTCTGTCCGCCGATGCCGGCGCCGGTCTGGGTGGACCAGTAGATGTTGTAGGAGGTGGCGCCGGCGACGGGATCCCAGGCCAGCAGCACGCCGCCATCCTGGGCCAGGGACAGGGGATGGGCGGGCGCCGCACGCAGCGCCGCCGGCGGCAGCAATTCGAAACTGACGGCGCGCCGGCCGCCGCGTTCGATGGCGGGTATGTCGGCGCCGCCGCTGTAGCGCAACATGCCGCCGGTAAAAACTTCGGCGCTGACGCGCAGCGCAGTTTCCGCCGGCACTTGCAGATGCATGGTGTCGTTCTGCGCGGAAAAAGTTTTGCTGGCCACTTCGTGTTCGCCGGCGTGAACGCTGATCCGCACCTCGTCCAGGTCCAGCGGCGGTTCCAGGCCGACCAGGCCGGCGCCGCGGACCTGCGTGGCTGTTGCCGGCGCCGTGGCATGATCCAGATGCAGACTGAGGGTAGCTTGCGCATCTGTCGCATGGTCGCAGCCGCTGTTCAGACTGACCGTCAATAACAGGGCAACCATGCCCGTCATAAGATGCTGGTATCGTTCCATGGCCGACTCTCCCCTGTGGCCGCAGGCGGCGAACCGGTCGCGCAAACGCAAGGGTAACCGGCCAGACCGCGTGGCGGAATTCGTCGAGCGAAGGCCCGATTGTCGTAGTCGTCGCCTTACAGAGAGCTTACTTGGATGAGAACTGTGAAATATTACCGGTGAGCGGAGCGATGACCGGAGTCAGTCTTCCTTGATTTCGCCGGCGCCGTGGCGCCTGCAGTACATCGCAAAACGGGGAGGCGCGGCCAGAGGCTTAGCCACGCCTCCCGAGGAGGAGATTATTTCGCCGCGTCTACCATATAGGTTACCGCCGCCTTCACCTCGTCGTCGGACAGAGCCGGTTTGCCTCCTTTGGGCGGCATCGCGCCCTTGGCGCCTTTGAATCCCTTGAGCGCGTGTTCTTCCAGCACCGCTTTGTCCTGGGTGATGCGCGGTGCCCAGTCTTCCTTGTTGCCGAACTTGGGCGCGCCCATGACGCCGGTCTGATGGCACATCTTGCACGTGCCCTGGTAGACGGTGGCGCCGTCGGCGGCAAGTGCGCCGGTCGCGCACAGGGTGAGGGTAAGTGAGGTGAGCGTCAGTACCTTGATCATCATACAACTCCTTGTGTGGGTGGAAACGAAGAGGCATTTCACTGCGGAAGGTCGTTCGCAGGCATACGTAAAACTACGCATGGCGGCGCACGTCAGCACTGGAATTTTTAATGTCGGCATCAAGCGCGCGGCGATTCACCGGTGAAATTTGCGCTGGATCAAGAAAATCGGTGATTTGTCGGTTTCCGCATCGCCTGGCGCGGCGGAGTGACCGGATTTTTTTATGGCATCGCCCTGTGCGTAAACGCCGGCGATGGCAAATACCGCTGTGACTACCTGGGCAGTCAGACCGTCAGATAGTCATGGATCAGCCTGTCATCCAGTTCACCCATGGCGCCGCTGGCCACGGCACGACCCCGGTCCATGATGCAGAAACGATCGGCAATGCGGCGGGCGAAAGGCAGTTTCTGTTCCACCAGCAGCACGGTGATGCCTTCCTCGCGGTTCAGGCGCAGGATAATGTCGCCGATTTCGCGCACGATATTGGGCTGGATGCCTTCGGTGGGTTCATCCAGCAGCAGAATGCGGGGTTCCAGCGCCAGGGCGCGGCCGATGGCCAGCTGCTGCTGCTGGCCGCCGGACAGGTCGCCGCCGCGGCGTCTGAGCATTTTTTTCAGCACCGGAAACAGATCGAAAATCTTCTCCGGTATCTGGCGCGAGCCGTCGCGGCGCGCCGGCAGGCCGATGCGCAGGTTTTCCTCGACGGTCAGCAATGGAAAGATTTCCCGTCCCTGGGGCACGAAGCCGATGCCGTGGCGGGCGCGGGTTTCGGCGCGCTCGGTGGCGATGTCATCGCCGTCATAGCGGATGTGGCCGGAACGCGATGGCAGCAGACCCATAATAGTCTTCAGCAAGGTGGTTTTGCCCACGCCGTTGCGGCCCATCAGACAGGTGCAGGAACCGGCGGCGATGTCGAGATCGACGTTCCACAGAGTATGGCTTTCGCCGTAGTATTGATTGAGTTTTTCGATGTTCAGCATGATCATTCACCCAGATAGACTTCCACCACGCGCGGATTGTTCTGCACCTCGTCCATGGTGCCTTCGGCCAGCACCGAGCCCTCATGCAGCACCGTGACCCGGCGGGCAATGGAGCGCACGAAGTCCATATCGTGCTCGACGACGACCACAGAATGCCTGCCGGCCAGGTGGGTGAGCAGCTGCGCTGTCTGTTCCATTTCCTGGTGGGTCATGCCCGCCACCGGTTCGTCCACCAGCAGCAGGCGCGGGTTCTGCACCAGCAACATGCCTATTTCCAGCCACTGTTTCTGGCCGTGGGACAGCAGGGCTGCCGGCCGGTCGCGTTCGGCCAGCAGGCCGATGGTGTGCAGCGTTTCCTCGATCTGCAGCTGCTGCGTCGGCGTCAGGCGATGGCGCATGGTGTGCCACGGGCGACGATCCGCCTGCAGCGCCAACTCCAGGTTTTCGAATGCGCTGTGCCGGGGAAACACCGTCGGTTTCTGAAATTTGCGGCCGATACCTGCGTTGGCGATATCGGTTTCGCTCATGCGCGTCAGGTCCAGGGTCTGGCCGAAAAAAGCATTGCCCGAATCCGGGCGGGTCTTGCCGGTAATGACGTCCATCATGGTCGTCTTGCCGGCGCCGTTGGGGCCAATGATGCAGCGCAGTTCACCATCGTCGATATAGAGGGTCAGATTGTTCAGCGCGCGAAAGCCGTCAAAGCTGACGCTGACGTTTTCCAGGTAGAGCAGGGTGCCATGGCTGACGTCGACCACGCCCGGCAGCGCCATATGCCCCTGGCCGCGAAACGGCATGCGGTTCTCGGCGATGAAATCGAAAACCCGGTCGCGGCGCATACCCTGTTGCAGCTGCTGCCAGGTCTGACGCAGATTGTTCATGCCGCCGCCTCCCCGGATTGCGACTGGGCCGCCGGTGGGGCGGCGGTTTTACGCCGCCGCAGCAAGCCGGCGAGGCCGTCGGGCAGAAACAGGGTAACGATGACGAACAAAGCGCCGAGGGCGAACAGCCAGACTTCCGGCAGAATACTGGTGAACCAGGTTTTCGCGTAGTTGATAATGCCGGCCCCCGCTACCGCGCCATACAGCGTGGCGCGCCCGCCGACCGCCACCCATACCACCAGCTCGATGGAGTTAAGCGGCGAAAATTCTCCGGGATTGATAATGCCCACCTGCGGTACATACAGCGCGCCGGCGATGCCGGCGATCACCGCCGCCAGGGTGAACAGCCAGAGCTTGTAATTCTCCACCCGGTAGCCGATGAAGCGCGCCCGGTCCTCGGCGTCGCGAATGGCGACGATAACACGGCCGAACTTGGCGTTCATCAGATAGCGGCTGAGGGCATAGCACAGTGCCAGCAGCAGTGCCGACAGGAAAAACAGCGTGACCCGGGTGCCATCCTGCTGCAGATTGTAGCCGAGGATGTCCTTGAAGTCGGTCAGGCCGTTGTTGCCGCCGAAACCCATTTCATTGCGGAAAAAAGCCAGCATCAGCGCATAAGTCAACGCCTGGGTGATAATCGACAGGTAAACGCCGGTGACCCGCGAGCGAAACGCCAGCCAGCCGAACACGAAGGCGAGCGCGCCGGGAATCAGCACGACCATGAGCGCGGCGAACCAGAAGTGATCGAAGCCGTACCAGTACCAGGGCAACTCCTGCCAGTTGAGGAAGACCATGAAGTCCGGCAGTTCTGCGTTGCCATAGACGCCGCGGTCACCGATCTGGCGCATCAGGTACATGCCCATGGCATAACCGCCGAGGGCGAAGAAGGCGCCATGCCCCAGGCTGAGAATACCGCAATAGCCCCAGACCAGGTCCAGTGACAGCGCAAGCAGGGCGAAACACAGGTATTTGCCCAACAGGGTTACCGTGTAGGTGGAAACGTGCAGCGGATTGTCGACCCCGGTGCCGAGGTTCAGCAGGGGAATAAAAATCATCAGCAGCAGGAGCACGGACAGCAATACCGCGCCACCACGGTCCCGAAGCAGGGTTTCGCGGAATGTGGTGGTGAAAAAGGAAGATTTTTGCATGTCAGTGCTCCACCGCCCGTCCTTTCTGCGGAAACAGGCCGCGCGGACGTTTTTGAATAAACAGGATGATGAAAACCAGAACCAGGATTTTGGCCAGCACCGCGCCGGACCATGGTTCCATGAACTTGTTGACCACGCCCAGGGTCATGGCGCCCACCAGGGTGCCCCAGAGATTGCCGACGCCGCCGAACACCACCACCATGAAGGAGTCGATGATGAAACCCTGACCAAGATTCGGGCCGACATTGGTAAGCTGGCTGAGCGCGACGCCGGCGACACCGGCGATGCCGGAACCCAGGCCGAAGGTAAGGGCGTCGACCCAGTCGGAACGTACGCCCATGGCCCGGGCCATGGCGCGGTTCTGGGAGACGGCGCGTACCTGCAGGCCGAGACGGGTTTTCTTCAGCACCAGCACCAGCAGGGCGAATACCGCCAGAGCGAACAGCAGGATGTACAACCTATTGTATGTGATGCTCAGCATGCTGTTGATCTGCCAGGAGCCGCTCATCCACTCCGGCGTGGCTACACTGCGGTTGAGCGGGGAAAATACGCTGCGCACCAGTTGCTGCAACAGCAGGCTGATGCCGAAGGTGGCGAGCAGGGTTTCCAGCGGCCGGCCGTAGAGAAAGCGGATGACGCCACGCTCGATGGCGATGCCCGTCAAACCGGAAACGAGGAAGGCGGCGGGTATGGCCACGAACAGCGAATAGGCTATGGCATTGGGCATCAGCAGCTGCACCACGTATGTGGTGTAGGCGCCCAGCATCATCAATTCGCCGTGCGCCATATTGATCACGCCCATGACACCGAAGGTGATGGCCAGGCCGATGGCGGCCAGCAGCAGCACCGAGCCCAGGCTGAGGCCGAAGAAAAATGTTTCCGCGAAGCCGTACAGTTCGGCGCGGGAGTCGATTCTGGCAACCGCCTTGCGCGCCGCGGCAAGCACCGCAGCGTCGCTTTCCAGCGGCTTGCCGTCCGTGCCGGTGGCCAGCAGCGTCGTCAGCCGTTGTCTGGCTTCGACCTGACCGTCATCGGCCAGAATTTCGATGGCCTGCAGACGCTGTTGGCTGTCATTGGCGTTGATATCGCCAAACGCCAGAGCCAGTTGCAGCACCCGCCGCACGCGCGTATCGCTTTCCGTCTGCAATTGCTGACGCAGCAGCGGCACCAGCTTGTCATCCATCCGCTCCAATAGGTCCTGCGCCGCCTGCAGGCGGACCGCGGCATCGCCGTGGGACAGGGAAAGCACGGCGATGCTGGAGCGCAGGGCGCCGCGCAGTTTGTTGTTGATCGAAATTTTTTTCAGGTTATCGCCGGCGATATCGCTTTGCTGCTGGCCGCTGAGCGCATCGGTGACGGTTACTGGCTGGTCGCTGCCGGTGCTCTGCAGCAGACGGCCGTCGTCATTGCGGTAGAGATTGCCAGCCAGCATGGCCTGCAGCATGGGCAATACCCGCGGGTCGTCGATTGCGGACAGGCGTTCGATGGCGGCTTCCTTGGCGGCGAAGTCGCCATTTGCCAGCATGGTTGCCGTCTCAGTCAGCGGATCTGGCGGTACTGCGTCAGCCGCAACGGTTCCTGCGCCCAGGGTGACGCCGCAGATCAGGATGACACGCAACAGGGTGGATAGTGAATGCAACGACTTCATGGCAGTTTGTTTCCGATCTTGTTATTTGCGTTCCTGCGGGTAGAGGCTACCGCCCGTGGAGCGTTATTGTTGTTTGCGGGCCGCGGTACCGGAGGGCTGGTGCCCTCCGGTTGCGGAGAAACTGTCAATAGTTCTGACCTGAGCACTTCTTGGTTTTGCTGTTGTAGTTGCCGCAGTTGATCGGCGGTACCCAGCTGGCAACGATATCTTTGCTGCCTTCCAGGTAGTCCGACCAGGCATCACCGGCCACCAGCTTGTCGGTTTTCCACACGGTTTCGAACTGGCCATTGGCCTGGATTTCGCCAATCAGCACCGGTTTGGTGATGTGGTGATTGTCCTTCATTTCCGCCATGCCACCGCTGAGATTGGGCACCTGCACACCAATCATCGCCTTGGCGACGGCATCGGTATCGGTGGTTTTGGCTTTCTCCACTGCCTTGACCCACATATTGAAGCCTATGTAATGGGCTTCCATGGGATCGTTGGTCACACGCTTGTCGTTCTTGATGAAGGTGTGCCACTTCTTGATGAATTCCTTGTTTTCCTTGCTGTCGACGCTCATGAAGTAGTTCCAGGCCGCCAGGTG
>DKAS01000094.1 GCA_002448875.1 Proteobacteria bacterium UBA6920 | reverse complement strand
ATCGCCAATCGCGGCGCCATTGCCGTACGTATCATCCGCACTCTGAAGAAAATGGGCGTGACCACGGTTGCGGTCTGCGCCGAGGACGATGCCGATTCGCTGCATGTCAGCCTTGCCGATGAAAGCATAGACCTGGGCAGCGGCCGTGCCGCCGATACCTATTTGAACCAGGATAAGCTGCTGGCTGCCATCGCGCGCAGCGGCGCCGAGGCGGTGCACCCAGGGTATGGATTTCTCAGCGAGAATGCCGATTTCGTCCGCCGCTGTGAACAACAGGGCGTGGTGTTCATCGGTCCTGACGCCGGGCAGATCACCCTGTTCGGACTTAAACACGAGGCGCGCCGCCTGGCGCAGGAAAACGGCGTGCCGCTGCTACCGGGCAGCGGTTTGCTCGATGACATCGACCAGGCGCTGACCGCAGCCGCACACATCGGGTATCCGCTAATGCTCAAAAGTACTGCCGGCGGTGGCGGCATCGGCATGCAATTGTGCGCCGGCGCCGACGAGCTGCGCCGGGCCTGGGATTCGGTACGCCGCCTGGGGGAGAGCAATTTCGCCAACAACGGCGTGTTCCTCGAAAAATACATCGCTCGCGCCCGCCATATCGAAGTCCAGGTGTTCGGCGACGGCCAGGGCGCCGCGGTGGCGCTGGGTGAACGCGACTGTTCCAGCCAGCGGCGCAATCAAAAGGTGATCGAAGAGACACCGGCGCCCGGCCTGCACGACGCGTTGCGCACCGCTATGCACGCCACCGCCACCCGCCTGCTGGCGGCGGTTGGCTACCGCAGCGCGGGTACGGTCGAGTACGTATACGACGAGGACAGCGGACAATACTATTTTCTCGAGGTCAACACCCGTCTGCAGGTGGAGCATGGCGTCACCGAAATGGTGTACGGCGTCGATCTGGTGGAATGGATGGTGAAACTGGCAGCGGGAGAGCTGGCGTCGCCGGTTGTGCCCGTGGCGAGCGGCGCCAGCGTGCAGGTACGTCTGTATGCCGAAGATCCCAACAAAAACTTTCAGCCCTGCGCTGGCCTGCTCGATGAAGTTTGTTTCCCTGAAGTGGGGGATGGCGGGCGGGTGGATACCTGGGTGCAGTCGGGAGTGACAGTGTCCGCCAGCTATGATCCAATGCTGGCCAAGATCATCGCCTGGGGCGCGGACCGCGAACAGGCGGTGGCTCGCCTGCAGGCACTGCTGGCGAAGACCCGGCTGTATGGTATCGAATCCAATCTCGATTACGTGCGAGCCGTCCTCGGCAGCGAGACATTTCAACAGGGGCGGATGACAACGCGCTTCCTGAGTAGTTTCTCCTATGCACCGACGACCGTGGAAGTGCTCAGCGGCGGCACGCTGACCACGGTGCAGGACTATCCGGGTCGAGTCGGTTACTGGGATGTGGGCGTACCGCCGTCCGGTCCGTTCGATGCCTTGACGTTTCGCCTGGGCAACCGCCTGCTGGGCAATCCCGCTGACGCTCCCGGTCTGGAATGCACCCTCAACGGTCCCGGTCTGCGTTTTCACTGTGCCGGTCGGGCGGTGCTGGCCGGCGCCGAGATGGAAGCGCACCTGGACGACCGGCCACTGGCCCTGTGGCAGCCGTTTGATATTGCGCCTGGTCAGGTGCTGCGTCTGGGTAAAGTCAAAGCGGCGGGCGCGCGCTGCTACCTGCTGATAGCTGGTGGCATCCATTGTGGCAGTTATCTGCATTCACGCGCTACTTTTACCCTCGGTCAATTTGGCGGCCATCAGGGGCGAGCGCTGCGCAGTGGCGATGTGCTGCATCTGCTGGTACCACCGGCGCTGCCGTTGCCGGCGCCGCTGGCCGCGGCGGTGCGCCCGGAAATCGGCAACCAGTGGCAGTTGCGAGTGGTTTATGGGCCGCACGGCGCGCCGGACTTTTTTACGGGGCAGGATATCGAGCAATTTTTCGCCGCGCAGTGGGAGGTGCACTATAACTCCAGTCGTACCGGTATCCGCCTGATCGGTCCGAAACCACAATGGGCGCGGGCCAGCGGCGGCGAAGCCGGCATGCATCCGTCCAATATTCATGACAACGCCTATGCGGTCGGCGCAATCGATTTCACCGGTGACATGCCGGTTATTCTCGGGCCGGACGGGCCCTCGCTGGGTGGCTTCGTCTGCCCGGCAGTGGTCATCAGCGCCGATCGCTGGAAACTGGGACAGTTGAAGGCAGGCGACAGGGTTTGTTTCGTGCCTGTCAGTCTGGATGCTGCCGTGCGCCTGTTACAGCAACAGGAGCATTTACTCACCCATCTGGCCGCTCGCGGCGACACCGAGTCACCGGCGGCGTTGACGCCGCTGCCAGCGACGCCGGTGCTGCACAGTCTCGATGCCGACGCCGAGGCGCCGGCCGTTGTCTACCGGCCGGCGGGTGACAGCTATCTGCTGGTGGAATACGGTCCGCAGACGCTGGATATCAGCCTGCGCTTTCGCGTGCATGCCCTGATGCTGTATCTGGAGGAGAAGCGCTGCTCGGGCATGCTGGAGCTGACACCGGGCATACGATCTCTGCAGGTGCACTACGATTGTCGGCGGCTGCCGCTGACCCGACTGCTGGATTTGCTGCAACAGGCTGAGCAGGCGTTGCGTCGACAGCAGCTGACGAGCGTGCCGGCGCGTATTGTCCATTTGCCGCTGAGCTGGGACGACGAAGCCTGCCGCCTGGCGATAGACAAGTACATGCGATCGGTGCGACAGGATGCGCCCTGGTGCCCCAGCAATATCGAGTTTATTCGCCGCATCAACGGTCTGCAGTCGGTGGCGGAGGTGAAACAAATCGTGTTTTCCGCCAGTTACCTGGTGATGGGGCTGGGCGATGTCTATCTGGGAGCGCCGGTGGCCACCCCCGTCGATCCGCGTCACCGTCTGATTACCACCAAGTACAACCCGGCGCGCACCTGGACCGCGGAAAACTCCGTGGGTATAGGCGGCGCCTATTTGTGCGTCTATGGCATGGAAGGGCCGGGCGGTTACCAGTTCATCGGTCGCACGCTGCAGATGTGGAATCGCTATGGACGCAGCACGGAATTCGCGCGTCCCTGGCTGTTGCGATTTTTCGACCAGATCAGGTTCTATGAAGTCAGCGGCGAAGAATTACAGCGTATTCGTCGAGATTTTCCCCGCGGTCGTTATCCGTTGCGCATCGAGCATACCACATTTGATCTGCGCGCCTATCAGGAGTTTCTCGCGGCCAACGACCGTGAGATCGGCGCCGTCGTCGATGGGTATCGCCAGGCCTTTGCCGCCGAATTGCAGCGCTGGGTCGACAGTGGTCAGATCAATTACAATGCTGCCCAGGACCTGATCAGCGATGAGGGACGCGAGGAGGAGTTGCCGGACGGTTGCGTCGCCGTCGAAAGCCCGGTCAGCGGCAGCGTGTGGAAGCTGCTGGTGCAGAACGGCCAGCGCGTGGTGGCGGGACAGGCGCTGATGGTGCTGGAATCGATGAAAATGGAAATCGAGCTGACGGCGCCGGAAGCCGGCAGTATTTTCGCTGTCGGCCGCGACGAAGGCCAGCAGGTCGGTGCCGGACAGACGCTGCTGATTCTAAAGAGAGATTGACGATGCTGAATCTGGGCATAAGTTTTCTGCAACAGGCCTATCGACGTAAAGCCCTGACGCCGGCCCAGGTGGTGGATCAGGTGCTGGCACGCGCAGAACAAAATCATGATCATAATATCTGGATCACGCTGCTGTCGCGCACGCAAATAGACAGTTATCTCGCGGCGCTGGCGGGACGCACGCCGGAAGAACTGCCACTCTACGGCGTGCCGTTCGCCATCAAGGACAATATCGATCTTGCCGGCGTGCCGACTACCGCTGCCTGTGCCGCCTATGCTTATACGCCATCCGCATCGGCATTCGTCGTTCAGCGCCTGCTGGCCGCGGGCGCCATTCCCATCGGCAAAACCAATATGGACCAGTTCGCCACCGGGCTGGTGGGAACGCGCTCGCCGCCGCCGTGGGGAGCCTGCGCCAATGCCTTTGATCCCGCTTATATCTCCGGCGGCTCCAGCTCCGGGTCGGCGGTGGCGGTGGCACTGGGCCTGGTGAGCTTCGCTCTTGGTACGGATACCGCGGGTTCGGGCCGGGTACCAGCGGCCTTCAACAATATCGTCGGTATGAAACCCACTAAGGGGCTGTTGAGTACCAGCGGGGTGGTGCCAGCCTGCCGCAGTCTGGATTGCGTCAGTATATTCGCGCTCAACACCGACGACGCCGATGCGGTGTTCGCGCAGGCTTGCGCCTACGATGTTACCGACGATTACAGCCGGCGCAATGTATTTGCCAACAATCACCGGCACTACGGTGAGGTGGGAAGCGAGTTCAGTTTCGGCGTACCACGCGCCGATCAGTTGCGCTTTTTCGCTAATGCGGATGCCCAGCAGCTGTTTACCCAGGCCGTAAGGCGTCTGCAGTCGCTGGGTGGCCGCCTGCGGGAAATCGATTACGAGCCGTTCAGCGAGGCAGCCCGCCTGTTGTACGAGGGACCCTGGGTGGCGGAGCGTTATGCAGCGGTCGGCGACTTCATGGCAGGCAATCCGCAGGCGCTGCTGCCGGTGCTGCGGGACATCATTGGCGGCAGCCGACGCTTCAGCGCCGACGATGTTTTTCGCGCGCAGTATCGCCTGGCACATTGCAAGCGCCTGGCGGACGCAGCACTGGTGACGGTGGACTTCATCGTTACCCCTACCGCCGGGACGATTTATACCATTGCCGAGGTCACAGCCGATCCCATTGCCCTCAACAGCAACCTCGGATATTACACCAATTATATGAATCTGCTGGATTGCTGCGGATTGGCGCTGCCCGGTGGATTTCTGCCGTCAGGTTTGCCGTTTGGCATCACGCTGGCGGCAGCGGCCGGTGCCGATCGCAAGCTGCTGTCCTTTGGCCGGCGCTGGCAACTGGCGCTGGGAACGGCGGCGGGCCGCAATGCGGCATTGTTCCAGGGACGGGAATTGCCGCCGTATCGGCAACGGGTGACCGTGGACGTGGCGGTCTGCGGGGCTCATCTGCAGGGGCAAGCGCTGAACTGGCAACTGCTCGAACGCGGCGCGACGCTGCTGCGGCGCGATCGCACCATGCCCTGCTACAAGCTCTATGCGTTGAGCGGCAGCGGCCCGCCACGGCCCGGACTGGTGCGCGCCGGTGATGGGCGAGCCATCGATGTCGAAGTCTGGCGCATGCCGGCCGGTGAACTGGGCGGTTTTCTTGCGGACATTCCGCCACCGCTGGGGCTGGGCAAAGTTGAGCTGCAGGGTGGAATCTGGTTGACCGGATTCATCTGCGAACCGTACGTGTTGGATAGCGCCGAGGACATCAGCCGCTTCGGTGGCTGGCGCGCCTATCTGGCCGCCATCGATAACAACAATTGAGCGGTGGATGCAGGGAAATTCCGCGGCGGATGCCTTCCCGTCGCGGGATGGGTCCCGGCGTTCAAGGAACGTGTTGTTGTCGGCGGCGGCCGGTGTATGTCTCCAATCAAGATCGATCCTTTTCTGTCAGGTAGGTGTTGTCCCGGCTCGTATCAGCAGCGATCGGGTCACCGATGGCGGGTGTTAACCCCAGGTAGCAGGCGGAGATCAGCAGGAAACGGATGATGTGGTGTCGTTCCAGGCGGGGCGAGTGGCGCGGTTCTCCAGGGACGGTAGGCTGCTCGGAACGATTTTTCGATGATGGCATGCGGTCCTCCCAGATTTCACATAGACTGATATAAGCGATAGCTATAAGGAAAAAGCTGTACACGCAGACTGCCACGGGTGCAAGCCGATCCCTTGTCGGTTCCGGTCCCGAGCGCCGCACGGCGTTTGCTGCGGTCAATGCTTGTTACAGACTGCCACTGTATGTGAAAGTTCCGGGCCTGCCAGGTAATGCGCGACGACGACCATAATTCAGTCTGAGCTGACAATTTTCCGGAAAAATTCCCATTGAACTTTGGATACAGTTGGCGTCTTGGCTGGTCATAGCAGGTACTGTAAATTTCGGAGCAAAGACCATGCTAAGAAGAAAAACTTCATTGTTTGCCATTTTTTCCCTGATAATCTTGACCCTGGCCGCCAGCGTACACGCCGATGACGGCGCCATTTCCAGCCTGCGCCAGACCGGTAAAGCGTTCGCATCTGTAGCCAAACAGGTGTCGCCCTCGGTGGTGCTGATAAAAGTAGAAGCCAAACCCGATGACCGGACAGCCACGCCTTTTAATTCGCCTTTCGGCGACGACTTGATGCGGCGTTTTTTTGGTGACCAGCAGCCTGGTATTCCACAGCAGCAGCCTGAGCACGAGCAGGTGGTGGGGCAGGGGTCGGGGTTTGTTTTCCGCTTGAACAAAGGGTTGCTGTCCAGCAGCAGCTATGTGTTGACCAATAATCACGTGGTACAAAATGCGGAAAAAATTCGCGTGACATTCATGGATGGTTCAGAATTCGATGCCAAGGTCACCGGCACCGATGCCAAGTCCGATGTCGCTGTTCTGGAGATTGCTGATACCAGCCACCCGGCGCTGAATCTGGGAAATTCATCACAGTTGGATGTCGGGGAGTGGGTGATTGCCGTGGGTAATCCCTTTGGTTTGAGTCATACCCTGACCGTCGGCGTGGTCAGCGCCAAGGGGCGCACCGGCCTGGGAATCAACGATTACGAGGACTTTATCCAGACGGACGCGGCTATCAACCCCGGCAATTCGGGCGGTCCGTTGCTCAATCTGGATGGCCAGGTCATTGGTATCAACACCGCGATCTTTTCCCGCAGCGGCGGCAATATGGGCGTGGGCTTCGCCATTCCGGTGGATCTGGCGCGCAATATCGCCGATCAGCTGATAGACAAGGGCAAGGTGACCCGTGGTTTTCTCGGTATAGTAATTCAGGACCTGACACCGGAACTGGCTGAGTCGTTCGGCATCAAGGAGCATAAAGGGGTTTTGGTCGCGCAGGTTTCACCGGACTCGCCGGCGGCCAAGGCGGGCATGAAAGCCGGGGATCTGATCGTGGCGTACCGGGGCAATGAAGTGAGCCAGGTTGCCGACTTTCGCAATCGCGTAGCACAGACCCCGCCGGGGAGCAAAGAGAATCTGAAAATCATTCGTGAAGGCAAGTCGATGACGATCCCGGTGGCCATCGGCAATCTGGACGGTGCGCAGAAGGTGGCAGGTGTGGCGAATCAGGGCGGAGACGCAATGGGATTCAGCGTTCAGGATTTGACGCCGCAACTGGCACGGCAACTCGCTGTGGACTCGGATCATGGAGTTGTCGTATCTAGCGTGCAACCGGGGTCGGCAGCGGCACGTGCCGGACTGGATACCGGTGCCGTGATTCTGCAGGTCAATCGCCAGGACATCAAGAATGTGACCGATTTTGACAAAGCTTTGCACGCCGGGGAAGGGAAACGGGTTCTGCTGCTGGTAAGTCAGCAGGGCGGATCACGCTATATCGTACTCAATCTGGGTTGAATCCAGAGCCCAGGGCTCGGCCCCCTGTGGGGGCCGGTCCAGGCCGGATGACGTTTATAGACAACAAAACGGGAAGGCCGTGTTCCGACCTTCCCGTCGCCGGTTCATCAGGCGGCCGCGTTGGAGGCCGGTCGATGTTCGATCACGCCGCTGTCGGATTCGATATTGATCCGTCGCGGTTTCATCGCTTCGGGCAGCTCGTGCTTGAGTTCAATGCGCAGCAGGCCGTTGTCGAGGCGCGCACCGGTGATGATCACATGGTCCGCGAGATTGAATTTTCTTTCGAACGCGCGGTTGGCGATCCCCTGGTGCAGGAAAGTGCGTTTCTGACGGTCTTCGGTTTTGCGTCCCTTGATCGTCAGCGTGTTGCCTTCGGTCTGGATATCCAGCTCGTTCTGACTGAAGCCAGCGACCGCCAGGGAGATGGCGTAACGATTCTCGTCCACAACTTCGATGTCGTACGGCGGGTAACCCGGAGTGGTGTCGGTCCGGAAGGCGCTGTCCAGCAGTGAAGCCAGACGATCAAAGCCGACCGTGGTGCGATAAAGGGGTGATAAATCAAGATGTGTCATGGCATATCCTCCTGATGAAGCAATATGGTTGGTTGATGCAGGCCGCCGTGCGGACTTCGCCCCGGCGCCTGTGCCTCAATAAATGGGAGCGACAAGGCGGCTTTCAAGCGGTGGTCGCAAAAAAAGTAGAACTGCCGGCTGGCGACGTTCATGCCGGCGACCGGAGGCAAAAAATTCAATGATGATCAGGACTTGGCCGGTCGCTGTCGGGAAGCAAAAGTGCGCAGTGTGTAGGGTCACTCAGCCCAGCAGCCGACGCAGATCCAGGTGCTGTTTTTCCTGCGGTGGGCACCAGAAGTAGGCGCTGCTGATGGGCCGGGTAAAGCGGAACAGGGCATCGGTGATGCCGTCCTCGAGGCCCAGCATGCGGTTAAACTGCGCGGCGAAGGCATCGAGACTGTGGCCGAAGGCGATGAAATACAGTCCGGCCGCTGATTGTTCCGCCCAGGGCATGGAGCGGCGCACAAGGAACGCCGCCGGATCGAAACTCTCCTGCGCAGTACGCTTGACATGGGCGGATGGCGGCGCATTGCCTATTTCGGTATTGTCGCGCAGCCTGCGTCCTATGGCCAGGTCGCTGTTTTCGCTGCCGAGGCGCTGCAAGGCGGCGAAATCATGCTGCCACTGCTGTACCGCCACAAAGCTGCCGCCGTCCAAGCCCGCGCCCTGGCCGGTGACAACGGCGGCGGCGACGGCATCTTCACCGCGCGGATTTTCCGTGCCATCGATATAGCCGGAAAGATCGCGATGATCCTTGTGCTGGAAACCGTCGACGGTATGTTGCAAGGCGAAGCTTTGCGCCAGCAGGGCGTGCAATTGCCGCGAACGCAGGAACAGTTCGCCCTGGTCGTCACCGCGCAACCAGCACCACAGGGCCGACGGCGTGGCGGGAACATCGATGGCGCAAACTGCCGGCGGGGAATAAGGCCGTAAACCCGGTATGTCCCTGCGCAGGGCCGCCGCCAGGGAAGGGCCAACGCCGATAACCGTGGTTTGCGGGTCTACCCATTGCTGCAGGACGGACAAGGTGCCGGGCAGGTGCTCGGAGTGCGCAAGGGAATAGGTAAGAAAACGCGCGTGCAGAGTGTCGGGGGCGAGAATTCCGCTTTGTGCCGGCATGATCGGGCTTCCTCGTGCGCGATGGTCACTCCTAGCTTATGCCTTTGCGCGCGGTGATACAAGTTGGGTGGGCTGGGCGGGTCAGGGAGTGAAGAAATAACGGGTCAGGTGGAAAAACACCGGTGCGGCGAAGCTGACCGAGTCCATTCTGTCCATCATGCCGCCATGGCCCTGAATCATGCTGCCCCAGTCCTTGGCGCCGAGGCTGCGTTTGACCGCGGACAGCACCAGGCCGCCGACAAATCCCATAGTAACCGTGGCCAGAGCCATGGCCGCGGCCTGTAGTGGGGTGAACGGTGTGATCCACCACATGGCGGCACCCAGCAGGGTGGCGCTGGCGGCGCCGCCTACCAGCCCTTCCACCGTTTTCGACGGGCTGACAACCGGCGCCAACTTGGTTTTGCCGAACAACTTGCCGAATACGTACTGCAGCACATCACTCATCTGCACCACCAGCAGCATATAGAACAGTAGCAGGGCGTTTTGCCCCTCGTAGCCGGGAATGTCGAGCAGCAGCAGGGCGGGCACATGGCTGATGCAATAGATGGTAAGCATGACCGCCCACTGAATCTTGGAGCAGCGTTCGAGAAATTGCTCGGTGTCCTGTGAAATCACCGCCAGCGTCGGCAGCAGGAGAAAGCCGTAGACCGGAATGAAAATGGAAAACAAGCCATACCAGTCGGTGGCGATCAAATAGTATTGCGCGGGGATCAGCACGACAAAAGCGATCGACAGCGAGCGATGGTCCGCCGGCCGGGTCGGCGTCAGCGTAATGA
Organism: Proteobacteria bacterium UBA6920; assembly: GCA_002448875.1. Taxonomy (GTDB): domain Bacteria; phylum Pseudomonadota; class Gammaproteobacteria; order SG8-11; family SG8-11; genus UBA6920. Next base: position 11,910 of record DKAS01000094.1, on the reverse strand, counting down.
ACTCGCGCAGGGTGAAAAATGAGATCAGGGCGAACATGACGATGGTGGCGATATTGCCCAGCAGGAAGGCGACGCAGAAGACGCCGACCATCACCCACCAGGCGCGCACCCGGGCGATCAGGTTGTCCACCGTGGCGCGGCCGCTTTCACTCTGCAGGCGCGCGCGCAGCACCCGGCCGCTGAGCGAGGCCAGCAGCAACAGGCCGACGATGCCGGCGATCAACCAATAGAATTTCTGTTGCGCGCTCACGCCAGGGCCACCACGGCGTCACGCGCCCTGCGCAGAAAATCGTTCTTGTTTTCTTCGCTCTGGCGTGGCAGCGCCGCGCCGAAACGCACGGTGCAAATCAGCGGCAGGGGAAAATAACTGCCCTTAGGCAGGCTGCGGTGCAGGTTTTCCAGGTATACCGGTATCAGTTCCGCCGCAGGAAAACGGCTGGCCAGATGATACAGGCCGGGTTTGAAGGTATCGGGCAGCGCCTGCAGGCGGCGCGTGCCTTCCGGGAAAAATATCAGTGAATCGCCATGATCCAGGGCGTCAAACAGGGGCTGCAGCGGATTACTGTGTCGGTCGCCGCCCTGGCGATCGATAAGCACCGCGTTGAGTACCCGTTGGGCGATAAAACGACGCAACCTGCCGTGATTCCAGTAGTCAGCGGCGGCGACCGGCCGGGTGCGCAGGCGCAGTTCGGGTGGCAGTGCCGACCACAACGCCAGGGTGTCCAGATGGCTGGAATGGTTGGCGAAATATATGCGCAAGCCGGCCGCGGGCTCGCTGCCCAGCCAGCGCGGCGCGGCGCCGATCAGAGCGCGCACCAGCAGAATCATGAGGCGTGACCAGAACACGACGATCATGGTGCGCGCTGCCTGAGCAGGGTGACGATGGCCAGGGTGCGGGTGACGCAGGTGAGCAGCGAACCCAGGGCGATGACAATGCAGGCGAAAGTCAGAGTGTAGAGGCTGCCCGCCCACAGATTTTCGCCTGCGCCGATGACGCAGGCGACGGTCAGTACCGCCATGCGATGCTGTTTGGCCATGGGGCCGCGAAAATCCTGGGGCAAGCCCAGAGAGCCGCCGAAAATCCGCACGTAGGCGGTGAGGGCGGCGGCCAGTGCGCCCAGCCAGCCCAGGGCAGGCTGAGCGACGGCGTAACCCAGGGCGATAATCAACAATGAATCGGCGATCCGGTCGGGAAACTCATTGTACAGGGCGCCGACCGCGGATTTCTTACCGCCTTCCATCGCCACCATGCCGTCCAGCAGGTTGCAGAGCAAACGCGCCTGCACCGCCAGCGCGCAGCCGATCATGCCGGCGGCCGCCGCTGGCAACAGCAGCAAAGCGGCGCCGATGCCGGCGAAGACGATGCTGGCGACAGAAATCTGGTTGGGAGTTACGCTGGAGGCCGCGAGCCAGGCGGCGGTTTTCTGCGCCCAGGCGCTGGAACGGGCGGCGATGGGGCGGCGGCTGGCGGTCGAATCCGTTGCGGTCATAGGCTTCCTGGCGACTGAATGCGCCGGCGGTGTCGATATTTCCACCGGCACGTACGCATTATAGCCCGTTCGTGCCGACAAGAGCTACCGGTGCAATGAAAAATTCAGTCCGCTACGGGAAAGGCAGGCGCTATGGCGCCAGCGCGCAAGTAGATATCGGGATCATTGATCTCCATGAACCATTGGGGGTTGCGCAGTGGGCTGAATCCCTGGCTTCGGTACAGATCATGGGCGTCGGCAGTGGCCAGCAGCCAGCGGCGCAGCCCCTTTAGGTCGGGGTGAGACTGGACGCAGGATATCAGCCACTTGCCCAGGCCGCGTCCGCGATAAGCCGGGAGCACGAAGACATCGGCAAGATAGGCAAAAGTGGCCCGATCGGTGATTGCCCGGGCGAAGCCGATTTGCGCGGCCTGATGGTAAAGACCAAAACACAGGGAGTTGCTGAGTGAGGTTTCCACCCGCTGGCGCGGGATGCCTTTGGCCCAGTAGGAGGTGCATAGAAATTCATGTATCACGTCGACATCCAGGGAGGCGTGTGCGTCCGAGACCAGGAATTCACCTTGCAGCCATTGCATACAATCGACTCCGTGCGTTGGTGGAGCGCGCGCCGCTTATTTGGAATTGGCCACCCGGCTGAGGCCGGCGAACAGTTCGCTGAGCGGGGCGGGTTTGTGGATGGCGATACCCTGGATATAGTCGATGCCCAGGTCCGTCAGCGGCTTGACCAGGGCTTCATTTTCAACGAATTCGGCGATGGTCTTCACACCCATGACGTGGCCGATCTGGTTGATGGCGCCGACGATGGTGCGGCTCAAAGCGTCAGTGCTGACGTTGCGGATGAATTCGCCGTAGATCTTGATGTAGTCCACCTCCAGGTTGCTCAGGTAACCGAAGGAACTCAGGCCGCTGCCGAAATCGTCAAGGGAAAACCGGCAACCCAGGGAGCGCAGGCTGTGAATGAAATGCATGGCATCGGCAAGATTGCTCATGGCCGCGGTTTCGGTGATCTCGAAGCACAACTGGCGGGGATCGATATTGTAGGTGTCGATGCTGTTCTTGATCAATTCCAGCACTTCCTGGTTGCCGATGGATTGTCCCGACAGATTGATGGACAGATTGATTTTCCCGCCATGGTGCGATTTGATGTTGTGGAAGTGCCGCAGCGTGTTTTCTATCACCCAGCGGTCAATATAGGGCATCTCATTGTAGCGCTCGGCGGCCGGAATGAACGCCATCGGCAGAATCAGGTCGCCGTTGCCCTCGCGCAGGCGCAGCAGCACCTCATAGTGCTGGGAGTTGTCGCCCGGGTGCAGGGGCTTGATCAGCTGGGCGTAGAGCACGAAACGGTTTTCATCCAGCGCCTGTTTCAGGCGCGAAACCCATTGCATCTCCCCGTAACGCTGCACCAGTTCAGTGTCGTGTTCCTGGTAGATATGCAGACGATTGCGCCCGGAATCCTTGGCCACGTAGCAGGCGGCATCGGCGTTGCGCCAGATTTCGCCGATATTGGCGTTGTCGGCGGTGATCGGCACCAGGCCGATGCTGATGCCGATGTCAAAGGGCTTGTCGTGCCAGATGAAACGATGAGTTTTGACTTTCTGGCGCATGGCCTCGGCGACTTCTTCCGCCTTATCCAGATTGCAGCCTTCGAGCAATACGCCGAACTCGTCGCCACCCAGCCGCGCCAGCATGTCGGAATCGCGAATTTCGCTTTCCAGCAGCATCGCCACCTGTTTCAACAATTCGTCGCCGGCAACGTGGCCGCAGGTGTCGTTGACGATCTTGAACTGATCCATATCGATGTAGCACAGGGCATGCTGCTTGTTTTCGATGACGGCGGTTTCCAGCGCGTGTTCCAGGCGGGCGGTGAACGCGCGCCGGTTGTAGCGTCCGGTCAGCGGATCGTGATAGGTCAGGTGCATCAGTTCCTTGTTTTTTTCTTCCAGGGTCTTGGTGGCGGACTGGAAGCGGTGTTTATAGTCGTTGATCGCCTCGCGCACGTCCTCCAGCTCGCGGATCTTGATCACGCCGTGGAAATTCACCGGGATGGTATCGGCATGGCCGGAATAGACATCCTGCAGGTACTTCGCCAGCCGGCCCAGGGGTCTGGCTACCGACAGGGACAGCAGCACGGTCCAGAAAATGATGAGCGTGAGGGTGTAAAGCAGAAACTCGGTGAAGCCGGTGCGAATGATATCGGAAAATTCCTTGATTTCGGGAATGGCGGCCACGTCCAGCCTGGCGGTTCTGATGGCCTCTTCCAGGGCGACGGGTTCGTTGCTCGGCAGCATCCACTCGATCTTGTTGATGTGCGAGTTTTCGGCGCTGTTGATCGATTCGGTGACGGCATCGAGGTTCATGCGCGCGCCGACATAGCCCAGCAGCCGGTTCTTGCCGGCGCTGGCTACCGTGATCGGCTGGAAGTATACCAGGTAATAGGATGCGGCCTGGCGCATCACCGCGGGGCCGGCAATGGCCACCGGGTGGGCCTGCGGCGTCAGGATGTAATCACTGGTCAACGCGGCGCCGTTGTCGCGGTAGAGATCGGCGGCGTCCAGGATGCCGCTGGCCTGCGCCAGGTCCTTGACGCGGATGTCACGCCAGTAGTTGTAGTAGGTGGCGTCAACGAACAGAGCGCGCGTTTCGTCCCAGCCGGCCAGATTGGCGGTGATTTTCAACAAATCGTCGCTGAGGCGGTGCACCTCGGTGCGCAATTCGGTGTTGGCGCGATGAATATTTTCCTCTTCGGCCTGGCGCTGGATGCGGTAAGCGTTGTTGATGGAGAGATAAGTGGTTATGCCCGCGGGCGCGATGGCCAGCAGGACGAAGATGTAAAGGTAAAAAGATATCGGAAAATATCTTTTGTTCAATTTATGCCACCACATGCGGACCTATTGCGTTTTCGCGTCGATCAAATGCAGTATTTTTTCCAGTCGGTCATTCAATTCGAACTCAAAAGCATCCGAGAAGAAATGATTGGCACCCTCGATCACCGCCAGTTCCGTCGCTCTGGCCCTGACTTCCTTCAACCATGCGGAGTCACTGCGTTTGTCCTGCCCGCCGATTATCACATAGGTGGGAGTCTGGTTGTGTTTGAGCTGCGCCAGGGTATCCAGTACCTTCTGGTCGCTCCACTCCGCGTACGACAAATAACTCTGCGGGGTGGCCATGAAATCTTCGCAGAAACTCAGCTTGTAGGGTTGCAGTCCGGAAGCGTGTTCTTTGATCCGGGATTTGGCCAGGGTGATCTGCTGTTGACGGACGCCGCGGCTTTCGTGGCTGCGCACCAGGCTGATGGCGATCAGACCGATGACCGGCGCCTTTGGCCGGCTGACTTTGTAGCCCAGCAGATATTGACTGCCCCAGCTGTGGCCGATCAGGATCAGGGATTTATAGCCTTTTTTCTGCAGCCAATCGGCCCAGAAGTCCAGTTCGGATAAATCGCTGGCGAAGGTATGCGTATGCGCGGCCTGGCATTGCGCGCTTTGCTTGCGATCGGGGACGCCGAGGGAAATGTTGGGAGCGAGTACGGCATAGCCCAGCGACGACAGGCCATTGACGATATTCCAGGTTGACATGAATTCGTAGGTTTGCAAAAACCCGTGTAACACGATGATAGCCGGTTTCTCCGGGCTGGCCACGATATATTCGGCATTGACCGCAACGCCGCTGGGCAGTGTCGCGGTGACGGTCTCGCAGCGTGCTGGTAGCGCATAAGTCAGCAGCAGGCAGAGTACGGCCGCGATCGACATATACCGGGAGAATGGAAGCATATCGTTGGCAGTCTGCTGCAGTGGCATTCAGTATGTATTGTCGTGCTTTTTGCTACTATTCTTTAATATACCCACAGTTTTACCCTATAAAGAGAGGGACTTAAGAGGCTGTTCATATATGCTTTGCGGTTAAGTGTAGCAGGCTAACCGTAGCCCGCGATGATTGTAAAGCTATAATTTCATTCAGGATACCTCCAGTCCTGTTTTTTCATTGTTTTTTAAGCCTGTGTACTGTGAGGTAAAGGTCGCGGCAAGTCAGGCCTGGCGTTGCGGGCAGCGAAAACCACTGACCAACACGGCCCTAATCATTGCCCTCAAACAGGGTGAGAATATTGCCATCCGGATCCTGCAGGCGGATATGCCGGCCATAAAACTCGCTTTGGATCCGGCCATCATCGAGAAACTGCACATCGCGTTGCTTTAACAGCTGCACGGTATTGTCCAGGCGGTAGGCGTACAGGCTGAGCATGGGGTTGCCGCCATGACCGTAAGGCGCGATGTTGCGCAAGGCGACGCGCGTCCCGCCCACGTCAAGTTCGGCATAACCGGTTTTGCTGTTCTTGTATACCAGGGTCAGGCCGAGTATGTCCTGATACCAGGCGCAGGCTTTATCGAGATCGCTGACGCTGAGCATGATATTGGCGACGCTGCGTATCATGGACTTTCCCCGCTTTTGCTTGCCGCTGAACGGCGCCTATTCTACCATGAGACCGCGAGACACGAGGATCAGGGGAGGCGGAATGTATAACGGAAGCTGTTTGTGCGGCAAGGTCAGGTTTGCCATTGCTGGGCCGATCAACGACATCGTATTCTGCCACTGCGTCGATTGCCGCAAAGTGCAGGGCAGTGCCTATGCCACCAATGGCTGGGTGGATGATGACAAATTTCAGTTCCTGCAGGGCAGGGACCTGTTGTCAAGTTACGCGCATGTGCCGGGTAAGACCAAATACTTCTGCCGGCACTGCGGTTCGCCGGTGATGAGCATCAACGACAGTCATCCCAGGCAGATTCGGGTACGCCTGGGCACGATTGATTCAGACGTGCGGGAGAAGCCCAAGTGTCATATCTTTACCGCATCCAAGGCCAACTGGGACGTGATCTGCGATGATCTGCCGCAGTTTACGGCCTGGCCAAAACTCTAGCCAGACAGAACGGCCTNNCGGCGCCGCGTCGGCGGAGACCGTTTTCCCGCCAGTGTTTATTTCAGATTATAGACCTGCAGATCGGCGGCGGCGCTGACCTTGCCCTTGAAGCCCTTGCCCTTGACGATGGTTTCGATCTGTTTCAAATTGGGTTGGGTAATGGGCGTGATGTGCGACAGCAGCAGCTGTTTGACGCCCGCCTGGGCGGCCACTTCCCCCATGCGCGAAGGCGTGGTGTGCAGGGCGAAAAACACCTTGTCAGCCGGGTTCTTGTTCACGTCGGGAGCGTTGTCCATGATGGCGGTGTCGTAGATCAGCAGATCGGCGCCCTGGGCGAGCTTGATCATGTTGTCGGTTTTGGAATTGGTGTCGCCCGAGTAAACGACACTGGCGCCGCCGTATTCGATGCGAAACGCCAGCGACGGCACGGGGCCGTGGGTGACGCCTACGGCCTTGATCACCAGACCGTCCTGGTCGTAGACGGTGGCCACATCCTTGCTTACGTCCGGATCGATGTCATTGGCGGTGTAGGCGAACTTACCGGCGCTGATGGCCTTGGCGAAGACGTTGAGATAGCGTTCCAGGCCGGTGTCGTGGTTGTAGTGGCCGTCGACATATTCCCGGGTCGAGGGGTACTGGGTGATGGTGCTTTCGGGAAAGGTGGCGCTATTGGCGCCGGCGCCATAGAAATTGATCGGCGTTTCCCGCGGCGTGCCGGCACCCCGTGCCTGGAAATACATGCCTTTGACGAAAGCGGACATATCCGCGGTGTGATCGATATGCAGATGGCTCAACAGCACCATATCCAGATCCTTGATCACGGCGCCGCTGGCGCTGAGATTGGCATAGGAACCGCCGCCGGCGTCCATCAGAATACGCGGCTTGCCGTCAGTAAAAACCAGATAGGAAGAACTCGCCCGTCCCGCCGGCGGTATAGGTCCGCCGGAACCGAGCACCATGACCGACAGCTTGCCCTTGACCTGGGCGACAGCTTTCTCTTTGTCTGCGGAAGCCGTTGTGCTGACGACCGCCAATCCTACCGTCAGTGCCGCGACCCATAAATGTAGACATTGTTTCTTGCTCATAACCGCTCCTTGTGTCTGCTGCTGATATACATAACCCAACCACCATAACAACTGAGCCTGACACGTCAATGCATACCTGGTTACAGTGAAAGCAGTTGATGACCCGGAGTTGCCTGCCGTCACCAAGCCACGAGTTATCGGATTCTTCGACGAAGCAAGGTGAGGCAGGTGGGCAGTGGTTTCTGCTTGTCTGCGGCTCCGTCACGCGTGGTTACCTCGAAATAAACAAAAAAAATTTATAGGCGAATAATTTGACAAATTGTAAAACTCAGTCTTGAATTAAGAAGTATTCTAAATGGTAGAAAAAGTATAAATAAAATATAAGATTTTATTTTTCATAGTTTTTTAACGCCAGAAGAGGAGAGGGTATGCAAAAAATATCAAGAAGGCAGTTCCTTGGCTATTCGATGAAGACGGGTGCGGCGACGCTGTTTACCGGGATCCTTGCGCCCTCAGCCAGCAGTTTCTTCGGTTACGGCGGCGTGGCGGCCGCGGCAACCAAGAAAATCACGCCGTTCACTTTCGCCGTGCTGACCGACGCCCATCTTTACGATATCGCCGACCACAAATTCGACAAATTCCTGGAGAAAGCCGTGGCTGATGTCAACAGTTTGAATCCGCTGCCGGATCTGCTGTTGTATGCGGGTGATATCGGTCAGTCCGGCAAGGAAGCGGAATTGAAGAAGGGCAAGAAGATCCTCGATAAATTGAAAATGCCCTACAAAGTAATTCCGGGGGAACATGACTACTATCTGGACATGGGCGCCGCCTGGCGCGGCTTGTTCGGCGACGAGCACTGGTCCATAGACCACAAGGGCGTGCATATCATCGGCATGAATTCGATTCTGGTGCCGGATTTCTGGAGCATGGCCGGATTGACGCCCAAGGAGCGCATGGGGCGCATGGAAGAGCTGGAATGTCACCGCTGCGGCCTGTGGGGCGTGGGCGACAAGCAGCTGGAGTGGCTGGAGAAAGACGTGAAGAAACTCAGTCCCGATACGCCAGTGGTGATCATGACTCATTCACCGCTGTGGAGCTATTACCCGCGCTGGAATTTTCAAACCTATGATGCGCCGGAAATTCTTTCCACCCTCAGCAAATTCGAGAAAGTCATCGCTATTCATGGGCATGTGCATCAGGTGGTGTACAACCAGATGGGCAACGTGACTTCGGCCGGATTGCTGTCGACGTCCTGGCCCTGGCCATATCCGCCGGTGGATCTGCCGTATCCGGCAATCAAGATGAATCGCGTCGATCCCGGCGATTTCGAAGACGGCCTGGGCAGCCATCAGGTCAGCCTCGGCGGCGATTTTGCCGGTGAAATCAACTACCGGGCGTTTTCCGATTTATTGCCGGAAAATGTTCGGCGCGGCGTGAAACTGTAATCGGGGGGAATAAGAATATGAAAATATCACGTAAAGCTTACCCTGTGCGAACCCTGGGGACGGCGCTGCTGGTGACGGCGGCGTTGACCACTCTGGTGACCGGCAACGTGCTGGCCAAACCGGTGCGCAGTGATAAACAGGTTGCCGAAGAACGCAGCGCGCTGATGGCGGCAGTGGCCAAGGGCGATGGGTTGTGGCACGACGGCAAGCTGGGCAGCAACGGCCTGGCCTGCGGCAATTGTCACCCCGATGGTTCAGCCACCAATCCCCACACCTTTCCCAAATACCAGAGCAATCTCGGCAGAGTCGGTACCCTGCGGGAAATGATCAACTGGTGTATCACCGTGCCCATGCAGGGCAAGCCCCTGGCGTACGACAGCGCGGAGATGGTTGCCATGGAAGCCTATGCCACCTTCGCCCACCGCGGCGTCGCCATCGCACCGGCCAAGGATGAACAGCATGGCGCGGTGCCGGTGTTCGGCGGTCCCGGTTATCCGCAACCTTGATCCTCTCTCTTGGCGGCCAGCCCCGCCGGCGATTCCTGCCGGCGGGGATATTTTCCTGTCGTAAGGTCGTGCGGCTCATGTCGCTGCTGCTGGGGTTGCTGCCCGGGGTTGGCATATCTCCGGCCGCCGGCTGCGGACACCCCGGCACCGCTGACCGTTTTGACATCAATGCCGATGGCACGGTGACGGATATCGAATCCGGCCTTACCTGGATGCGTTGTTCCACTGGCCAGTCCTGGCAGGGAAACGACTGCCAGGGGGAAGCACGGTCACTGGATTGGACCGATGCCGTCGCCGCGGTGGTGCAATACAATCAGCGGCACGCGGCGGTGCAAGGTTCCACCTGGCGGCTGCCGCACCTCAATGAACTGGCAACCCTGGCGGAGCGGGACTGCGGCGTGCCACGCATCGATCTACGCATGTTTCCTGCCACACCTGCGCATGCCTACTGGAGCGCTGATGACGTTCCCCGCAGTGACGACGGTGTCTATGTTCTGAGTTTTGATCAGCGTGGCGTCTTCGCCAGTGACAAAGACACGCGCCATTTTCTTCGCCTGGTGCGCGGGCGCGATCATTGAAATGCAGGCTGGGTTGCCGGAGACAGAGGCGAGGGGTCAGCGCCGCTTCCAGCGATTGTCCATCACCTTGAAGACTTTCTGCGGATACTGGAAGCTGCCCGGGCTGCCGTTGTAGCGCGCCAGCGCGCGGGTGAGATTTTTCTCCCGGTCCATGTAAAAGCGCAGGATGGTGCAGCCCAGGCGCAGATTGGTACGCATGTCGAACAGGCTCTGATCCTTCAGTTTGAGCTCGCGCAGCCAGAACGGCATGATCTGCATCAGGCCCTGCGCGCCCGCCCGGGAGATGGCCCAGGGATCGAACAGGCTCTCCACGTGGATCACCGACAAGACCAGTTCGGGCGAGATCCGGGCGCGGTTGGCTTCTTCGTGCACCGCCTTCAACAGCTCGATGCGGGTATAGGCATCGGGGACATAGCGCTGCAGGCGGGTCGACATGTCCAGCAGCCACACCTCGGCGTAATAAGGATCCTGGAACACACTGGTCTGCGCGACCGCGTCCATCAGCAGCCGGCGCAGCTCGGGGTCGGGGCGCGCCGGACCGCTGCCCAGGGCCGGCAGGGCCAGGACGATCAGTATGGAAAAAAAGAAAAAACGTTTAACAATCATGGCACAAGCAGAATAACCAAACGGCCTATCCTGTCTTGTTGTCGGCGGGATTTTCCCCGGACTTTAAGTCGCCCCGGCCGGTGGCGGCCGGGTTTCAGACCGCCTTCTGGAGGAAGGAAATAATATCCTGCAGGGGGATGTCCCGCGAATCGGCATCGCGGCGCCGCTTGTATTCCACCACGCCGGCGGCCACGCCGCGGTCGCCCAGCACCAGGCGGTGGGGGATGCCGATCAGTTCCATGTCCGCGAACATCACGCCGGGGCGCTCCTTGCGGTCGTCGAACAGGACGTCGATACCGGCGGCCTGCAAGTCCTGGTAAAGCTGCTCCGCCGCCTGCTGCAGGGACGGAGATTTGTGCATATTCAGCGGCAGCAGCGCCACGCTGAACGGGGCGATGGTCGCCGGCCAGGTGATGCCCTTGTCGTCGTGATTCTGTTCGATGGCGGAAGCGACGATACGCGATACACCGATGCCGTAACAGCCCATGGTCATGATCAATTGCTTGCCGCTTTCATCCAGACAGCTGGCGTTCATCGCCTCGCTGTATTTGGTGCCCAGCTTGAAGATGTGGCCGACTTCGATGCCGCGCTTGATCGCCAGCGTGCCTTTGCCGTCGGGGCTGGGATCGCCTTCCACCACGTTGCGGATGTCGGCGACGATAGCCGGTTCCGGCAGGTCGCGGCCCCAGTTGACGCCGGTCAGGTGCTTGCCGTTGCTGTTGGCGCCGCAGACGAAATCCGCCAGCGCCAGCGCGCTGCGGTCGGCGATCAGAGGAATGTTCAGGCCCACCGGACCGAGGGAACCGACGTCGCAGTTGGCGGCGGCGCGTACCTGCTCCGGGGTGGCGAAGCGAAACGGCGCCTTGATCTGTGGCAGCTTGTCCACCTTGATTTCATTGAGCTGGTGGTCGCCGCGCAGCGCCAGGGCGAACGATTCGCCCTCGGCGTCGACCACGATCAGGGTCTTGAGGATGCGTGCCGCGTCCACCTGGAGAAAGCCGCTGACTTCCTCGATGGTGTGTTGCTTGGGTGTATCCACCGTGGCCAGCGTCTGGCTGGCGGCTGGCCGCTTGCCGGCCGGCGCCACCGCTTCGGCCAGTTCGACGTTGGCGGCGTAGGCGCCGTCGGTGCTGAAGGCGATGGCGTCCTCGCCGGAGGAGGCGAGCACGTGAAACTCGTGCGAGGCGTCGCCGCCGATGCTGCCGGTGTCGGCCAGCACGGCGCGGAATTCCAGGCCCAGGCGCTGAAAGATGCGGCTGTAGGTGTCGTACATCACCTTGTAAGTCTGGTCCAGGGAGGCGGCGTTTTCATGGAAGGAGTAGGCGTCCTTCATGATGAACTCGCG
>DKAS01000228.1 GCA_002448875.1 Proteobacteria bacterium UBA6920 | reverse complement strand
CATGCCCGGCAGGGTCGCGCCCTGTTCCGGGCCGATGACATGGACGATGCCCTGGCGCGGGTCGTCCATGTGGAATTCGGTAATGCCGAAATCGGCGCAATTGCTGTCCAGGGTTTCCACCTGCAGGCGCGACACGGGATCGCTGATGCCCTGGCGACGATCGGTGGTGGGCACATTGTGGTCGGCAACGGCCAGGTTGGTGCTGAGGCGCCAGGGCTGGCGTCGCGCCAGGCGCAATCCCTCGAAAGCCTGGGGCGAGGTGACCTCGTGCAGCAAATGGCGGTCGATGTACAACAAGGCGGTGCCATCTTCCTCGGTGCGCACCACATGGGCGTCCCAAAGCTTGTCGTAAAGGGTTTTCCCTGTCATTTAGGGTCCTCCGGTGGGGATTTCAGCCAAGTTCCTACCCACCATAGCCCCTTGACACGCATAACACAAGTTCATATTTTTCATAATATCTATAACCAATAGGAATACATGATGGATCTTGCCGCCTTGCAAGCCTTTGTTACGGTTGCCGAAACCGGCTCGTTTTCGCAGGCGGCCCAAGCCCTGTATCTGACCCAGCCGGCGGTCAGCAAGCGGGTGGCCGCCCTGGAGAGCGATCTGGCCACCCGCCTGTTCGACCGCATTGGCCGGCGGGTGACCCTGACCGAAGCCGGCCAGGTGCTGCTGCCGCGGGCCCGGCGGATCATCGTCGAGCTGCAGGACAGCAAGCGGGCGGTGGCCAACCTGGCCGGAGCGGTGAGCGGACGCCTGGGCCTGGGCACCAGCCACCACATTGCCCTGCATCGCCTGCCGCCGGTGCTGCAGGCCTTCGGCCGCGACTATCCGGACGTGGACCTGGATTTGCGTTTCATGGATTCGGAGCTGGTGTGCCACGCGGTGCTGCAGGGCGATCTGGAAATGGGGGTGGTGACGCTGCCGCTGGCGCCGCCGGAAAACCTGGTGGTGCATGCCCTGTGGGATGATCCCATGAGCATTGTCATCAGCCGCGCTCATGGCCTGGCCGCGCAGGCGGAAGTCAGCGCCGCCGATCTGGCGCGTTTTCCGGCCATTCTTACCCCCCGTGGCACCTATACCCGCGAGGTGCTGATGCAGGGGTTCGCGGCGTTGGGAGTGGAGCCGGTGGTGCGCATGGAATCACATTACCTGGAAACCATACGCATGATGGTGCAGGTGGGTCTGGCGTGGAGCGTGCTGCCGGATACGCTGATCGATCAGCGGGATCTGCGGGTAGTGAGCGTGGCGGGGCTGAGTTTTCGCCGGCGTCTGGGCATCGTGCGCCACCAGGCGCGCACCTTGTCCAATGCCGCGCAGGCGATGCTGCGCAGTCTGGCGGCCACGGCATCGCTGTGAGTTTATACCGCCGCTGCCCGCCGGCTGTTCAATTCGACCACTTTGCCTTCGCCGGCTTGCGGTGGTTCCAGCCAGTCGATGATGGGCTGAAATTCCTGTTTTTCGCGGTTGGCAGATTGATCATCCATTTCAAAGACACCGAGGCCGGTTTCCGCCGCGGTAATGTAATTGTCCGAGTCGCTGATGCGGGTCAGGAAGGGCAGGTTCAGCGATTTGAGAAATCGTTCCAGGGGTTCGTAGACCGGCATCGATGGCCGCACCCGGTTGGCGATCACGGCGACCTTGACCCCGCGGGAACGGATGCGTCCCACCAGCAGCAGATCTTTGATGAAATCGGCAGTGGCGTGGATATCGATGGCCGAGGGGGCGACCGGGATAATGATGTTGTTGGTGCGGCGGACGATTTCCTGCAGCAGCAGGCCGTCGACGCCGGCGGGCGCGTCTATGACCAGGTGGTCGGTACCGCGGGCCACATGCATTTGCAGACTGCGCATGCGGGTGCCGCGCTGCGGAGCGGCGTTGGCGCCATGGATGCGCACCAGGCCAGGTGAGCGCTGTTTCAGCCAGTGCATGCTCGATCCCTGGGGGTCGTAGTCCATGATGGCGGTTTTGCGGCCCAGCGACGCGAAGTAGCTGGCGATATTGGTGGCAATCGTCGTCTTACCGCTTCCACCTTTGGAATTGATGATGAGTATGGTTTGCATGGCTCGGATCCTGTTGCAGCGCCTTATGCCGATTCGCATACATGTTAATCATGAATACGAATAACCAATTGCTGTTTCTGGTCATTACTCGTCATCTTACGTCGCTTTCTTTATGCGAGTTGTGACCGCTCGCGCAAAACCGTCATAAAGAGCGGGTGCGGGCACGCGGTGGTGGCAAAAACTGCCGGTGATCCGGCGGCCAGCCGCTTATTTTCTGCCGATATGGCTGACCACGGCGATGGCGAAGGCGGCGGCGCTGAGCAGAGCGGCGATGATAAACGACAGGCTGCCACCCGATTGCCACAGGTAGCCGCTGTACAGGCTGCCGACGGCGCCACCGGCGCCGAAGCTGAGGCTGCTGTACAGCCCCTGGCCCATGCCCTGGTTGCGGCCTTGAAAGTACTGGTGAATCAGGCTGATGGCCGCCGCGTGATAGACGCCGAAGCTGGCGGCGTGCAGCAGCTGGGCGGCGGTGATCAACGCCACTGAATCGGCGAACACGCCGATGACCAGCCAGCGCAGCGCCGCCAGCAGCAGGGCGCTGAGCAGCAGCCGGCGCAGGCCGAAGCGCGGCACCCATTTATGCATGACCAGGAACACACCGACCTCGGCGATCACGCCCAGGGCCCACAGCTGGCCGACCCAGGTGCGGCTGTAGCCGTGTTCCTCCAGGTAGATGGTGTAGAACGCATAGTAGGGGCCATGGCTGGCCTGCATCAGAAAACACACCGCCAGCAGCGCCGCCACCTCGGGTCGTTGCAGCACCTGGCGCAGGGGTTGGTGCGACAGCTGCAAATGGCCGGCGGCCTGCTCCGGCACCAGCAGGCTGAGCAGCCACATGCCCAGGTAGAGCGCCAGCAGCACCGGCGGCAGCAGGGCGGTGCCGTAGTGTTCCAGCAGCGGTCCCATGCCGGCGACGGTGACGATGAAGCCGATGGAACCCCAGAGACGAATACTGCTGTAACGATGCGTTTCCTGCCGCAGGTGGCTGAGCGTGGTAGCCTCGAACTGGGGCAGGGCGGCGTTCCAGAAGAAACTGAATACCAGCATCACCGCGCCTATCCACAGGTAGGAGTGATGGAAGAAAACGCCGGTGAAGCTCAGGGTCGCCACCAGGCAACCCACGCGCACGATCAGCATGCGCTGTCCGGTGTGATCGGCGATCCAGGCCCAGATATTGGGCGAGACGATCTTGGTGGCGACCACCACCGCGATCAGCTCACCGATTTGCCGCGGCGCGAACCCCAGGGATTGCAGGTATACCGACCAGTAGGGCATGAACGCCCCGAGGCCGGCGAAGTAGGAGAAATAAAATCCGGAAAGTCGCCAGTAGGGAACGGCCGGATGCGGATCGGCAGCCGTGGCGGCCCTCATGTGCCCGCGGGGATGACCGGGGTGAGCGAGCGTACATCGGCGTTCTGCGCCCGTTGCCGCAGGTAATGGTCCATGAGCACGATGGCCATCATCGCCTCGGCGATGGGGGTGGCGCGGATACCGACGCAGGGATCGTGGCGGCCGGTGGTGATGACCTCCACCGCCTCGCCGTGAATATTGACCGTGTCGCCCGGCAGGCGAATGCTGGAAGTGGGCTTGAGGGCGATGCTGGCGAGGATGTCCTGGCCGGAGGAAATGCCGCCGAGGATGCCGCCGGCGTTATTGCCGCGGAAACCGCCGGGCGTCATGGGGTCGCGGTGCTCGCTGCCCTTCTGGGTGACGCAGGCGAAACCGGCGCCGATCTCCACGCCCTTGACCGCGTTGATCGACATCAGAGCGTGCGCCAGATCGGCGTCGAGGCGATCGAACACCGGTTCGCCCAGGCCTGGCGGCACGCCGCTGGCGACCACATTGATGCGGGCGCCGATGGAGTCGCCGGCCTTGCGCAGCGCGTCCATATAGGCTTCCAGTTCGGCGACGCGCGCCGGATCGGGGGAAAAGAAGGCGTTGTCATGGACGCCGTCCCAGCTGACGAAATCGACGGCGACGGGGCCCAGTTGCTTGAGATAACCGCGGATTTCGATACCGACCCGCTCGCGCAGGTATTTGCGGGCGACGGCGCCGGCGGCCACTCGGATCGCCGTTTCCCGCGCCGACGAGCGGCCGCCGCCGCGGTAGTCGCGCAGCCCGTATTTCTGCTGATAGGTGTAATCGGCGTGCCCGGGGCGGAAGCGGTCGGCGATTTTCGAATAATCCTGCGAACGCTGGTCGGTGTTGTGGATGAGCAGGCCGATGGGCGTGCCGGTGGTTTTGCCTTCGAACACGCCGGACAGAATCTGTACCTTGTCCTCTTCCCGCCGCTTTGTAGTGTGACGCGAGGTGCCGGGTTTGCGCCGGTCCAGGTCGGGTTGAATATCGGCCTCGCTCAGATTCATTCCGGGCGGGCAGCCGTCGATGATGCCGCCCAGGGCCGGGCCGTGGCTTTCGCCGAAGGTGGTGACGGTGAATAACTTGCCGATGCTGTTGCCGGACATAGGACTCCCAGGAGCTGAGACTGCGGGGCGGACGCGGCGCCGACCCAACCGGGGCAATTATCGCGGATTCAGTGCGTGCTCACAACCGCGCGACTGGTCCGGGGTGTATACGAACATGGATCAGGCCCGTCGCCGGGGCAGGGCAAGGAATAAACCCCTGCGGCCCGCGGGTGCGGACGGCGCGGGACGTATCGGTGTCAACGCGCGCCGGGGCTGGGCAGGGGGGGCAGGTTAATGAAACCGGAGCCGGGGCGGCTGATGGGCGACGCCGGTTCTTCCTGAGTGCCGCCGCGGTCGGGCAGCTGGCGGGGCAGGGTGGCCGGGGGCGCCGCAGGCGCCGGGGCTGCGGCCGGTGCCGCCGCCGGCGGGGGAGCCGCGGCGGGTGCCGGCGTCGGCGTTGCGGGAGCGGGCGCCGCCGGCGCGGCCGCATTGGCCGGTTCACCAGCGGTGGTGTCGCGGGCGGGCAGGGTGGTGATGCTGCCGCTGCTCAGGTCGACCGAGTAGGTTTCTTCGCTGGCCAGGATGTCTTTTTCCGCCTCACTGTTCAGGATGACGATACCGATACGGCGGTTGGACGGATTGTTGGGATCCTGCTTGTCCAGCAGCACTCGCGAGGCCAGGCCTTCCACGCGAATCACTTTTTCGGCGTCCATGCCACCCATGATCAGTTGGCGGCGGGCGGCATTGGCCCGGTCGGCCGATAATTCCCAATTGGTGTAGCTGTTCAGTTGCGAGTATTGGCGGGCATCGGTGTGGCCGGTGATGCTGACCTTGTTGGGCAGCTTGGTAATGAATTGCGCCAGTTCGCTGAGAATATTGCGCGTATACCCTTTCAATGCCGCGCTGCCCAGGTCGAACATGGAGCGCTGCTCCTTGTCGACGATCTGGATGCGCAGCCCTTCCTGGGTGATATCCAGCAGCAGCTGATCCTTGAAGGCGTTAAGCGACTGGCTGGACTCGATGGCCTGGCGCAAGTCTTCCAGCATGTGCTCAAAGCGCTGTTTTTCCAGCTCCGCCATGCCCAGTTGCTGGTTGGCGATCTGCACGTTTTCCTGCATCCCCAGTTGCTTGGTCGCCATTTCCTTATGCTCCTGGGTCTTGACGTCGGGTTGCTGCGGCGCGTCCATGCCGCCGCCCATGTTCACCGGCGTGGGGGAGCCACCACTGTCGGAGATCACCAGGCTGGGGTTCTGAAAGAAATCGGAAATCGCCGAACGCTGGCCTTCGGTGGTGGAACCCAGCAGCCACATGAGGAGAAAAAACGCCATCATCGCCGTGACGAAGTCCGCATAGGCGACTTTCCACGAGCCACCATGGTGACCGCCGGCGATCACTTTGTTCTTCTTGATGACGATGGGTTGGTTATTTTCCATAGCGCCTGGTTTGGCGGCGTACGCCGGGGATTACTTGCGTCCCTTTACATGGTTTTCCAGCTCCTGGAAGCTGGGACGGTCGGTCGAATACAGGGTCTTGCGACCGAATTCCACTGCCACCTGCGGGCTGTAGCCGTTGAGCGTGGCGAGAAAGCACACCTTGATACACTCGAGAAATTTCGCGTCTTCCTTGGCCAGATGTCCCAGGTAGGCACCCATGGGGCCGACGAAACCATAGGCCAGCAGAATGCCCAGGAAAGTACCGACCAGGGCCGCCGCCACATGGGCGCCGATTTCCTGCACCGGCCCGCCCAGGGAGCCCATGGTGATGACCACGCCCAGCACCGCCGCAACGATACCGAAACCGGGCAGACCGTCGGACATATTGGTCAGGGCGTGGGACGGCAGCTCCGCCTCGTGATGATGGGTTTCCAGCTCGATGTCCATGAGATTTTCCAGCTCGAACGGGTTCATGCTGCCGCTGACCATCAGGCGCAGATAGTCGGTAATGAAGTCCATCACATGATGGTCTTTGAGGATCTTGGGATACTTTTGAAACAGCGGGCTTTGCTTGGGATCATCGATGTCCGCTTCCAGGGACATGATGCCGTCCTTGCGCGACTTGTTGAACAGGTCGTAGAGCAGTGCCAGCACTTCCATATACGACTTCTTGTTGTATTTCGAACCCTTGAGCAGGGTAGGGATGGCGCCCAGGGTTTTCTTGACCACTTTACCCGGGTTGGTGATGATGAAGGCGCCGATGGCGGAACCGCCGATGATCAGCAGCTCTACTGGCTGCCAGATGGCCATCAATTGGCCATGGGCCAGAGTGAATCCGACGATTACCGAGGCGAAAACGATGACGGCTCCGATAATTAACTTCATGGCAAAGCTACCCCCGTGTACTTCACCTTGTATCGTCTGAGGCACCCGGCGAATTACCCTGCCGGGAAGCGGAATCCTTTGATTTAAAAAAAGTTTACAATAGACCCGCGCTGGTGATACGTGCTTCGGGCGCGGCCGGGTTGGAAGAAAAACCGGCCAGCGGCGCTTGTTTGATTTGCGCTCGACGACGAACTGGTTTAATCTTTCGCTCCCGGCGCGCAGGCCCCGGGGGCGGCAAGGGAATTGACGCCGCGGCATCCAGCGATGCCGGATTGTGAGTGGAGAGGTGGCCGAGCGGTTGAAGGCGCACGNNGAATCTCTCCGGGCGCGCCAAACATAAAAAAAGGCCCTGCAAGGGCCTTTTTTTATGTTTGCAGTTTGGCGATGAGATTCGAACTCCCGACGAAGTCATAGGTAGGAGTTCGACGACCGAGGCCGCCAGGCCGAGGGCGAACGGCGTAAGCCGGCCCGGAGGGTGAGGGGCGCAGCCCCGAATCATCGATGTCATCGATACGATGTTGATACGGCCAAAGCCCAGTGATGTAAAAGTTGAGTATCGACAATCCACTAAACCGGAATAGTCGATAAAAATGATTTTTTCCTTCCACATAACACGCTAACTACCCGAACACTTCAGCACAATTTCGCATACCAACGTACCAACACCGATTTTTCAATTTGTCGATGTACGCGCATTCCAGCGGGCGCGGTGGTTGATGAGGCGATAATACTTCGTGGTGTTCAGGCGCATCTGGTTTTTTTGCGGGCAAGCGGCATCGCTTCGTTCCTTCCGCGGTAACGAGAATGAATACAACGTTTCGCGCGGAGATCCGTTCGACGGGAATTGAACTTAATTCAATCGGATTTGAGTGGCAAATTCGGTGAGTGTCCTGGCTTTTCTCACAAATGCCGGGTCAGATTTCGATGCAAATAAACAGTACCCTCCAGCACCCTGATTGCGGCACGCGGGTTGTTACCCCCAGGTATTATAAAGAAATCTGGTGTAGGGATCGATGGCGATCTCGTCAACCACTCGATTGAATGCTTCTACGTCCATGTTTAATTCTAAGGCGGCGCTGCGAAGGGTATCGGCAGCTGTTGATCTGATTTTCTTGATTCTATCTTTCGCGATGTCCTCATTATATTTTATGCTTCTAATCTCTTCTTCACTGCCGTTAAGCTCAATGTGTAAGAAATTAATTTCCTGTGCACCCCGAAGGGAAAAACGCCGCAATTTTTTCATGTCATCCTCCAGGTATATCCATGCCAGTGCCTGGCTCATGCAATCAACAACATAGCTGAAAGCAAAGCTCGTGCGGATAGAAATGTCGATGGGGTCTGAGTAAGCGAGTTGCAGTATGGTGGTAACGCCCTCATCAGCAAATACTTCGGCATTCGTTGTCGTTATTCCCTGCAGCCGCTCCAGTTCGCTTACCCCTTTTTCTTCGGACTCTCCAATGTTTAAATTTCGACTGGCCAATCGCTGAGCAATACGTCGCAGTGTATGGGTTGGAAAGGCGCCAACAAGGAAGGCCACGGTGGTGGCGATGCTTTCGTTGAACATAGCCGAAAGGGCATAGGCGAATGGGACGGCAATAATGAAGCGGAAAGAAGCCCAAGAAAAATCTGCGGGGGTGAGATCCAACCGTCGGTTGCGGGAAATTAAATCGGCAAGCACGTACATATAAGCTCCGGAATTTGCAGCCAACGCCAGTGATGGTAATGCAACAATGACATCCGTTCCGGGGTATAAGTAATGATGAATGGTTATGCTGGAAAATAGTACAACTACGAAACTAGTGATGACAAACATGACCACAGGGATAATGAACCGCTTACGACCGAAAGTTTTTATAAAATAGTTAGCGAATCTTGCGTTAGCGTCCTGTAAGGTAACATTCCGTTCCTCAAGTACAAATTGTTCGAAATACAGAAGCTTGGCGTTATCGCTAAGATTGCCGATAGTTTGCACCCGTTTTCGTTCCCAACCGGAAATAAAAAATTCGAAGACCGGGACTAGTAAAACACTCGTGAGCAAAATAGCTAAAAACCAAGAAAAATGTTTTTGTAAAAACGCGGCAATAGTCAGTAGCGAATCCATATGACGTGGTCCCTGGTTTGTAGAATACGGAGACTGAAACGACCTTCCTTGCCAGTTGAAGTATAGGCGCCATTCTTTCAGCTATCTACTGGGTAATCACCCAGAAAACAGTGCTGCATTAATGTCAGCTAAGTTGCCGTCGGATATGTATAGGGGGAATGTCTTATGGTATGGATATCCGAATATCTTCATCGGTTTCTTGCTGGGTGATTTGCAAATACGGGTAACCTGGCCTAGATTTTTATTAGACGAATTGCTTGTGTGAGGTGCCACACAGGGCGGGATTGAATTGACGAGTATTTTCGGAGTAACAAATAAAAAAGGGAATTTGCGATGAAACGATCCTCGAAACTATCACTAATTGTGATATTAGTTACAGTGTTTGTTTCTAACGCCTTCGGAGAATCACCAGTAAACACGACCGTAGATCCTGGGTCACTGGATGATCTAAAGGATAATTACTGGGGGGACAGAATTTTCTTCCAGCAAGATATTCCTGCTTGGATTGTTGACACCGGTAAAGATCCTTATGAAATTAAAGCGGTGTGTATACCCTATTGGGCGGAATTGAGAGGAACAGGTGCCGCAAAATTTAGAGAGGGTGCTAATGAATCTAAAACATACAATCTTTTTTATGTAGAAGCTCTCTACAAACCACACAAGGAATGCAAAAACGCAAAACCTGAATCCGCTGGCGAGACAACGTCATCGTCCACGTCGGCAGCAGAAGTGGCGACAATAAATGAAGACGATGTAGTGATGATAAAGGACAGCGTACTTAGCAGCCTACCTCCTATGCGGTTTGGATTTGTTTACGGCACACTAACGGTTCCGTATAAGTATTTTCCAAAGCTAAAAAGCAGAAAGCAAACAAGTCCTAAGTTGCTTGGTTCCAGTACCGTTGGCGGATATTTCGGCGTGCGCAGACCGTTCGACTTTATATCAGATATATTTAATTCTGATCTATTTCTTCTTGGCGTAGATTTGCAGGCAATAGTATTTTGTGGAACAGTCCCGATCACAATAGAAGAACAAGATGCGTCGGGACAATCCACCTCGAGTACTGCCATGGGGGTGAGTTATGGTGGCGGCCTCGTTGGTCAAATTAAACAGAGATTCAGTCTTGGTTTTGTTTTCGGAACAGATATCGTTGATAAAAAGGTTCATTATTCAAACAACGGAAAATTGTGGATAGCAGCGGAGTTAGGCTATTCTTTCGTCAAATAGGTGGTCGAAGGTTATCACAGAAAAAATTTCTTTCTAACAAGCTGGTGGCAAACACAAGCGAAGCGCCTGGTGCATGCCAGGCTTGAAAACCGCAACAACAGCGCACGAAATAATAGGTTTGAGTTAGACGACCGAGGCCGTCAGGCCGAGGGCGGAAATATCGACTTCCAGAGAGCCGTTTGCGGAAATGCGGTAAGAAGCATCACCGTCTCCAAACGTCATGTCCGGATCGTCGTCGTCACCCGACGTCCAGGGCGCGGCCGCCTCCCGGCAGGCCGAACCAAACGAGAAACACACCCAACAATTGCCACGACACATCCAGGCCCTGGCAACCGGGCATGACCGGGTCGTATTATAAAGGAGCTGCGTGCTCGTATCGGCAAATGCTACCGGTCGGGTGCGCGCCACGCGCCCAAAACCAGTATTGGTGAAAATATACTGAATTGTGGTTTCGGTAGCGGCAAATCCAACCGGAAATGGGTTTCTGGCAATGGTTATATTATAGTAGGCAAGCGCTGGCTTTGATGGCGCAAGGCCTGGTGCCTTCGAATACATTGAAAAATATTGCGAACGCCAACAGCGTCTTTCTTATCTCGGTTATGCGCTCCCGATGGGCTGCGGGTGCTATTTAGAGAAAACGACTGTGTCCACGTTTGATGGGTAGGTTCTTAGGTGATAGAAGCAGACCTGCAGATTTATGTGACCGCATTATTTATTCTGATGGCCGTTTCCATTGTCGCTTTTCTGTTAATTATCAGAGTAATTAACCGCAGCGAAGCACCTGCCACATATCTCGTCTTCTATAACATATATTTCATTCTTGGCCTGGTAGGCTGGCTTGCTCTTTGGGTTAGAGATGCCGCGCATATCAACATTGACTTAAATGTATCTGTCGTATTTTATGTACTCGTTAGTCTATTTCTGTTGCTCGCCGTTGCGGAATGTGATCGGAGAAAACCCCGTATATTACTCATAGGCGGCATTCACCTGCTTGCTGCAGCCCTCAGCCTGCTTCTCGATACCGACACAGATCGTATCAGCTTCGTCGCATCGTACACCGTGGTTGCATACCCATTTATATTTATAATTTCCTTAAAAAGCGCCTTAAAGAGACATAATATCGGCTATGGCATTATAAGTTTTGCGTCGCTCATCGTGCTTTGTATCGCCCCCATTCAGCTCTATAAGCTCATAATCACAGGCGACCCCAATTCAGCCTATAACCTGTCACTTGTCGGCAGTTCCTGCGGATTTATACTGGTGGGAATAGGATTTTTGAGCTCTGTACTAATAAATAAACATCATATGCTTGCGGAGCTTGCCTTGAATGATCCGCTGACCGGTTTGCTTAATAGACGAGGAATGGATGCATCTCTGAATATCATCCTCGCCATGGGGAAGCGACACAATCGCTGCATCAGCGCGATCACTACGGATATCGATTACTTCAAAAGGGTAAACGATCTCTACGGCCATGCCGCTGGTGATTTCGTGCTTAAGCAGTTTGCAAAAGTTCTAACCGAAATGTTACGGAATTACGACGTATGCTGCCGGCTTGGCGGCGAGGAATTCATACTGCTGTTGCCGGAAACAAGCAGCGGCAATGCATTGGCGGTGGCTGAGCGTATTCGTAAATCTATTGAAAAACTGGTAATTAACTATGAGTCGCATACAATCGCATTGACTTCCAGTTTCGGTGTGGCGACTCATTGTGGCGATTTTGATATTGATTACTTAATAAAAGATGCGGATCGGGCGCTGTATCAGGCCAAGTCAGGCGGTAGAAATAAAGTATGTGTTGCTGAGATGGGAGTGTAGGCAGATTTTCCTGTCAGGGTGAATTTCGTGAAGTTGTTGAATATTTCATTCCTGTTTTTTTTAAAATCTCCGGCAAAAAAGCCGCGGGTAGCTGTTGCTGCGGCGTCGGTTCATAGAGTGGCAGGCCGGCCTGGCCCGGCTCAACACCGGCTGAAACGGCGGGTCGCGATCGATCATGGCGCATTGACCATCTGTTGCAGCTTGGTCACGGTATTCCAGTTGCGCGCCGTGACCGGTACGCCCAGGCATTTCTCCACGCTGGTGGCCAGTTTTGATCGACCGATGCCGTCCGGAGCGTACAGATAAAATACCCTGGTAGTGAGTTGAAAGCGTTCGCTTGGTGACTTGAGTTCGTCCAGGCGTGCCAGATTTGGTTGGTCGGCTGCGCGTTCGAGAAAGAAAAAGTGCAGGGCTTTGCCGGTGTCGCGCGGATAGGGGTTGCCGTCCACGGCGGCGGTCAAGGTCTGCGCATCCAGGAGTACCACCGAAGCGTCTACGCCATGGGTGGTCAATAACGCCTTGCGGATCTTCTCGCTGATAGCCGGCGACTCCCCGGCGGCATTGAACACGACATTGCCGCTTTGAATATAAGTGGCGATGCCCGTGTAGCCCTGGTCCTGGAAAATGCGGACGAGTGCCTGCATCGGCACGCTGTTTCTGCCGCCGACATTGATGCCCCGAAACAGGGCGATGTATCGCTTCAGGGTTGATTTTTTTGCCATATCAGGTGGTGACTATGCTATAGAATGGGCGGGGGATCAAGCGCCGGTGGGCGGTCGGGCCGATCGTCCACCGGCGTTTGCGAGGCACAACGCCGTGTGTTCCGGATTGTCTTTACAGATACAAACCGATATAGATACCCACGTTGCTGCCGTCTATTTCCTGCAAAGTTTCGCCGGTATCACCCCGGGTGAAGCTTCCGTCCTCAGGGGTGTACTTGATGTAGTTGTAACGCATGCCGAGCATGAACTCTCTATGACCCACGAATTCAACGGAAAGGACATACCCCAGTTGACTGTTGAAGTTCACTTCCTCCGTGCCCAGGGCGGTTTCTTCCGAGTAGGTGGGCAGCAGATGATAGGTGACGCCGCCGCCAATATTGAATCCGCCACGATTGAAATGCACAAGAAAATCCACGGGCAGGACGGTCATCGAGGTTTTTACGCTGCCACCAAGACTGTTCTCGCCCTTGTCATCGTTGCTGCGGTAACCAAGTGACAAATGCATGCGCATATGGCTTGCGCCGGTGCGAAAGCGCACGAATTCGCCCAGATGTATCGAAACCCCGTCACCTGCCAGCACCCCGTTATTGAGCTCGCCGCCTCCGGTTTCGTAACCGCCGTACAGGGTCAGGCCATGATGGAATATGTCGCTGTCCACCCCGGGCAGGGCGTTGGCCGGACCGGTGAAGAAAATGAGAAACGCGGTTGAAAGCGCTAGAGAGAGATGGTGTGCGCTTAGTCTGGAGTTTTGCATGGTATTCCTCTTCTATTAAAAAATGTACGCAACGCTGAATAAGTACAAGTCGTCATCCACATAATTTATTTCCGCTTCCATGACATCATGGCGCCCAACCCGCCACCCCAGGGCCAGGGCGACAGGTACGGTGCTCCAGTCGAGATGATTGACCCCGGGAAAATACATGGTGGTATGTGAGTGTCCGCCATAACTCGCATAGGGCTCCGCGGCATCGATGTGGCGCCAGCGCCAGCCGAATTTCAATTTGCTGTAAATCGTTTCGCCGGCGCGAAAGGCCGCATAAAATCCGACCAGAGTGGCATTCCATAAATCGGCGCCGGTGTCCGGGGACAAGCCGCCGTCGTGGGTGCTCATCAGCTCCATTTCGAACGCGGCGACCGAGAGCGGGCCCGCATGGATGCGTCCACTGGCCATGAAACCGGAAGCAGGCCGGGTGGTGTTGTGGTCGATCGGGGAAATCATGGTGCCGTTCTTGAAGCCGAAATGACGAAAGGGCGCCCAGGGAACCCACGGGCCGTAGACTTGTGGAACCAGGACGGGAGGCAGAAGCGGACGTGGCACGACCGGCACAGCGGGTGCGCCAAAACCGGGTAAGCCGGCCAGCATGGACGCGCTCGACAATGACGATTCCACTTCGCCAGCCATAGCGGTGCTGGCGGTGGACAGCGCGCAAATCCAGGAAAAGACCCCCACCAGGTACAAGCACTTAGTTATTATTTTCACTTCCAGTCATTTTCGGCCGAGAAACGCATTTTTTCGCACTATAGTTAACTGGTGCGGGTATTTCAAGTCTTAAACCATGGTGACAAGGCGCTTCTGCGCCGACACCCATGGTCAAACCAGTGGATGAGGAAATTAAGTCATCAACAGCCGGCTTGGATCTGAAAAACGCCAACGGCTCTCGCCAAGACACAACGTCCTGGCTGGCAATGATCTTTTGCATCGTCTGCACAATATTCCGCTTCCGGGCCGGATCAAGCCGCTCCCGCATGACCCTGTCGCGATTGTGATCGTCTGGCCGGGCAAGGGCAATCAATGCATTTCTTGTCAGGCGGCTGGACTAATAATGTCCGCTGCGAACAGCCCGCTCATGCAGGCCGATGCCACGCCAAAGCCGGGGTAGGTGGTCTGCCCCGCCAGATAGAGGCCGGGCAGGGCGGACCGGCTGGGGAACAGCGCCCGCGGGTCGGCGGTGGGAGACAATCCGTAGAGCGCGCCCTGGTAAAGATGCAATTGCTCGCGAAACTCCCGGGGGCTGCGCACCCGTTGGGTTACGATGTCCAGCCGGTGTCTGCGCGCCAGGGCTGCGATGACGCGGTCGGTCAGCTCGTCCCGCCGACCTTCGCTCCAGTCGTCGACCGGCAGGCTGTGGTCGATGGCAAGAAAGCACTCGATGGTGCTGCCACCGGCCGGCGCCAATTGCGGCAGGGTGACGGTGGGCACGAAATAGTGCAGCGATTTGATTTCACCGCCGCGATATTTCAGCGTCCGGCCCTGAGTTTCCATCCAGTCGACTACGCCGTTGTAGTAGCTGATGCGGCCGGGACCGTCGGCCACATTATTGGCCAGTCCCAGTTGCACGCCCAGCGCCTGATGGGACAGGGGTGCATGCGCGGTTTTTCTCTGCATGGCCGCCGGGACCGCCGCCGGATCGAGCAAGGCGCCGTAGGTATGCATACCACTGACCGTGGACAACACCGCATCGGCCTCGATAAGTTCGCCGTTTTCCAGGGTGACCCCGCGCACCGCGCCGCCGGCCAGCACAATTTTTCCAACCGGCGTGGCGCAATCGATGATGGCGCCGCGAGTCCGCGCCGTATCGGCCAGCACGTCCGCGATGCGCCCCATGCCGCCCTCTGGCAAGAAGAAGCCGTCACGTAACATCGAGACCGCGCCCAGCAGGGAGATCACCGGTATTCGCTCCGGCGGCAAGCCTGTGTACAGCAGGCCTGCCGACAGCGCGGAACGCAAAGCCCGGTCGGGAATCATGCGCTGCAGTTCCGTGGCGGCACTGCCGCGCAGTTTTCCCAGGTGCTTCCAGCCTTTCACCAGGAAGCGCCACAGGGAGAAGGGATGCAGCAGAATATCAGTGGCGAACAGGTCCAGCACCGGTTCCCATTTGCGGGTCAGCGCTTGCAGGTCGGCGATATTCCCCGCCATCGCTTGCGGCTGGTCATGGTGATATATCTTTACATCCAAACCGTCGGCGAAAATCACCGAGGTATCGTCCGGCAGATTGATGGTTTGGTTGGCGGTGATGCGACGCAGGGGCAGGGCGGTGCTCCGGTTCAGGCCGAGACCGGTGAAAACGGCATCCAGCATCTGCGGCATGGCCAGGAACAGCGGGCCGTCGTTGAAGCTGAAGCCGTCTTGTGCGCTCTGCGCGCAACAACCGCCCAGCCTGGGGTTGGTTTCCAGCAAGCGTATCCGCAGGCCGCGCTGCGCGAGCGCGGCGGCGGCGACCAGGCCGGACACACCGCCGCCGATGATCACCACTGAACGGATTGGTTTCTCCATGGCCGGTATTCCTTGTCCTGGGAACAGGATAAACGTCTATTTTTGATAAATCTACCGGGCATTTCCCGGTAAGAGTGGCCGGACGGTGTCCAGAGCGCTAGATTCGTCGACTTTTGCTGCTTGCCGCAACATCCGGTGATGCTTGTCTGACGGGGGGGTAATCTGTTTTAATTTTCCTGTTGTTCCGGCGCTGGCCACAAATAATTGCTGGTTGCAGGGAGGCATTGTTGCAGAGTGACGACAACGCGTGCAACCCATCCCGCGATAGTCAAACCGTTCTGAACTAGGCCGGCAGATAGCGGCGGGAAATGATGCAATTGCGCAGCTTTGTTCTCGACTGCTTGCCGTCGGAGCAGCTGAAGAGGGACAATCTCTGTTGCGGCACGGGTGGCGAAGAATATGCTACGAATTCTCGCAGGCTGGGGTTTGAACGGCTGGAACAGCAAATCGCAGACTAAAGGGATAAGTTTTTGTCATGGTTAGAGTATTGTTGCTATTTTTCGCCTACCTGTTGTTAAACGGCTGTGCGACGGTCACCACCTTCGAGAGCACGCCAGCCACCGACGACGATTTTTCCCAGCCTATGGAACAAATACGCGCTGCCTACAGCGACGTCGCGTTGTACGAGCAGCGCTGGCGGGGGTTCGACAAGAAGTCGGGTGACTTGGCCGCGCTGGAAAACAAGTGGGGCAAGGCGGATAGGGTGCAGACCCACTGGGGAGCGAAGTTGGGGGGTATGGTGGTCAATGGGCTGATTATTGCTTATGCCGGGCTGCCGCTGACCTTATTTGCGGTCGTCGAAACCATGTTTATGTACCCGACTGAAACCCATCACTGGAACAAAGGGCTGTATCACGTCGGGGTGGAAGTAAACAGGAATATATTCTCCGGCTATGAAAAAAGGGTTACCTTGTGGGACTGGTCGATGGGGCAGGGCGCCGCTGCGGTTTCCGCGCTGCCCATGGTCCAGAGTCAAATCGAACATTCACTGATTTCAACCGGGAGTCTGACCCATGAGCAACGATAATTTACCCAACTGGCACCTGATGGCCGAGAAATTCGATATGTGGCTGCCGCAGATCAAGCCGGTGGGTGATGCCATGCTGGCGCAGCTGCAGGTGCGGGCCGGAGAAAAGGTCGTGGATATCGCCTCCGGCACCGGTGAACCGGCGCTGACCCTGGCGCAGGCGGTGCCCGGGGCCGACATCATCGGCAGCGACTCGGCCGCGGGCATGGTCGCCGTGGCCCAGGCGAAGGTGGCGAAGCTGGGGCTGAAGAATATCCGTTTCGTGGAAATGCCCGGGGAAAATCTCGATTTCGACGACAACAGCTTCAATAAGCTGCTGTGCCGTTTCGGTCTGATGTTTTTCAAGGATACGCAGCAAGGTTTGCGGCACATGCACCGGGTGTTGAAACCAGGCGGGCGTTGCAGTCTGGCGGTATGGCATACCCCCGAAACTATGCCAACGATGCACTGGAGCTACCAGGCGTTCAAGGGCAAGATCCCCGAGGCGTCGCTGCCGGCTATCGAGATCATAACGGCTCTGGGGGCGCCCGGCCTGCTTGCCCGGCAAATGCAGGAGGCCGGTTTCAAACAGGTCTCCGTGACCGTGCAGAAACTGCACTATACCTTCGACTCCTTCGACCACCTGTGGCAAATGGTGGAGGCGTCCGGCATCTTAAAGGCGCAATTTGATTGTCTACCCGCGGCCATGAAGGACAGCGTGCGGGATGAGGTCGGCAGGTTCGCTCGAGAGTTCGTTAACGACAGTGGCTTGCATGTGCCGCACGAGTATTTGCTCGCCTATGGCGAAAAATAATTCCGTCGCCAGCGATGGCCGGGGCGGGGTGAGATAATCGGGCGGTCCGAGTCTGGCGCCGCCATCTGAGATTCCCCGCGGTTCTTCTCTTCTTGCCCGCACCGGGCGGCCCATCGTCAAAACTTGCTTATGCTGTGGAATAAATTTGTACCTGTCTGGCAGGATGTGAGGTGGGTGTATTCTGGGGCAGGGAAGCGGCGGGGCGGCATGAAGGGCAACATTCCCGACTTATTTTAAGTTTTAAGCTCAACCCTTGTGCCGGGCAAAGCTGGACTGAGAACTGCATGCCCTGCGCCGGTGTCGGTTTGCGCAGAAGCTTTGGCGGGTGGTGAAAACCCGGAGCCAATGCAATAGACTCGATAGCGACCCTTCTTCAGCTGAGCGTAAAGGTGAATCTTATGAACATGCCAGGTGCCTGGAAAAACGTTAGATTGATAGCGATGTTTACCGTGGTCTCCGTCGTGGCCGGTTGCAGCGATACATTGACAGGCAAGGTGGAGCCCACGTATACCAGTCTGTGGGACAACCTGTTCAACGGTTGCGGCGTCAATTGCCACTCCCCAAGCGCCAGCGATGGCACCGAAGCGGGGCCGGACATGAGCAGCAAATCCGCTTTCTATAACAATTTGGTGGGCAAGTCGGTGAGCGTTGATTATGCCTCCTGGGCCAGCGTCCGGACCGGCAACTGCAACAGCGCCAAATTCATCGCCGCCGGCAATGCCAATGCGTCCACCGTGGCGGCGAGCCTGATCCAGTCCGTCTCTGACACCCTGAGCGCCAACCAGAGTTGCGTCACCGCCTACAGCGTGCACGAGGCGGACAAAGTCACCCTGAGCGATGCCGATCTCATCAGCGCGCTGCAGGATTGGATCAACCAAGGGGCGGCCAACGACTAGCGGCCATTTGGACCATGGACTATGGTGAGCGGACGTAAGGCGCTGCGCTGGAGCGCCCTGGCGGCAGGGGCGCTGCTGACTATCTGCTTTTTCATCCTGCTCGTTTTTTATTTTCTGTTAAAAAGCAGCGCCATTACCCAGCAGTCGGTGGCCGGGATCGCCCCCTATCTGCAACCTCTGGGTATCGAACTGCGCAAGGTCGAGTCGGCGCACATCGATCTGCTGGATTCGATCCGCATTCGTAACCTTGAACTCGACTGGCATGATCCCGAGCGGGGTACGGTGAGCCTGGTCGCCGGCGTCATCGATCTGGATTTTTCCCCGCTGGCTCTGTTGCACGATGAACTGAAGATCGCCGCCGTCCGGGTGGCCGATGTCAGCCTGACCGGTGATCTGCGTTTGCCACCACCCGCCGCGCCGCCGCCCGCCGCGCCCGCCGACACCAACCTCTGGCAGCAGCTGGAACAGGCGTTGGCGCCGCCGCTGGCGCTCAGTCTGCAATCAGTCACCCTCGATAACATCAAGCTCGATCTGCGGCTGGAACAG
Organism: Proteobacteria bacterium UBA6920; assembly: GCA_002448875.1. Lineage (GTDB taxonomy): Bacteria > Pseudomonadota > Gammaproteobacteria > SG8-11 > SG8-11 > UBA6920. The sequence goes on along the minus strand of DKAS01000228.1, from coordinate 3,882 downwards.
GCGCAACAGTATCTGCAGTACCGCGGCGTGCTGTCCCATCTGGCGACGCAGCTGCAATGGCATGCCGCCGATCTGCACGGCCGGCTGGATCTGGATCTGGGGCAGGCGGCCGACGCAGGCCTGCGTCTGGGGCAGAGCGACGGGACCGAACTGCGCCTGCGGCCGCAATGGCGACTCGGCGCTCAGGGTTCACTGCAACGGCAGGCGGATGGCTGGCGGGTGCAGGACGCCGCCGTGGATAATTCCGCGAGTTTGTCGCAACTGACGCTGGTAAAAAAGCAGAACGGCAGCGAACAAATCCTGGCCGCACTGGATGCGCTCGTGCTCCAGGTCAAGGCCGCGGCGAAATCCGCGCAGCGCCGCGCCGGCGGCAACCAACCTTTCTTCGTTTTTCCCCTGGACGTGACCGGCGCAGTGCAAACCAGCGTCCGTTCGCTGCAGCTGCAGGATCTGGCGCTGGACGGAGTTCTGCTCTCCGGTCAGGGCGATGACGAATTGCAGTTGAATTTTGCCGGCGTGGTGGAACCTGCAGGCCCGGTGCGCCAGTTGCGCGAGTTGTCGCTCACGCACAAGCTGCATTTTTCCACGTTGCATCTGCAGGATGCGCAACAACGGGTGCGCCTCAGCGATCTGCGGTTCAACGCTACTGCCCGCGGGCAACCGGTGAACGACAGCCAGGGTTTTCTGCCGGTGGCCATCAACGCCAGCATCGACGCGGGCGCTAAGCAGGTGCAGGCCAGTGCCGTCAGCGGCGCCCAGGCGGGGGCCGCCGTGGCGGCCAGTCTGCGACCCGAATTGCGCCTGCAAACCAGCGCGCAGGTGAATTCGCTGGATACGCTTTATCCGACCTTAGGCCTGGCGCTGCAAGGCGAGGTCAATCTGCAGCAGGTCGCCCTGGCGGAGGTGAAGCAGGCGTTTTCCCTGCGCACCACGCTGCAGGCAGATAAAGACACCGGCTCTACCACCACCCGGGCCATGCTGCGTTCTCTGCTCGATGGCAAGTCGCTGCTGACCGTCGATCTGCAGACGAGCGAGGACGCGGGAGAACTGCGGGTAACTCACCGACTGCAGGCGGACGTGCCAATCCATGCGGCGCGCTATCTACCCGCCGCCCAGGCATTGACCGTCCTCGGCCAGCCTCGCGTCACCTGGTCCGGCCGGTTGCAGCTGGCGCCGGCGAGCCAGCAGTCGCTGCAGGCGGACGGCGAACTGGAGCTGGCGCAATTGCATGCGCCAGCGGTCGCGGATGGCATCGTTCTCAGCCAGCCGTTGACTGCCAGCTATACCGTCACCCGCGCGCAGGACTATCGGGTGCAACTGGGTCTGCGCGCACCGGGCGTGCTGACCGCGGGTCTGGATAAGCCGCTGCCACTGCGCGCCGATCTGCAGGCGGGATTCACCTGGCCGCTGACGGAGACCACCGCCTCGGGCGTGATCGATGTGGCCGACAGGCAGGCGCTGCGTTATGAATTGAGCTGCAGCGATCAGCCACAGCAGGCGCAACTGGACACGCGCTGGTCGCTGCACGTCTGGCCCGAATGGGGGCAATACCAGGGCGCCTTGGCCGCGCTGGACCCGCTGGGAGCGCTGGCCAGCGATCTGCAGTTGGCAGTCAGGCTGCAGCATCCCCAGCCTTCGCTGCAGTCGCTGACCACGGCGGATACGCAGGCCATGCAGGCGGATGTGAAATTGCAGGCGCAATTACACCAGGAACGCGGCGGCACGCTTTTGCAGTTGCCGCGGCCGGCGCAATTGCAAGCGTCGCTGGCCTGGGCAGAACAGGCGGTGACGGCCGACGGACGGCTGGATCTGCCCAGGTTGGCGCTGGCGGAGCAACTGGCCCTCGAAGACATAGCGCTGGACGTGAAGGCGGCGACCCGGCCGGCGCAAGCACCCCGGCAGGCGACGCTGGAACTGGCACTGGCACCAGGCAAAGTGCTGCTGCCGGTTGCCGGCGGGGAAACCCTGGACGTCGGGCCGCTGGCCACGCCCCTGCGCCTGAGCATTGCTGCCAGACAGGAGCCACAGAGCCTGCTGCTGGAAAATCTGAATCTGCAGGCGGGCGCTAAGCTGCTGACCCTGGAGGCGCAGGGCAGTGCGTCGCTCGACGGCAAAAACGCCCAACTGACCAGTGTGCTGGGTCTGCATCTGCGCGACAACCTCCTGGTGCGTCCGGCCGTGTCCGGCTCCGGCGTCGTGAACATCCCCTGGCGCCTGAACCTGTTCAATGGCGATCATCTTTCCCTGGACGGCGAGTTGCAGTTTACCGCAGTTACCCTGACCACGCCGCAGTTCGCCGTCGCGGGCGTCAGCGGAAAATTCTCCTTCGAGGAGGAGCTGTTGCGTTCCGCGCAAGGCAAATCGGGATTTCGTTACGTCATTCCCGTCGATCCCTTTGCGCGGGTGGATTTCACCCGGGTGCAGCCCTACCTGAATACGCCGGTGCTGAGTCTGGAGCGGGTTGCGGTGGCCGACAAGACGGTCGGTCCGGGGCAGTTCGCCCTGTCAATCAAGCAGAATCTGCTGCAGTTGCAGCATTTCGATCTCGATCTGTTCGGCGGGCATATGGCCGGGCAGATTTACCTGGATACCACTGCCGGCAACTGGAAGCTGGGACTGCTGAGCCGGCTGACGGATATCGATTCCCGGCAGCTGCTGGCGGCGGATAGCAGCGGCAGGAAGTCCGAGGTCGCGCCGGTCAACGCCCGGGCCGCCCTGGAGCTCGATGTTCGCCAGCGTCTGTTGCAGGGACGGCTGGACATTACCCGCATCGGACGGGTGCAGCTGCTGCATCTGCTGGAGCTGGTCGATCCCGAGTACAAGGACGAGCAGCTGGCCAGCGTGCGCACTGCCTTGCAGGTGGCCAACCCGACGCGGGTCGCCGTCGATATGAAGCGCGGGTTGATGGATATCGATGTGGCGTTGTCCGGGTTGCCGCGGCCGGTGCAGGCCAAAGGCCTGCCGTTGACGCCGTTGCTGCAAAATTACGCCGGCGACTATTTTCAGTTGCTGGAAAAGATACCGCTGCAGTAAGCGCAGCAGGAAGGAGTGGCATTATGATGAAACGCTTGATGATGGGTGTGGCGATCGCCGGTTTGAGCGCCTGCGGAATCGTGCCTCCGGTGTATCTGGTGGATAGACATACGGTGATGGAGCTGGAGGCGTCGGGCGACTGGCCCGAGTTGGAAAAGCGGCTCTATAAGCAATCGTTGAACATGGGGCCGGTCAGTCTGGCCAGCGATCCGGTGGCCCAGCGCCGGGAACGTGCGTTGCGCGTGCTCAACGGTGAATACACTACGACCGAAACCGCCGCGCCGCCGGCCGGTACCGCGCCATGATGCAGCGTGGTCTGCACGCGGTCGCGCTGTTCGCCGCCGTCGGCCTGCACGCGGCGGTGGCCGCGGATCTGGATTGGGGCGCCAATCGCCTGATCCCCTTGCAGAAAATTACAGTGGGTCCCTGGGACAATTACGAAGCGGCGGTATCGCCGGACGAGGCAGTAGTTTATCTTACCCGCGACCGTAACCAGATTCGCACCATTTATCGCCAGAACATCGCGGCGGCGGAGACCAGCCTGTTTATCGGCGAGGAAGGTGATGCCAAGAATCCGGTGCTGGATCCCGCCGGGCAGCGCCTGGCTTTTACGTTCTATGGTAAAGACGCCCAGGGGGATATCTGCATCCGGGAGCTTGCCGGGAGCAACATCGAATGTATAACCGATCAGCAATCTCTCGACGAATCACCGGTATGGGTGGACGCCGGACATCTGGCCTACCTGCGGCGCCAGCATGCCACCCGCTACTGGGAACTGGTGGTTTACGATACGGTGAGCCACGGTGAAAAAAGCGTTGCCAGCGGCGCCATATCGGCGCCGGCCGCCAG
>DKAS01000226.1 GCA_002448875.1 Proteobacteria bacterium UBA6920 | reverse complement strand
CATCGGTCGCATGGCGTTCCGCGCTATCGCCAAGGACTTCCCCGACATGGAAGTGGTGGCGATCAATGATCTGCTGGACGCCGACTACCTGGCGTACATGCTGAAATACGATTCCGTGCACGGCCGCTTCAATGGCGACGTGTCGGTCGACAACGGCAAGCTGGTGGTGAACGGCAAGAAAGTCCGTCTGACCGCCGAACGCAATCCCGCCGACCTGAAGTGGGGCGAAGTGGGCGTGGACATCGTGCTGGAATGCACCGGTTTCTTCCTCACCGAAGAAACCTGCCAGGCGCACATCACCGCCGGTGCCAAGAAAGTGGTACAGTCCGCTCCGTCCAAGGACAAGACGCCGATGTTTGTTTACGGCGTCAATCATGAAAGCTATGCCGGGCAGAAGATCGTGTCCGCCGCTTCCTGCACCNNGACTGGCGCGGCGGCCGCGGTATCCTGGAAAACATCATTCCGTCCTCCACTGGCGCCGCCAAGGCGGTGGGTGTGGTGCTGCCCGACCTGAAGGGCAAGCTGACCGGCATGGCGTTCCGCGTACCCACCTCCGACGTATCGGTCGTCGACCTGACCGTGGAACTGGAAAAGTCCGCGACCTATGACGAAATCTGCGCCGCGGTAAAAGCCGCCAGCCAGCAGCCCGGCATCGGTGAAACCCTGGCCTACACCAACGAAAAGGTGGTATCCACCGACTTCCGCGGCAACAGCTATTCCTCCATTTTCGATGCCGAAGCCGGTATCGCTCTGGATGGCACCTTCGTCAAGCTGGTGGCCTGGTACGACAACGAATACGGTTACACTTGCAACATGATGCGCTTCGTGCGCCACATCGCCAAGAAGTAATCCGCGGCATGGCCAAGGCATGGGAGCGCCGCTCCCATGCCTTGTTTTATCGCTGCCGGGAGAGACATTCGTTGAGGTCGCGCCTCAGCAAATTTCTTTTCAGGAAACTAATCAGGAGATGTTCATATGTCCGTTATCAAGATGACCGATCTGGATTTGTCTGGCAAGCGCGTTTTGATCCGCCAGGATCTCAATGTGCCGCTGAAGGATGGCAAGGTCGCCGACGACACCCGCATCCGCGCTTCGGTTCCCACCATCGAGCGCGCGCTCAAGGCGGGCGCCAAAGTGATGATCATGTCGCACCTGGGTCGTCCGGAAGAGGGCGTCTACGACGAGAAATCCTCGCTGGCACCGGTGGCGGCCCATATGGCCGATCTGCTGGGCAAGCCGGTGCGCCTGGAGCGTAACTGGATCGACGGCGTGAAGATGAACGCCGGTGAGATCGTCATGTGCGAAAACGTGCGTTTCAACAAGGGCGAGAAGAAGAACAACGACGAGCTGGCGAAGAAGATGGCGGCCCTGTGCGACGTCTACGTGATGGATGCCTTCGGCACCGCCCATCGCGCCGAAACCTCCACCCACGGCGTCGCCAAATACGCGCCGGTGGCCTGCGCCGGCCCGCTGCTGGCGGCGGAACTGGACGCGCTGGGCAAGGCGCTGGACAAGCCCAAGCGCCCGCTGGTCGCCATCGTCGGCGGCTCCAAAGTGTCCACTAAGCTGACGGTACTGGAATCCCTGTCCAAAATCGTCGACCAGCTGATCGTCGGTGGCGGTATCGCCAATACCTTCATCGCCGCCGCCGGCAACAAGGTCGGCAAGTCGCTGTATGAAGCCGATCTGGTCGGCGAAGCCAAGAAGCTGACCGATCAGGCCAAGGCGCGCGGCGCCAGCATTCCGGTGCCCACCGACGTGGTCTGCGGTAAGGAGTTTTCCGAAAGCGCCAAGGCTACGCTGAAGAAAGTCAGCGAGGTGGCGGATGACGACATGATCTTCGACGTCGGTCCGGAAACTTCCAAGGCCTTCGCCGAGATCCTGCAGAAGGCTGGCACCATCGTCTGGAACGGTCCGGTCGGCGTGTTCGAATTCGATCAGTTCGGCGCCGGCACCAAGGCCCTGTCCATGGCCATCGCCGACAGCGACGCGTTCTCCATCGCCGGCGGTGGCGACACCCTGGCGGCGGTCGCCAAGTACGATATCGCCGACAAGGTGTCCTATATATCCACCGGCGGTGGCGCCTTCCTGGAGTTCCTCGAGGGCAAGAAACTGCCCGCGGTTGCCATCCTGGAAGAACGTGCGAAGAAATAAGGTGACAGGCGCAACGCGGAACCAATACATGATCAAACGTCGTACCAAGATTCTGGCGACCATGGGGCCGTCCACGGACAAGCCTGGCATGCTGGAGAAAGTCATCAAAGCCGGGGCGGACGTGGTCCGCCTCAATTTCTCCCATGGCGACCCGCAGGAGCATATGGGCCGGGCCGCGGCGGTGCGGGCGATGGCAGAGAAACTCGGGCGCCATGTCGGCGTGCTGGTGGATTTGCAGGGGCCGAAGATCCGCATCGATCGCTTTGCCGACGGCCGCATAGAGTTGAACGAGGGTGACAAGTTCACCCTCGACACCGCCATGGATCCGCGCGGCGGCACCCGCGAGTGCGTAGGAGTTGCCTACAAGGAACTGCCCAACGACGTCAGCGGCGGCGATATTCTGCTGCTCGACGACGGCCGTATCGTCCTCAAGGTCGAATCGGTGGCCGGCAGCAAGGTGCATTGCCGGGTGGAAACCGGCGGGCCGTTGTCGGACAAGAAAGGCATCAACCGTCAGGGTGGCGGTCTGTCGGCGATGGCGCTGACTGATCAGGACCGGGAGCATATCAAGGTAGCGGCCAAGCTGGATGCGGATTACCTCGCCATTTCGTTTCCGCGCTCCGCCGCCGATGTCAACGAGGCGCGGGAGCTGATGCTGGCGGCCGGCGGCAATGCCGGTATCGTCGCCAAGATCGAACGTGCCGAAGCTCTGGACGCCCTGGAGGGCATCATCGCCGCTTCCGACGCGGTGATGATAGCGCGCGGTGATCTGGGTGTGGAAATCGGCGACGCATCCCTGCCGCCGGTGCAGAAGCATATCATCACCCTGGCGCGTAAAATGAACCGGGCGGTGATCACGGCGACGCAGATGATGGAGTCGATGATTACCAGTCAGATACCCACCCGCGCCGAGGTGTTCGATGTGGCCAATGCGGTATTCGACGGCACCGACGCCGTCATGCTGTCGGCGGAAACGGCGACCGGCAATTTTCCCGACAAGGCGGTGGCGGCCATGGGTCGCATCTGCCTGGAAGCGGAGAAGCAGCGCCTGACCACCCAGTCGGATCATCGCATCAATACCCAGTTCGAACGTATCGACGAAGCCATCGCCATGGCCTCGATGTATACGGCGAACCACCTGGGGGTGAAGGCCATCGCTGCGCTGACCGAGTCCGGCTCGACGCCCTTGTGGATGTCGCGCATCAGTTCCAGTATTCCCATTTATGCCCTGACCAGCCATGTGAAGACCCAGCGCAAGGTGACCTTGTATCGGGGCGTGTATCCGGTGTCCTTCTCTATCCCGAATACGGATCATGCGCAGGTAAACCGGCAGGCGGTGGGCGAGTTGCAGCGCTGCGGCGAGGTGCAGGACGGAGATCTGGTGATCATCACCAAGGGCGACCTGATGGGCGTGATGGGCGGCACCAACGCGATGAAGATCGTGCGCGTAGGCGACATGGTCGAACCAACGAATTGAAACCCACGGTTTTTTAGTTTAGCAAGTAAGGAGAGAGTACAATGGCTTTAATATCGATGCGTCAATTACTGGATCACGCGGCGGAGCATGGCTATGGTCTGCCCGCGTTCAACGTCAACAATCTGGAACAGATTCAAGCCATCATGCAGGCGGCCGATGCCACCAACAGCCCGGTGATCATGCAGGGTTCCGCCGGCGCGCGTTCCTACGCCGGTGAAGCGTTCCTGCGCCACCTGATCCTGGCGGCGGTGGAATCCTATCCGCATATTCCCATCGTCATGCATCAGGACCATGGTTCCGAGCCGGCGGTTTGTCTGCGTTCCATCCAGTCCGGTTTCAGCTCCGTCATGATGGACGGCTCGCTGATGGCTGACATGAAAACCCCGTCCAGCTACGAGTACAACGTCGATGTCACCCGGCGCGTGGTCGAGATGGCCCATGCCGGTGGTGTGTCGGTGGAAGGCGAGCTGGGTTGTCTGGGTTCGCTGGAAACCGGCGAGATGGGCGAGGAAGACGGCCATGGCGCCGAAGGCAAGCTGTCCAAGGATCAGCTGCTGACCGATCCGGAGCAGGCGGCCGATTTCGTCAAGAAAACCGGCGTTGACGCCCTGGCTATCGCCATCGGCACCAGCCATGGCGCTTACAAGTTCACCCGTCCGCCCACCGGTGACATTCTGGCGATCAGTCGCATCAAGGAAATTCACGCGCGCATTCCCGATACTCATCTGGTAATGCACGGTTCGTCCTCGGTGCCGCAGGAATGGCTGCAGATCATCAATAACTTCGGCGGTGACATGGGGCAGACCTACGGCGTGCCGGTCAAGGAAATCCAGGAAGGCATCAAGAACGGCGTGCGCAANNCATCGACACCGACCTGCGCATGGCGTCCACCGGCGCGATCCGCAAGCACCTGGCGGAAAACAAGGCGAATTTCGATCCGCGCAAATTCCTCAAGGAATCCACCAAGGGCATGATGCAGATCTGTAAGGCTCGCTACGAAGCGTTTGGTTGCGCCGGCATGGCCGACAAGATCAAGCCGATTTCCCTGGAAGCGATGCAGAAACGCTACGTTTCCGGCGAACTGAAGGCGCGTATCAAATAATAAATGTAGTTAAATGTTAAAAAAGGCCGCTTGACGCGGCCTTTTTTTTAACTTTTTCTTTGCTTTGTAAAATTTTATGTATTAATCGTGGAAATCGTAATAAACGGGTTTTTGCCGCCGATGTGAAGACGTCGGCGACGGTAGGAATGGACTTGATGTATTCCCTGTACCGTTTTTAGTTCAGCGTATGACCGGCAATAGTGTTGAAAAGCGCGTTGGAATTTGTGACACTGCGTTTTGTAAAACCTTTACAAATTCATCTGTACCGCTTTTTTTTTCCGGTTGTCTTAATTCAGGAGATACCCAGTGCGTATCGCATTGCTTGAAGACGATCCACAACAAGGCGAGTTGATGAAAATCTGGCTGGAAGAAAGCGGCCACAACTGCCGTTTATTTCCGGCAGGCCGGGAATGCATCAAAGCGCTGTCTCATGATTCCTACGATCTGGCCATCATCGACTGGCAGCTGCCTGATATCGGCGGCGACCAGGTGCTGGCGTGGATACGCGAACATATCGATTGGATGATGCCGGTATTGTTCGTCACCGCCCGTCATGAACCCGAGGATATCGTGGCGGCATTGGAAAGCGGCGCCGATGACTACATGATCAAGCCGGTGCAGCGTTCGGAAATGCTGGCGCGTATCACTGCCCTGGGGCGGCGTGCCAATGCCGCGGCGGACAATGCGGCGTTGACGCTGGGCAATGTCGTTATCGACAGCGGCAAGCGCCAGATCCTGGTCGACGGCACCGACGTGGAGCTCACCGGCAAGGAATACGACCTGGCGGTGTTTCTGCTCAAACACACCGGTCGTATCCTGTCCCGTGGCCACATCATGGAATCGGTGTGGGGACGCTCGGCCAATCTCAATACCCGCACCGTCGATACCCATGTCAGCCGGATCCGCAAGAAGCTGGATCTGACGCCGGAAAAAGGCTGGCGGCTGACGGCGATCTACCAGCACGGTTATCGTCTGGAGCAGGTGGAAGTCAAGGAATCCCGCTTGCGCGAAGCCGTCGGGCAGGTGTAAGCCCCGGCGGTCTTGCCGGCAAGGTATTTTCAGTCGTCTCGTTTTGCTTCCGCGCGCAGGTACACCAGGTCCCAGACCTGGTGGCCCAGTTTGTGTCCGCGTGATTCATACTTGGTCAGCGGGCGGCCGTTAGCACCGTCTGCGGCTGTCATCTGCGCGCTCAGGGCGCGCAAACCAGCGATCTGTCCCATCACCGTTTGCATGTGCTGCGCGTATTCCTGCCAGTCCGTTGCCAGGTGGATGAATCCACCACCTCGCAGGCGATCGCGCAGCAGCTCCATGAACGGCGCCTGCACCAGCCGGCGTTTGTGATGGCGGGTTTTCATCCAGGGGTCCGGGAACAGTATATAAATCCCCGCCAGGCTTTGCCCGGCGATGCAGTGGCTGACGATTTCCACGGCGTCTTTATCCATCACCCGCACGTTCTCCAGTTGCTCTGCCGCCAGCTGGCGCAACAGCGTGCCGACGCCCGGCCGGTGAACTTCGATGCCCAGGTAATTGTTGTCCGGGTGGGTTTTGGCCATTTGCGCCAGGGAGGCGCCCATGCCGAAGCCGATTTCCAGCAGCACCGGCCGGGAGTTGCCGAACACGGCGGCGAAGTCCAGTGGTTGGCTGTCACAGCTCAGGCCATAGCGCGGCCACAGGTCCTGTAGCGCGCGTTTCTGTGCGTCGGTCATGCGTCCTTCACGGCGCACGAAACTGCGGATACGGCGCGCCGCCTGGGCAGGCTCGGTTGCGTCTGCCGCCGGGCTGGGGGGTTCGGTCACGGGCGGGCTTCGCTTCAGTAGAATCGGCCTTCCACCGGTGAGGAGGCGCTGGCGTAGCGCTTGCGCGGGATGCGGCCGGCGAGAAAGGCTTCGCGGCCGGCTTCCACCGCTTTTTTCATTGCTGAGGCCATCAATACCGGGTTTTTTGCCCCGGCGATGGCGGTATTCATCAGTACGCCATCGCACCCCAGCTCCATGCACACCGCCGCGTCGGACGCGGTGCCGACACCGGCATCCACCAGGATGGGTACCTTGGCGTTTTCCAGTATAGTCAGGATGTTGTAGGGATTCTGAATGCCCAGGCCGGAACCGATGGGCGCGGCCAGCGGCATCACCGCCACGCAGCCGATTTCCTCCAGGCGTTTGGCGATCAGGGGGTCATCGCTGGTGTAGACCATGACGTCGAACCCGTCCTTGACCAGTTGCTCCGCCGCCTTGAGGGTGGCGGATACGTCGGGATACAGGGTTTTTTCGTCACCGATGACTTCCAGTTTCACCAGTTTGTGCCCGTCGAGCATTTCCCGCGCCAGGCGGCAGGTGCGCACCGCATCCTCCGCCGTATAACACAGGGCGGTATTGGGCAGGATGGTGTAGCGGTCCGGCGGCAGCACGTCCAGGATATTGGGTTCACCCGGGTTCTGGCCGATATTGGTGCGGCGTACCGCCACGGTGACGATTTGCGCGCCGCTGGCCTCGGTGGCCTGCCGGGTTTCGTGCATGTCCTTGTACTTGCCGGTGCCGGTCAGCAGGCGTGAACGGTAGGCCTTGCCGGCGATTACCAGGGGTTTGTCGGAATGAATTGCATCGCTCATGGGACTGTGTGCTTCCATAGTAAATAATCGAGAGGGCCGCGGCCGAAGGTCAGCCGCCACCGATGGCGTGGACGATTTCCACCCGGTCACCCTCCCGCAGGCGGTGCGAGGGGTGCTGGCTGCGGGGGATCACTTCCTGGTTGATTTCGATGGCGATACGTTTTCCTGTCAAAGCCAGTTCCGCAATCAGGCTCGCCGGGGTAAAATCAGCGGGCACTTGGCGCCGTTCGCCGTTGATGTAGATGTTCATGGGAGGTGACTGATCCTGTGGTGCATCTGGAACGGGCTATTTTCGCACAAAAAAGCGCCAGCGTGATTATCCCGGCGGGTGTAGTTCAATGGTAGAACTTCTGCTTCCCAAGCAGATAGCGAGGGTTCGATTCCCTTCACCCGCTCCATTTTCCAGGGGTTTTACTCAGTTAAAAATCCCCAGTTGATAAAGAAATAACCCGACACTTGCCATGGTCGCGGTAAGAAAAACTCCCAGAACAAAAACTGCAAAAAAAGCCCGCATATTACTGAACCTCTGACGGCGATTTGGCCACCAATTGTACCGAAAGATGGCACGCTGGGCAGTGGTTCCATTGCGGAAGGGGTTCCGCATTGTCCAGTTCCAAAGTAATGGCTTGAGTGCAGGACGGGCAGATCCCTTGGGCCGTATGTTTTTGATTATCCTGCTTAATTCTCAAATAGAAGAGCGCCGGGCCGGTGATCCAGCAGGCCGCGCTGAGAAAGATGTGCAGGATGGGAATGACCGGGAAGAGCAGGATGCCACCCAGCAGCCAGCAAACCCCCAGCGCCGCGCCGGCGCGGCGATAGCGATCCGCCGGACTGTATTGCGTGAGGCTCAGGGTACCGTCCTGCTGCGCGTCTTCGCTGTTGCGGAGAAAAAGGGCGATTTCTTTTTGCTGCGACATTGGTGTAAGTTTCGGGTAAGAATTCGACTCGCTGACGGGCTTATTCTAACGTATTGAGAACCCTGTGGGTTATTGCTTTGTGACGACCATACTTCAGGATTTTTCCCAACGCTTGCTGTCCTGGTTCAAGACCCATGGCCGCAAGGACCTGCCCTGGCAGCAGGATAAAACACCTTATCGAGTATGGGTGTCGGAGGTCATGTTGCAGCAGACCCAGGTGGCCACTGTCATTCCCTATTTTCTGAAATTCATGGCGCGCTTTGCCACCGTGGAAATGCTGGCGGACGCCTCGCTGGACGATCTGCTGCACATCTGGTCGGGGCTGGGGTACTACGCACGCGCGCGTAACCTGCATCGCGCGGCCACGATCGTCGCCGAACGCCATCAAGGGCAGCTACCGCGCGATCTGGAGGCGATGACCGCGCTGCCCGGCATCGGCCGCTCCACGGCCGGTGCCATCCTGGCTCTGGCCCACGGGGATCGTCATCCCATTCTCGACGGCAACGTCAAGCGTGTTCTCGCCCGGCACGGGGCGGTGGAAGGCTGGCCCGGGGACGCGGCGGTGGAGCGCCGCCTGTGGCAGGATGCGGAGCGTTATACGCCATACAGCGACGTGGCAGACTACACCCAGGCGATCATGGATCTGGGGGCCACCCTGTGCACCCGCAACGCGCCCCTGTGCCCGGTCTGTCCGGTGGCCGGCGATTGCCGTTCAGCCCATGACGGGCTCTGGCAGAAGTATCCGGGGAAGAAGCCGGTTAAGCAGCTGCCGGTGCAGACCAAGGTGTTCCTGATGCTGACCGACCCCCAGGGCAATGTGCTGATGGAAAGACGACCGCCCAGTGGCGTATGGGGCGGGTTGTGGAGCTTTCCCGAGCTGGCGCCGGAGGAGAACGTCGCCAGCTGGTGCCGGCATCAACTGGCGGCGCAGGTGGAGGTGATGGAATCCTGGCCTCCGTTTCGCCACACCTTCAGTCATTTTCACCTGGATATTACCCCAGTGCGGGCCGTGGCCCAGTCGATCGATCCCGCGGTCATGGAGCCGGATCGCTTCATCTGGTATAACACCGACCAGGATCGGCGCCAGGGTTTGTCCGCGCCGGTAGCGAGGTTATTGCAAGCGATGCGCGATGACGCAACAGGAGTGAAATGAATGACCCGTATGGTGCAATGTGTAGTGTTGAAGAAGGAAGCCGAAGGCCTGGATCGGCCGACGTATCCCGGCGATCTGGGCAAACAGATTTTTGAAAACGTCTCCAAGGAAGGCTGGCAGAAGTGGCTGCGTCACCAGACCATTCTCATCAATGAACACCGTCTTACGCCCATCGATCCCCAGCACCGCAAGTTTCTCGAGGGCGAGATGCGTAATTTCTTTTTCGGCCAGGGCTCGGATCTGCCGAACCAGTTCAAGCCGCGCTGAGATTCCGTTCCGCTGGGCGCCAGGCCGGGGCCAGCAGGCGCCGGCCTGCGCTTGCCGTTTGTGGCCGTGCAGTGTTCCCATTTGTGTGAGTTCTTCTGTCGCCGTGATGCGTGGTCGCCACGGCCCGCGGTGGCGGGCTGACTACGAACCAGGCGGTCGGGAGTTCGANNATCTCTCCGGGCGCGCCATTAAAACAAAGGGTTACGTCTTCTTAGACTTAACCCTTTTCTTTTGAGTCACCAATAAGTCACCATTTTGTTCTAGCGTGTAACCATCCGATCGGGGGTTCTGTTCCTCTCGCCAACCCCATTAAACCAATAAGTAATTAATCCTTCCTGACTTTAAGGGTTTCCGTGTAGACGTCATGTAGACGCGAGCCGTTTTACAAAAACAATTTTCAACCTACCACTTTTTCATTTTCCTACTACATTTATCCATATAGTTCGCGTGTGTGTCTGGGCGCGGTGAGGTATGTCCTTGGGCCGGACCGATGAATCGAGCCGATGCTTGATTTTGGTTGAAGGTCAATGTGTGAATCGAATCGGGCTTGAGGTCTATTTGCCAGGTTGGCATTTGGTATCAGGGGCGATTGGTATGTGAGGTTGTTGGGGAATACGTTTCTGTAGTTTGCCTGCGTATCCATTTCCGTGATTACTAAGAATAGATAGATCGGTATATCTTTATATTACGCAGATCTATAAATGTAACTGTTAGCGCAAGAAAAGGAAAGACACAGTGGCAGGCAGACCCCCTAAAGTAGATCATGTTAAGCGAGAGTTTCAAAGAGAAGCGAATGCAGCTCGGAATCTCGTAAGTGCTATAGACTCACTGCCACGCAAAGCACATCCAAATGCAGCAAATGGAATCCATCCAAAGCACGTATTGCAAATTATTGAACTGGCGTTCATGGGCGTAGTTGCGGCATGGGAAGAGTTCTTAGAGCGTACACTCGTAAGGTATATAGCAGGCGCGTCTACTGATTGCAATTATTCACCGTCAAATAAATATGGCCACGCGAATACCTTAAACCATGCCTATGAGATTCTATCGCAGGATGCAAACTACGATCCCCAAAAACACTACTTAAAAGTTAACGATCCACGTTGGGTTTGGCGCACAGCGGATTTTTATTTCGCTATCCACCCTTATGGGTGTTTGACAAATAAAGTAGACTTGTTAAAACGAGCCAACTCAATCCGAAATAGAGTCGCTCATGGTTCTGAAAAATGCAAAGCTGATTTTAAAGAAACAGCAATTTGGTTTCTTCAGCCTCAGAATAATCAGCTAACACAAGGTTATGGGCCAGGCGCTTTGCTACTTTCTTCAGTACAAAGGCATTTTGGGCAACAAGCAATCAACAATAACACTAGTCATTTTGCGGCTTACTTGGATCTTTATGAATCGTTATCAAACAAAATCGTGCCGTAGGGCGCTAACAATTCGTTCCAACCGACAGTTTACCTGCTGCACCTTTTATGCAGTTCGCTTCACTCACTTTATCGCATAAAAGGCACAACAGGTAAACTGCGGATGAACAGTTGTCGTTATCAGAAAAATTAAACAACCATGAGCGCAGAGAAAAAAGATAGTGAAGAGGCAGACTCCCTTTCAAAGGAAGTGAAGCTTGCGCGAGAGAAAGCGGATATTCTTTTACGGGTTGCAGATGCTCGCCTAGACACACTAACGACACAGGTGGCATGGATCCTCAATCACTATCCTGAGACTCGGGATTCTGATATTACGTTGCAAATACAGTATTGGAAGACTTTCGAACCCGATAAGTTTTCGGGCGGACATATCTCTGTCGATGATCTTTATAAACTGAAAAGATTAACCTCCATCGCTCGGTCCCGCGCAACAATCCAGAATACACACAACCTTTTTTTGGCCAGCGAAGAAGTCAGAAAACGCAGGGGAACCCTTGAAGAAGAAGAGAAAGAGAAGCAAATCAAGTCATCGGCGAGCCGCCCCGCCTACACTGTTTACGCAGATGAAAGCGGAAAAAACGCAACATTTTTAATTGTTGGAAGTTTATGGCTGCTCAACGGAATAGAATCCAGGAATATATCTATAGACCTTTCGAGCTGGCGATCTACCACCTCTTTTAAGGACGAAATTCATTTTGCCAATATCAGCAATACCAATATTGATCGTTACTATGAGATTCTTGAAATTCTATACGCGAGGTCTGCCGCAATTAGCTTTAAGGCGATAAAGCTTCTACGCTCTGGTCTCAGTAACCAGCAATCCGCTCTTGATGATATGTTTTATCATTTAATGGTTCGCGGAATAGAACATGAAAACGAGTCTGGGCGCGCTCCTCTGCCTCGAAATTTTCAACTCTGGAAAGATGCTGAAGAGGACTCCAAAGACAAGCTATTTATTGCCAACCTATCGGATAAGCTTCGGAAGGCATCATCGACACTTTTCTCTGACAATCTCTTTGTTTCCGATATGTTTGTAGTTGACTCAAAGAAATCCGAACTTATCCAGCTCGCCGACCTGTTCACTGCGAGTGTTAACCGGATTGTGAATTCACCAGGCACTGGCCGTCATGTTAAGGATACTTTTGCGAAAACGTTCTTGAATAAGTTCGGGTTAAACGAACACCCTAACTCAGCCAGTGAGCTTGGCAACGTGGTATTTATTGACAATGTATAGGCTGACTGATGAGCGATAGCAAAGCAATCAACCGGACGCTTGACCCTTCGGCGGTTTTGCTAACGCAAAATCCCCTCAGCCTCAAGCGCCGGTTATCGCAACGTTAGGAAAAAGGTTAGTTTTTCGAATCAAATACCAATTTCCAGTGGGTAAGAATAAAGGGTATATCGCTAAAGACCAAATAAAAAATTTCACTTGATGCACTTAACTAACGAGAAGACGCTATGACAATATTCATTAGCTACTCACATATAGATAAGAATATCGTCGACACCTTGGCCACTCATATGGTTAGGCGCAATGCTCAGGTTTGGGTCGACAGGTGGGAATTGAATGTTGGAGATTCTATCGTTCAGCGAGTTCAAGATGCAATTACTGACTCAGATGCATTGCTAGTAGTATTATCAAAAGCCTCTGTAAATTCAGAGTGGTGCAAAAAGGAGCTCAATACTGGTCCGGAATGTGTCAACCTGTTTTGGACACTCAATGCAAAGTTAAACTATTTTTCACATAAGGCAGCGTGGGAAAATTAACGCCACTGACGAAATCAGCGTTCCCGTCATCCGGTACTGCCGGGTTAATATACACTTCCGTCGGTGGCATCCGGACTTTCGGTCGGCCGTGGACGAAGCGATTTTTATGCTGCTCGTAATAGGTATCCAGGGCGGCTTGGCGCTGCACCGCCAACTCCCGGTATTCGCCGGTGAAGACCTGAGCGGTCGTGAATCGAGCCAGGCCGCTGTGGTAGTGGTGAAAGCTATACCAGTCAAAATACTCGCTACACCAGGCACTGGCATGAGCCGCATGGTCAAATCGCCCGGGATAATCCGGCTGGTATTTGAGCGTTTTGAACTGGCTTTCGCTGAACGGATTGTCGTTGCTGACGCGAGGACGGCTATGGCTGGCGGTGGCGCCCAAGTCGCTGAGCATGTCCAGATAAGTTCGCGCGATCATGGGCGAACCTCGATCCTGGTGAATGGTCAGGCTACCGGCGGCCACCGTGTAGCGGGCCATCGCTTCCCGGATCAGCTGCTGCGCCAAGGCGCTGTTTTCCTTTCGTGACACCATCCAGGCCACGACGAAACGACTGAACAGGTCCATGACCACATACAGCGACAAGTAGACACCCGGTGTGGTGGTTGCGAGCTTGGTAACGTCCCACGTCCATACTTCGTTCGGCCGGGTGGCCCGCAACCGCGGAATGGCGTGATGCTGCGCGGGGCGTTGATTGCGGCGATCGCCATTCTCACCGTTTTCGCGCAATAGCCGGTGCATGGTGCTGACCGAGCACAAGTAAACACCGTCGTCCAGCAGAGTGGCATGCACCTGTGCCGGGGGTTGGTCGGCAAAGCGCTCGCTGTGCAGTGTCTCCAGGACCCGGCCGCGTTCCTCGGCGCTCAATGCCTGCGGCTGTAGACACGCTTTGCGGGAGCGTATATGGGCTTCTTCGGAACGATTGACCGGCCTCCGATGCCGCGCATAGACCGTGCTGCGATTAAGCCCGAGGACGTCACAGGCGACTTTCAGCGGCAACGTCGCGGGGCGATGTGCGATCACGGTCATCACGCATCGCTCCCAGAGTTCGACTGATCGAGCATCGATAAGGCTTTTTTTTGCAATTCAATGCAGTCCGTGGCCAGGGTTAACCGCCGCTGCAGCCGGGCATTTTCCTTCTCCAGTTGCTCGATCCGGCGCTCTTCTTCCGTCTTCCGGGGGCGGGGACCTGGCTTGGAGGCCGACAACCCCTCCACCCCTTGGGTTGCCAACTCCCGGCGCCACTGCTGCAGCTGGCTGCTGTAGAGCTTTTCCCGGCGTAGCAATTTCCCGAGCTCGCCTCGCCGGCACTGATCGGCCTCGGCCAGGATCCGGAGTTTATAGTCGGTAGCAAACACCCGCCGGCTGCGCTTTTCCAGGGCAGGTTCCGGCGTAACTTGTGAATTGGGCAGTAATGTTATAGGTTTTGGCATGGCCTGGCTTCCTCTGCTGTGCCCTGAATTCTAGTTTATCTCATCACGGTGGTGTATGAGAGCAGGTTGACACACAGGGATCCCAGCAGACGCCGGTGGTTGAACCAGTCCACCCACTCGAGGGTGGCATACTCGACCGCTTCGATGTAATGACCGGCTATCGCGCGGCATTGGCAGATGGTTACGATATCATCGTAAAATTGGATGGTGATGGCCAGATGGGCCCTGACTTGATACCAGATTTCATCGCCCCTATAGTTACCGGCGAAGCAGACTACACCAAGGGAAATCGATTTTTTGACTTGGAAAGCCCGCAATCCATGCCACCCGTTCGTCTGGCGGGTAACGCATTGCTTTCTTTCATGGCAAAGTTATCCTCTGGGTACTGGAACATTTTTGATCCCACGAATGGCTATACTGCGATTCATCGTGATGTGGCCGCTCGTCTGCCATTTTCTAAAATAAGCCAGCGATATTTTTTCGAAAGCGATATGTTATTTCCTCTTTATACGCTGCGAGCTGTCGTTATCGATATCCCCATGGAATCAAAATATGGTGACGAAATCAGCAACTTGCGAATTTCGCGGGTGGTTGGTGAGTTCATGGCGAAGCATGTCATGAATTTTATCAAACGCATATTTAACAACTATTACCTCAGAGACATGTCCTTGGCATCTTTTGAACTTCCCATAGGGATAGCGATGCTGTCATTCGGCGTGATATTTGGAGGCTTCCATTGGTTGAAATCCAGCAGCGTTGGAATACTTTCTTCGCCAGGCACTGTGATGTTGTCGGCTTTACCTATTATTCTGGGGTTGCAGTTAGTGCTTGCAATTATCGGTCATGACGTATCATCCGTACCAACGCGGCCTTTTCATCGTACGAAAAAATGCAGAGTTTCTATGGAGATGAATGATGTTGAAAACTCAGCAGTAGGAGATGGAAAGAAATGTTAACCTACATTGCCGCCATGGCCTGTGTCGTCGGGTTAGCCGTCGGGCAGATCATGTTTAAATACAGTGCAGCGTCGTGGAACGAAACCGGATCAATATTTTCACCAAAAACGGCGGCGTCTTTAGTCGCCGCGATGGCTCTTTACGCAGTTATTACGATCGCCTGGGGGTGGGTGCTGCAAAAGCTCGAGTTGGGACGCGCTTATCCACTGATGGCTCTTGCATTTGTTATCGTGCCGATTTGCAGTCACTTCGTATTTAAAGAACACTTTACGCCATAATATTTTGTGGGCGTATCTTTAATCGTTGTTGGGATTTTGGCCGCGGCCAAGGCGTGAACAAGAACAGGTAATGACATGAAGTAATAAGTATGGACGCTGACAGTGAATACATTTGATCTAAAAGCAGATTCATATTAGGAATATTTTCGGCAAAGGAATCTAAGTTGCGCCTGTTTATTCTGGTCATTCTGATGGCGTACGCCCAGTGCGTCACTGCTGCTGAAACAACCCCTTCCGGCAGCGTCGATTCATGCAAGCTCGTCAAAAGCAAACTGCGTTGTAAAGGTCGTTTGGTACTGAATAAAAATACCGGTGTTGAAACATTAGAGGTTCGTGTTTCTGGAGAGGCGATATCTCTGCGACGCGGGCCGAATTTGCTCATGGTTGGTGCCTCATCGGATGGATATGCGTGGATTTATGCATGGAGTATCAAGGGCAAGGTAAAGGGTGAGACCATCGACGAAGCTCTTCCGGTAGTGGTCAGGGTTAGCTTTAACAACGCCACAACCCTAGAGTTGACAGCGAGCGTCACCCCGTCACCTACCAGTGCAAATGACAGAGAACTTCAACAGATCTACCTACTCGGTATTTTGTTGCTGATAATAACCATAGTGGGCGGGCTGGTTTATTCTTCAAGAATATCGCTCCTTATAGAAAAGCGGGTTGGTCGGAAGTATTCATCCCGGTCGGTAGCTATCGCGGTATTGCTGCTAGGCTTTCTTACCCTGGTGGGGCTGGGAATCACCGGATCGTCAATGGCCAATAATTTCGGTAAATCATCCGAGCTAGGAGTTACCGGGTTACAGCGCGTTGCGGGTTCCAGTCAAGGCATCCGTTCTGACGAATGGATGGTCGCCACGCCCATGGCGATTGGTCAATTCAACCATGTGCCCGCATTCCCAATCATCAATGATAACCTGGGCCTGGACGGTCAGAATATGCTGATCGTGGGCATGGCTGGCGTGCCGGTGGCCCATATCACCGCTCTGGCAAAACCGACAACCTGGGGATATTTCCTGTTCGATCTGCGGCGAGCACTGGCATGGTATTGGTGGTTTCCAGTGTTCGCGTGCTTGTTTGCGCTTTGGGCTACCCTGGAGATCTTGCTGCCTCAACGCTGGCGGTTCAATCTTGCTATGGCCGCGTTATTCGTAACGTCTAGTTACATTGTGGCCTGGTCAAACTGGCCGGCTTATGCGGTGTTTTTTCCCGCCTTGGCTTTTGTGCTTTTCAACAAGATCCTGTCATCCTCCTCTTGGTTTCAGACAATGTTACTCGGAGCCCTGCTAGGGCTTACGGTTGCCGGTTTTTTCCTGATTCTCTATCCTCCCTGGCAGATATCTCTGGCTTATTTGTTTATCTTTTTATCGATAGGCGTGATTGTACAAAAACGACTGTGGAAAGGCATTGGACTCCCACAGGTGCTGGCGTTAGCCGTATCTGGATTGGTGGCCACCTTGCTGTTTGGCGCCTGGTGGTCCGATGCCAAGGATGCCATCGCGGCCATTCAGGCGACCATTTATCCAGGTCAACGCGACACGTTGACCGGTGGGGGCATGACCTCATGGAATTTCTTCCGGGGTTTCCTCAATGCACGTACCTTGTTCTATCACAATTCAACGGTGACAAATCCGTGCGAATCGGCATCGTTTCTTTATATGTTCCCGATCGTCTTTTTTATAGTTGGAGCACGCTGGTATCGGCGGGAAACGGTCTCCTGGGAAGTAATCATGCTCTTGGTGTTTTGCCTGTGCGTGGTGTTCTATCATTTTATTGGAGTGCCAGCACTGGTTGCGAAGTGGAGTCTGTTGGGCCGAATTCCGGAAAGTAGAGCGGACCTGGCCTTAGGGCTGGCGTCTTGGCTGTTGGTTGGGCTTTCACTCGGCTTCCGTTGGTCTAAGTCGGAGTCGACGCTGAAAAAGAACTGGCGGCTAGCTTTAATTGCAGTCGGCTATGCGATCGTCGTGCTATGGGCAACGACCAACACTCCGATAGAATTCATCGGTAAACCCAAGGCAGTGTTTTGGGTTCTCATAACCTGCTATGTGATCGTATTGGCTTATTTTCTGTTAATCAATCGAGCCCGGGCCTTTATATATGCCAATATATTATTAGTCATCGGCGTGACCTTACGTTTCAATCCCCTGGTGCTTGCACCCACCGCTGTTACTCCAGGTGCCATATTCTTAAAGATGGTCTCCCCGGTGAATAACAGGGTGTTGGTGATAGGGTCCCGCTCAGGCGCGATGAACTTGTTGGCCGCAGGTGTGCCGGTAGTCAACGGTGTCTTTTACTATCCGCAACCGACGCTGTGGCAGCGGCTGGATCCACTGGCTAAGAATTTATCGGTTACCAACCGGTACCAGGGTAATCCCCCCTGGAATTAACGG
>DKAS01000043.1 GCA_002448875.1 Proteobacteria bacterium UBA6920 | reverse complement strand
TCCCTTTGCCTGGGGGTTTTGACCGCCCGCTATGCTGTCAGTTGTCGCCTCGGCAGGCACCGCCTGCCGAGACCCTCCGCGCCCGGGGGTGCGACGTGGGTATTCTAATGCCTGGCCGGGACCGGCGGTAGTGCAAAGCGCGGCGGCCTGCCGGCATTGTTAAGGCACCGGGCTGCCGACGCGAAGATCTTTTGCAACACCGGGAAAGGGTTTATCATAATCGCCCGATCACATCCTAACTCAAGAAGGGGAATGGGAAATGCCTACCATCGCGCTGCAACGTCTGTTGATCCTGCTGACCATGCTGCTGGTGTCCTCGGCCACCTGGGCGGAGGAGCGGGTGCGCCTGCATACCAATTTCGGTGACATTGTGGTTGCGCTGAATGCGAGCAAAGCCCCTAAGTCCGTAGACAATTTCAAGCGTTATGTTAAAGAAGGCTTTTACGACAACACCATCTTTNNTTCATGATTCAGGGCGGCGGCTTCACCCAGGACTACACCCAGAAGCCCACCCATGAACCGATCGAAAACGAAGGCAACAACGAGCTGAAAAACACCCGTGGCACCCTCGCCATGGCACGCACCAATATGCCGCATTCGGCCACCGCGCAATTTTTCATCAACGTGGTCGACAACGATTTCCTCAACTACCGTTCGCCCACCATGCAGGGCTGGGGCTACGCGGTGTTCGGCAACGTGGTGGAAGGCATGGAAGTGGTTGACAAGATCCGCAAGGTACCCACCGGTCGCGGCGGCCCCTTCCCCAAGGACGTGCCGCAGGAGGAAGTCGTGATCCTCAAAGCCACCCTCGAAGGCGCCGCGGCGCCGGCGCCGGCAGCACCCGCGGCCAGCGGCAAGAAAAGCAAGTAAGACGCCGTTTCGCGGATGAGCGTTCAGTTTATTTCCGACCTGCACCTGTGCAGCGAGCGGCCGGCGATCACTGCGCTGTTCATCCGTTATCTCGACGGCATGGCGCGGCAGGCGCGGCAGCTGTACATCCTCGGCGATTTGTTTGAATCCTGGGTAGGCGACGACATTCTGGAGGATGCCCTGGGGGCGGAATACCAGGGCATCGTCGCCGCCCTGCGCCGGCTCAGCGACGCTGGCGTGCCGGTATTCGTCATGCACGGCAATCGGGATTTTCTCCTGGCCGAAGCCTTCAGCCGCACCACCGGCTGCCAGCTGACCGATGATCCCACTATCATCACCCTGGGTGAACGGCGCCTGCTGCTGACCCACGGCGACCAGTTGTGCACCGATGACGTGGAGTACCAGCGCTTTCGCCTGCAGATGCACGATCCGCAGTGGCAGCAGCAGATGCTGCGCCTGCCTCTGGCTCAGCGCCTGGTCATCGCCCGCCAGTACCGCGCCGACAGCCTGGCGGCCACCAGTGACAAGGCATTAGAAATCATGGACGTCAACCCGCAGGCGGTGGCGCAGTTTCTGCGCCAGCACCAGGCGCAGCATCTGATTCACGGCCACACCCACCGGCCGGGTGTGCACCGCTTCGAGCTGGACGGTGTCGAGTGTCGGCGTTATGTCCTGGGACCCTGGTACGAGAGCGGCAGCGTGCTGGTGTGCGACGAGGACGATTGCCGGCTGCAATCCC
Organism: Proteobacteria bacterium UBA6920; assembly: GCA_002448875.1. Lineage (GTDB taxonomy): Bacteria > Pseudomonadota > Gammaproteobacteria > SG8-11 > SG8-11 > UBA6920. The sequence goes on along the minus strand of DKAS01000043.1, from coordinate 4,471 downwards.
TGCAGTAAACGACAACGTGGTCAGGGCGAGGTCGGCATCTTGATTTCGTACTGCTGATAACCTTCGGGCAGCTTGAGCAGCTCCGGGTCGGCGACGATGCCGCCACGCACATCGACCAGGAAGCGTTGATAACCCCGACCGTCCCATTCCCGCAGGGGAAAGCCTTTTTCCAGGTAACGATTCGGTTCGAAGATGTTCATCGCCAGGTCACAGGCGTCGAGCATTTCCACCGGCGTATTGCCTATGGTCTTGGCATGCTCCCCGGCCAGGACGGTGCGAAACTCCTTGATCGCCGCCACCACCTCGTCCAGGTAACCGTCCAGGGAAACGGTGTCATAGCAGACCCGGTCGCCAATCAGATAAGAGTAGTGGTAGGCATCACTGCCGTTGACCGATTTGACGGTAGCCGCGCTCTTCTCCTTGGTTTCATGCAATTCATAGGGCAGCGGTGATTTGATATCGACGGTGCGCGGTTTTATCACCAGCACGGTCCGGTCTTTTTTCACCACGTTGAAGATGGTGTTCTGCTGGCGGTCGAACAGGATGAAGTCATCGACCTCCTTCCAGTCATTGATGCGCATGAAATCGGCGTTGACGAAAAACACGACACGATGCGCCTCGTTGTCGGGCTCCTTCTCGTGAAACACCAGCACCGTGCCCGGCTTGCTGCCCGCCGTCGCGGACGCGTCGGCGTTCTGCCCCGTTGCCGTCTCTGCCGAATCACGCACCGTTTCCCCGCCACAGGCCGCCAGCAACAGCAGGCACGCCGCCACGCCCGTCAACTTCAAATTCATTTGCAAACCACTATCCTCCCGCCAGCCATGCCAACTCGGTTTCATTGAATCCTGCCTGGCGACGCGCCGCCAGATGCAGAGGTTTTCTGCCTGCTTCGCCGCGAATGTAGCGGGACACCAGTTGTTGAAAAACTGCGTCGCGGGGCAACTGCCGCTGCTGGCAGACATAGTCGAACCAGCGAGTGCCGGCGGCCACATGGCCGATTTCATCGCGCAGAATGATCTGCAGTACCGCCACCGCCGCCGCATCACCCGCCGCCTGCAGGCGACGTATGATGTCCGGTGTTACATCCAGCCCCCTGGCCTCCATCACCCGCGGAATAATTGCCATGCGCAATAATACATCGTCCTGCGTCTGCACGGCCATATCCCACAGACCGTTATGCGCCGGGAAATCCCCGTAGTCGCTGCCCAGCGTACGCAGACAGTCGCGCAGCAGAGCGAAGTGGTAGGCCTCCTCGTCGGCGATCCGCACCCAGTCCGCATAGTAGGCCGCCGGCATCTGCCGGAAGCGATAGACCGCATCCCAGGCGAGATTGATGGCATTGAATTCGATGTGCACCAGCGAATGCAGCAGGGCGGCGCGCCCCTGCGCCGTGGCCGGTTTGCGCTGCGCCAGGTGCCGCGGCTCCACCAGTGGCGGCCGCACCGGCCGTCCGGGACTGGGCACCGGCTGCGGGTCGTACCAGGGGGTCAAGGGCAGTTCGCCGGCACGAAAGGCGGCCGCTGTCAGGCGCGACAGGCGCAGCTTGCTGTCCGCATCCGCTGTCATCAGGCAGGCATGGGCCTGCGCGAACAGATTATCCGTCACGACTGCCGATCCGCATGATCAGGCAAAATCCCGCAGGCGCACCGGCATGCGGCGGCTGCCCCAGTCGCCGGGCCGGGCGGCGAAATGCCCGGCGCATCGGCTGCCGCAGGCGCTGCAACACGCATTGGCATCCAGTCGCCAGTCCAGCAATTCGTACCAGTCGCGGCCGATCAGCAGCTCGCCGCAGTTATGGCAATAGGTGCTGCCGCCCTCGCGGTCATGCACATTGCCGGTGTAGGCATAGCGCACGCCGTTGTTGCGGGCGATCTCCCGCGCCCGCCGCAGGGTAGCCGGCGGCGTTGGCGGATGATCGCGCATTTTCCAGTCGGGATGAAAGGCAGTGAAGTGCATGGGCACGTCAGCCCCCAGCTCGCTCACCACCCAGCGGGTCATCGCCTCCAGTTCGGCATCCGAATCGTTTTCGCCCGGAATCAGCAGGGTGGTAAGCTCCAGCCACACCGATGTCTGCTTCTTGATATATACCAGGGTATCCAGGATGGGTTGCAGATGGGCGCCGGTCAGCTTGAAATAGAAATCCTCGTTGAACGCCTTCAGATCGACGTTGGCCGCGTCCATGTGCGCGAAAAACTCCACCGCCGGCTCCGGACAGATATAGCCAGCGGTCACCGCCACCGATTTGATATCGAGCTGACGGCAGGCCTTGGCTACATCGACGGCGTATTCGAGAAATATCACCGGATCGTTATAGGTGTAAGCGACGCTGCGGCAACCCAGCGCCTTGGCAGCGCGCGCGATCTGTTCGGGGGACGCCGCGTCCGCCAGGGTATCGATTTCCCTGGACTTGCTGATATCCCAGTTTTGACAGAATTTGCAGGCCAGATTGCAGCCGGCGGTACCAAAGGAAAGCACCGGGGTGCCGGGAAAAAAATGATTCAGCGGTTTTTTTTCGATGGGATCGACGCAGTAACCGCTGGATCGACCGTAGGTGGTCAAAACCAGCCTGCCATCTTCGTTGGCACGCACGAAACACATGCCCTGCTGCCCCGGATGCAGGCGGCAAAAACGCGGGCACAGATCGCACTGTATGCGCTGATCATCGCGGGCGTGCCAGTAACGGGCGGGAAAAGACGACGTCTGTATAGCCATGGACAAACACCCCGCTGGTGTCGGAATGAGCGGCGCGCGCTCCGCCGGACGCCGGCTCAGTTGGCGGTGGCAGGCGGCGTTGACGCCAAACCGTGAAACGAAGCCGCCACCTTGTCGAAATCCACGCGCTGTTCGGGCGGCAGGTCGGACATGTTGGTGTTGATGCGCTCCAGCAGCTCGCTCAAAGTGATGTTCACGCCTTTCTGTTCGAGCACGGTCTGAATCTCGATCAGGGAACTGGTGATTTCATCACGGCTGTTGATACAGCGGGCGCTGACGCTGTCCAGCAGGGAGCGGAAACGGCTGACCGAGGGACTGTTGATATCCACCTCCGCGCCCGCTTCCAGCACTGCCAGCACCTGCTCAGGCGGCTTGACGAAATGCTGCTTGGCCTGCGGTTGCGGCGCCTTCTCGCCACAGGCGCTGAGCGCCGCCACCAGAACCAAACTCGACAACAGGCCCATGCTACTCTGCTTCATACCCTTCCCCTGCTATTGCTACCCTTGGCAGTCATTATGCCACCGCCTGTCCGGTAAAAAAACCTGGATCACGACTGTGGGAAAGCGGGTAGTGCCACCCGCGTTCAGTTGATGGAAATCTGGCGGATTTCCACATTACCTGATTGGCTGTACCAGTCCACCTTGCTCAAAGTCAGGCGATATTTCTTACCCGCCGCCTCGAAGGACCAGGAGGCGCCGGACTTGATGCCGACGATCTGCTTATTGCCCACGCCCGGCAGGCGCATGGTGATGTCGGCGCTGAAATCCGCATTGACCTTGACCAGGGCGACGGCGGCGGAGGTCACGCCGTCCTCGATGGACTCCCCGACCTTGACCGAACGGGTGTTGACATAGAGGTCTTCGCTGTTCTTTTCCTGGGTGCCGATGGCGGTCCAGCCCGGGGGCGTGACCTTCTTCTGGAACATGCCCACCTTGTCGTTCAGCTCGCGATTTTCCTTGGTCAGATTTTCGATCTGCTTTTCATAATAGGGAATGGTGTCGGGCTTGCTCTGCAGCCAGATCAGCAGGCGGTCGTTCTCCGAACGCATCTTGCGCGCGTCTTCCTCCATGAAGCGCAGCTTTTCCCGATACAGAACGTTCTCCGTCTGCACCGTCGCCAGATGCGCCTCGTACTTGTTGGCCCGGCTTTCGCCCACCACCAGTTCGAACACCACCCAGGAGACGACCACGCCAAACACGAAATGGGAAATTACCCAATAGATGGAAAACTTATAAGGTTCGCTCATCATGCTGCTCCCGATAATAATATCTTCCCTGCGCGGCGCCACGGTCGCGCCCCAGCCGGCGGCGCCTGCCCCGCAAACGAAAAAAGGGCGGTATGCGCCCTTTTTCCGCGATCTTGGCTTATTGCTTTACTGGTTAACGGCCTTCATGCTCAGGCGAATGCGCCCTTGCTTGTCGATTTCCAGCACCTTAACCTTGACCATTTCGCCTTCGCTGAGCTTGTCGCTGACATTTTCCACGCGCTCGTCGGAAATCTGGGAGATGTGCACCAGACCGTCCTTGCCGGGAAGAATGTTGACGAAAGCACCGAAGTCCATCAGCTTGCTTACCCGGCCCTCGTAGATGCCACCCACTTCGACTTCAGCGGTGATCTTTTCGATGCGGCGCAGAGCTTCCTGGGCAGCGGCATTGTCCACCGAGGCGATGCGCACGGTGCCGTCGTCATCGATGTCGATGCTGGTGCCGGTTTCCTCGGTAATGGCGCGGATCGTCACCCCGCCCTTGCCGATGACGTC
>DKAS01000009.1 GCA_002448875.1 Proteobacteria bacterium UBA6920 | reverse complement strand
TTTATTCCTGCTGCGCAAGCGCATTATCGACTGGCAAATCCCCGTTGCCATGTTCATCGCGGTTTTGCTGCCTGCATCGGTATTCCACCTGCTGGATCCGCAGCGCTACGCCGATCCGCTGTTTCACCTGCTTTCAGGGGGGCTGATTCTCGGCGCCTTGTTCATCGCTACCGATCCGGTCACCTCGCCCAGCACGCCCGCCGGCAGGTTATTATTCGGGTCCGGCTGCGGCCTGCTGACTTACGTGATTCGCACCTGGGGCGGCTATCCCGAGGGCGTGGGATTCGCCGTACTGCTGATGAATGCCTGCACCCCGCTGATCGACCACTACATCAGGCCACGGATCTACGGCCGCAACCGACGCGGCGCGCCGCTGCCGCTGCACACCGCGAGCGCCAAGACGGCGGGTGAGGAGCCCAAGCCATGAATGCCGGACCGCCGGACAGACCAGCTTACCAGAACAGGGTCGCCTACCACGCTACGCTGCTTGGCGGCTTTGCCCTGCTGGTCACCAGTGTTCTGGCACTGGGCAATATACATACCCGCGACAGCATCGCCAAACGCCTGGAAGAGGATACCGCCCGGCAGATTGCGCAGGTTATTCCCGCCTCTCTTTACAGCAACGACGTGGTAAAGACGGTGAAATTGCTGGCTTTGCCGCCGACCACAGCGGCGCCGGGGCAGCTCAAAGTCTACCAGGCCACCGATCATGGCGCAGTTACCGCCGTCGCCTTCGAGATCGAAACCACAGGCTACTCCGGCCCGATCCGGCTGATTCTCGGCATCGACAGGGAAGGCAAGCTGCTGGGAGTAAGAATCGTCTCCCATACTGAAACTCCCGGTCTGGGCGACAAGATAGAGGAAAGGAAATCTCCGTGGATCTTCGCTTTTACCGGCTTGCATTTCGGTTCGCCACCGGAAGAGCAATGGAAAGTAAAGAAGGACGGCGGCTATTTCGATCAGTTTTCCGGCGCCACGATCACGCCGCGCGCCGTCGTCAAAGGCGTGGTCGCCGGCCTCAATACTTTCAAGCAACTGCGGACGCAGATGCTGGCTATCGCCGAACCAACGGACATTCGTTAACATTGCTACAGGTGCCGCATGAATCTGCAACGTTTTCGTAAGATAACCCGCGATGGTCTGTGGGACAACAATGTGGTGTTCGCGCAAATGCTTGCGCTGTGTCCTCTGCTTGCGGTTACCGGAACAGCCACCAACGGTCTGGGTATGGGTATCGCCACGACCGTGGTGATGGTGATGACGGCGGTGGCGGTGAATATAGCGCGACACCTGGTTTCGCCTGAGGTGCGCATTCCTGCCTACATCCTGCTGATCGCCGGCTGTGTTACCCTGGTCGACATGCTGATGAACGCCTGGCTGCACGAGCTGTACAAAGTGCTCGGCCTGTTCATCCCCCTGATCGTCACCAACTGCGTCATCCTCGGTCGCGCCGAAGCCTTCGCCTCGCGCGAACCTTTTCTTCCGGCGGTGACCGACGGCTTGATGATGGGTCTGGGTTTTACCCTGGCCCTGCTCATTCTGGGAACGGTGCGTGAAATTCTCGGCAGCGGTACCCTGTTCCACAACGCCAGCCTGCTGTTGGGCGACAGATTCGATTTCCTCGATATCACGGTCATCGCCGACTACCGCGGATTTCTCCTGATGATCTTTCCACCCGGAGGATTTCTCGCCATCGGTTTCCTGCTGGCCGCCCGCCGTCGTATTGAACTTCGTCTGCGCAACCGTCGCCGGACCGGCGGCCTGCTGACACCGGTAGCGCCGCCACCGGTTTAGTCGCCGCCACGCCGCGGCCATACTCAGGAGAAAACCTGCCATGCTGATCAGTGTCGTCTATGCAAAGCCGGGTAAACAGCTCTGGGTTCACCTCGATCTCGACGAGGGCGTTACCGCGCTCTACGCCATCGCCCGTTCCGGCATCCTGGGAAAATGCCCGGAGATCGATCTCGACCTGCAGAAAGTCGGCATCTACGGTAAACTCTGCAACCTCGACACCGTGCTGCGTGACGGCGATCGGGTGGAAATCTACCGCAAAATCACCGCTGATCCGAAAACCGTAAAACGCCGCGCCGGCAGCGAAGCGGATTGACGTCCGACCGCGTCTGCCGCCGCGGTGGCAACCCGCCGGGCGATCCTGTTCCACGGCATCCTATGGTATTCTGTCCCCCTGGTTCACGGCCCTGCGGACACACTCTATGCGACGCATTCTCCGCCTGTTACTGCTGACTGCACCTGCCCTGCTGGCGCTGGCGACGCTGGGCACCGTCGCCGCCGACGACCACTGTGCCCAAGCCGAGGTATCGCTGCAGGTGCTGGGCAGCGGCGGCCCGGAATTCGATGGGGAGCGTGCCTCCTCCAGTTATCTGGTCCGGCGCCGGGGCCAGGCGGTGATACTGGTGGACGCCGGCAGCGGCAGTAAATTGCGTTTCGCGCAAAGCGGCGCCGATTTCAACACGATACAAGCCGTGCTGTTTTCCCATTTTCATGTCGACCACAGCGCCGACTTCCCCGCCTACATCAAGTCCGCGTTTTTTTCCGACCGCGACCGCACCCTGCATGTCTACGGACCCCAGGGCAACGCCTACATGCCTTCGGCACGCGAGTTCGTGCAGGCGCTGCTGGGCGCCAAAGACAGCGCCTATCCCTATCTCAGCCGCTATCTCGATGACGGCGATGATTACCGGATCGCGGTCGACGAGGTCAGGATAGACAGCCGCGCACCCCAGGCCTTACCGCCACTGGATGGCATGAAACTCAGCGCCGTTGCCGTGCATCATGGGGCGCTGCCGGCGCTGGCCTGGCGGATCGATGTGGATGGCAAATCCATAGTCTTCAGCGGCGACATGAACGGTGACTACAACACCCTGGCGGCACTGGCCGCGCATGCCGATTTGCTGGTGGCGCATAATGCCATCGCTGAGGATGAAACCGGGGTGGCGAGAAATCTCCATATGCCGCCTTCGGTCATCGCCGATATCGCCAACCGTGCCGGCGTCGGCAAGCTGATACTGTCGCACCGCATGCAGCGTGCGCTGGCGGCGGAACGGCAGACCCTGAACATCATCCAGGGAAAATTCGCCAAGCCGGTGCTCCTCGCCCGGGACCTCGATTGCTATATCCCCTGAACGCCGCCAGGCGGTCGGCGTAGCGAGCGTGAATTCCCGTCGTTTCGCCCGGGCAAGTCGGCGCCCGATGCGGGCTGGACGGCGTTCACGCGGCCCGACCCAACGACTATTAGTTGTATATACAATCTTTATCTGCTATGCTGACCGGCATGTTCGAACGCTGCCTCTATTTCAACCTCAACGCCCTGACCCGCGCCGTCAACCGCATATGGGACCAGGCCTTTGCCGAGTTCGATCTTTCCCCTGCTCATGCCTATCTGCTGCGCCTGGTGCTGGCCAGTCCGGGATTGACGCCGAAACAGCTGGCGCAGGAGCTGAAACTGGAGAAGTCGACCGTCACCCGTTTTCTGCATGCGCTGGAAGACAAGGATATGCTGGTGCGGAAAAGCGCCCCCAGCAAGGACGGGCGCGAGTTGGGCATCTATCCCACCGCCCGGGCACGCAAAATCGGCGATGCGCTGCAGGCCCGGGGCGAAAAGCTGTATCAGACCATGCGGCAAACCCTCGGTGAGGAAGCGCTGACCTCGCTGGTCGGCACTTTGAAGAGGAGCGAAAAACTGCTGACTTGATTTTTTTTGCCAATATTGTTGTATATACAACCTTCAGGAGGACCGGAAATGAATATCACGCAACAAGCCATCACCGGCGGTGAAGCCCCCGCCGATCAACAATCGGCGTTTGCCGCCCTCGCCCGCTTCTACCAGGCGTTCAACGGCCGCGATTTCGCCTTGATGCAGGCCAATTGGCTGCCTTCGCCGGCGGCTTCCATGGCCAACCCGCTGGGCGGCATCAAACGCGGCTGGCAGGAAATCGCCAGCGTCTATCAACGCATCTTCGCCGGCCCGGCCAGGGTATACGTCGAATTCTACGATTACAGCCTGCACGAAACCCCCGCCATGTTCGTCGCCGCCGGCCGCGAGCGCGGTTTCCTGCAGATCGCCGACACTCGTCTGGAGCTGGCGATACGCACCAGTCGGACTTATGTGCGGCAGGACGGACAGTGGCGGCAACTGCATCACCACGGCTCCATGGACAATCCCGAACTGCTGCAGGCCTATCAGAGCGCACTCACTCCCGGCAGGCGCGCCGCAAGCCATGGGTGAGCGCGACGCTGCGCCGGAAAAAGTCGCCAATGCCGCGATTGCCGTTGGTAACGATGGCCGCCGCCAGACCGGTGGTGTGATCGGCGAATGCCAGCGAAGAAAACATGCCCGGGTGCCCGAAACAACCGCCACTGCCCCACCAGCCGAAGAATGACGGCGCGGCAGTGCCCAGCATGAAACCGCGGCCCAGGCTGAGGTAGGCACCAACCGATCGGTTCCAACCGGCCACCTGCCGCGTGGTGTAGAGACGCAGCTGATCCGCATTGATCAACTGACGATGATCGCGGCTGCGGCCACCGGCGACCAGAAATTCATAGACCGCCGCCAGGCTGGCGGCGTCCGCCACCATGCTGAAAGCGGGGTTACCGGCACTGAACACCGCCGCGCTGTTGTTCCTTACTTCGAAGTCCTCTGCCACGTTCATGCCGGCGATCATCAAGCGGTCGCCGCCCAGCCAGTAGCTCCAGGCGATGTCCTGCAATTCATGCCCATGCAGGCCGAAGCGCAGATTGCGCAAGCCCAGCGGTCGGGCCAGATCGTCCGCGAACACCTCGGCGATGCCACGGCCGCACAGCCGGCGCACCACCTGGTCGAGAATTACGCCGTATTCCCCCGGCATGTAAGCGAAGGTGCCACGGGGGTAGCGGGGCGGCGTCGCCAGTAAATGCTGCCAAACGGCCTGGGGATCCGCCCAGACTTCATGCTGATCGATAAGCTGCGGCAGGATAATCCCGGCGCGGTGGGTCAACACATCCAGCAGGGTGATCGCCTGGCGGCCCAGCCCGGCAAATTCCGGCAGGATAGCGGCCACCGGTTGCATCACCGAAAGCACGCCACTGGATTCGAGCATGGCGATAACCACGGCGGCCAGGGGCTTACCGGTGGAATAGACCGGGAACGGTGTGTCCGCGCGCACCGGCAGCGGAGTCTGGCTCGGCCGTCCATGCCAGCCACGGGCCAGGCCACAGGCGAGATTGAGCACTACCCTGCCACGTCGCCGCACCACCAGCTGACCACCGGGAAACGCCCCGTCCGCTTGCTGCCGGCGAAATACCGCAGCGACATTTTCCAGGCGGCGACCATCCATACCGACGTCCACGGCGGCGACCGGTGTTTCATAGGGAAAGGCTTCATCCATGACTGATCTCCTTGCGGAACAGAGGTGCGGACGCGCCGTGCAGAAAAACACACAGACTTTCGCTGAAAGCCGCGGTCAACCGGCCGGCTTTGGGTTGGCAACTCCAATCCACCACCGCCAGAGTAAAGGCGCCGCCGATCACCGTTGCCAGCACCTCGGCGCTGATGTCGTCGCGGACTTCCCCCTGCTGTTGGGCGGCGCGCAATACCGCTTTGGTGAAGTCGTGCGCGTACAGTTCCGGACGGTTGGACAAGGGGTCGTGCAAACGTATCGCCGAAATGATGATATCGCGGGCGATAGGCGCCTGCGCCTCGAACCACTGCGCCAATGCCAGGTAGTAGCGCTCCAGCGCGACTACCGCCGAAGCGCCCTCCGCCACCGCCACCAGTAATTGCTGCACCTGCCCGGCGCCCTGTTCCCTGCCCAGCATCACCAGCACATCCATCTTGCCGTCAAAATGCTGATAAAACGTCTGTTTCACCACCCGGGCGCGGCGCGCTATGGCAGCGACCGAGGTAGCGGTGAAACCGCGTTTGGCGAACAAGGCGGCGGCGGCATTGAGTATCCTGCGCCGCGTGGCATCGCGGCGCTGGGCATGGGTTGCCATTCCGCACCAACTTTTTATTAGACCCGGGTCTATAATATTCTCACGCCCGATACCTGTCCAGCCAGCAGCGGGTTTTGCCAGTGTTGATGGCGAATGGGGCTTAGAATCTACGGCCTGGCCGCGGATGCTACATGGTTTGTCCCATGCAATTCAGACTACAGCACCCTGCAGCCCGGGCAGCAGCAAAGCGACCACCTGCCGGACATGATCCTCACGGGCGGCGGCGGTCAGATTCCGGCCACCGGTGAGCAGGGCGTTGCGCGGCGCCAGCAGCATGCTGCAGAACATGCGCGCGGCGAATTCCGCATCCAGCGTGACGCCGCAGCGGACACGCAAAAACGCGCCCAGGGGCGCGATGAACATCGCCGGCCCGGCCTGAACGAAGGCCGTCGCCAGTTTCTTCTGCAGTGCGCCCTCGCTCACCAGCAGGCGATACAGACCCAGGGCCCGCGGTTGCAGATGAAAGCGCAGGAAGCTCTGGCCGAAGTTGGTTAACTCGTCAGCCAGGGGCGCGTCGCCAAATGTGTAGGGCTGCAATTCCATGGAGCGCGCCCGCTGCATGACCGCCACGAACAGCAGTTCCTTGGAGGGGAAATAACGGTAAACGGTCTGCTTGGTAACGCCGGCTTCCAGGGCGACGCGGTCCATGCTGGTGGCGCCGTAGCCGGCCTTGAAAAACAAGGCTTCGGCAGCCAGCACGATGTCTGCTTCCTTGCCACTGGCCGCATTACCGGCTGATTGTGTGGTCATGCAATACAACTCCGGGATTGACTGTTCATACCATCCGGTATGATAATCATACCGGCGAGTATGATTATAGAAACAGCGGCGGCATCCCGCAACCCCGCGCGCCGGCTCCGAGCGAAACTTTGCGGCACAGCTATAAAAATGGGTAAGAGGCAGGAAATGAATAACGGCGGCAGTGCAACACCGGATCTGTTCAAAGACAAGGCGGGCGACTGGGACGCCCGGGAAATGTCACGCTTACTGTCGGCGGGCATTGGCCGAACCATACAGGAACAGGTGACACTGAACGAAGACATGCGGGTAATGGACTTCGGTGCCGGTACCGGCCTGATCAGCAGCCATCTGGCGCCGCGAGTCAAAGCCATCGCCGCCGTCGACATCTCCGCGGCCATGCTGAGCAAGCTGGTGGAAAAACCCGAGCTGCGCGGCAAGGTCACCGCCCACTGCCAGAATATTCTGGAGCAGCCGCTGGACGATAAATTCGATCTGATTGTCAGCGCCATGGCCATGCATCATGTCGCGGACACGAAAAAAATGCTGCGCACCTTCGCCGCCCATCTCAAACCGGGCGCCCGTGTCGCCCTGGCCGATCTGGATCAGGAAGACGGCAGCTTTCACCCCGCCGACGTCGAGGGCGTCTATCACCACGGCTTTGCCCGCGACTCTTTTCGCTCCAAGCTGGAAGATGCGGGCTTCAGCGATATACGCTTCGTCACCGCGCACACCGTGCAGAAGGAAGACCGACACTATCCGGTCTTTCTGGCGTTGGCGGTGCGCGCCTGAAGTGATGACCAGAGCCGGCACCCGGCTGGCGCCAGGAATGTAGGGAATCCGCCGTGCATTGGGCAATGCTGTCAGCGATCGGTCTACCGGCCCTGCTCATCGTCGCCGGCCTGATCTGGCGTTACGCCTCGCAACGCCAATCACTGCCTTGTCCGGTGTGGCTGCGCTGGCTGGTGGAAATGGACAATCCCTTCACCCGCACCAACCGCGCCGCCGTCATTCTCCAGCACCTGCGCCTGCAACCTGGCATGACCGTACTGGACATCGGTTGCGGACCCGGTCGCTTGACCCTGCCTTGCGCCCGCGCCGTCGGAACCACCGGCCGGGTGCTCGCCTTGGATATCCAGGCCGGCATGTTGCAACGTACGCGCGACAAAGCGCGACACGCCGGTCTGACCAACATCGATTTCATAGAGGCCGATATCACTGCCGCTGCCCTACCGCCCAACCAGGCCGACCGCGCCCTGCTGGTCACCGTCCTGGGTGAGGTGCCCGATCGACCGGCGGCCTTGCGGGCGGTGCACGCCGCGCTTAAACCCGGCGGTCTGCTGTCGGTCACGGAAATCATTTTCGACCCGCACTTTCAGCGGCGCAGCAGCGTGCTGCGCGAAGCGACGGCGGCGGGCTTCCGGCAAGCCGGATTTTTTGGTAACGCCATCGCCTATACCCTGCACTTGGAAAAAGCAGAGTCAATCCCTGTGTCATAGCGCAATCTGACGGTGGGCCCGCAGTTTTTTACCTAAGCTCCTGCGTGCCACGACCTGAAGTGCAATGACCAAGCGGTCGGCTAATATATACAAAAAACACATTTAATAGGATCGCCACGCCGGGCCAGCGGCCAGAACATTCGCTTGCCAGCAGCTATGCCAGTGCCTATTCTTGCCTGAGACTCAAAGTCGATATCGCTCGATAAAAAAAACAGCAACAAGGAGAATGCCGTCATGTATAGACATATAGTATTATCAGTCTGGCTGGTGATTTTCGCCCTGGGAGCAGGCGGCTGCGCGAGCCAGCATATGAAACCGGTACCCGAGAACGAAGTAGTTACCAAGCCTTCAGCCGGCAAATCGCTGGTGATTTTTCTGCGTCCGTCGTCCTTCGGTGGCGCCATTCAATCCACGCTATACGACAATGACGAGTATATAGGCACCCTTTCTGCGAAAAAGCAAATTGCCTATGAAACGCAACCGGGAGAACACCTCTTCATGGTTGTTGGTGAAAGCGCAGATTTTATGCGCGCGAATCTGCTGGCCGACAAAACCTATTACGCCGCGGTGGTCGCCCGCATGGGAGTATGGAAAGCCCGCTTCAGTTTTCGACCGCAAAACGGCCAGATTTCCCAGGAGGAAATGCAGCAGTGGATAGCAGGAACGCAACAGGTGCGAATCGATGACACCGGCCTGGCCTGGGCCAAGGAAAACGCCGGCAGCATAAAGGAGAAAAAGGCGGAATATCTCCCACAATGGGAGGCAAAGAGCGATGGCAGCAAACAGATACTGGAGGCTGGCAGCGGACAATAGCCGGCGCCCCACAGCCGACCCTGCCGGCGACGAAAGCGCCGGCAGGGCCCCGGGGCAGTGAATGATCGCAGAGCGGTCATCAGGGTTTTCCTGGAGAATATTTGTCGCTACACTGAGGCAACGGAATCCCTGTAGCGCGAAGGAGCGCCGCCATGTCATCCTTGACCCTGATAATCGGTAACAAGAACTACTCCTCCTGGTCCATGCGCCCGTGGCTGGTATTGCGCCAGGCGGGCATTGATTTCAAGGAAGTCCGCATCCCCCTGTACCAGGAGAACAGCAGGGAACAACTGCTCCGCTGGTCGCCCTCCGGCCTGGTGCCGGCCCTGCATCACGGCCAGCTGCGCCTGTGGGATTCCCTGGCCATCGCTGAATACATCAATGAAATGTTCCCGGAAAAGAATTTGTGGCCGCGGGACCGGGCACCACGCGCCGTCGCCCGCTCGATCAGCGCCGAAATGCATGCCGGGTTCAGCGCCCTGCGCCACAACATGCCGATGAATTGCCGGTCGACCTTTCCCGGCAAGGGGCTGACCACGGAAAGTCGCGCCGATATCGAGCGCATTACCGCCCTCTGGCGCCAATGCCGGGTGGACTACGGTGCCGACGGGGCGCTGTTGTTTGGCCACTTCACGATAGCCGACGCCATGTACGCGCCGGTAACCCTGCGTTTCAAAACCTATGGCGTGCCCCTGGATCCGGTATGCGCCGCCTATGTGGACGCGGTTGCATCCCTGCCCGCAGTGGTCGAATGGGTCAGTGCCGGTCAGCGTGAAAGCGAACGCCTGCCCGCGTTCGAGCCCTACACTGCCTGAGCGCGCGGGACCCGGCATTGCCCCACTGGCGACAATGCCGCACACATACCTCGTGGATATGCTAACCGGTTCGCCGCTCAGCCCGACCCTTGTTGTCGTATCGGGTCGAACGCCCGCAAGGCATTTCTGTTTTTTTTCATTATTATGGTTTACACTTTTTTTACGATTTGCGCACCAGGCTCTCCCTACGCCTGGCATGCAAGCCATAGAGAGAAATTGGCGACATTATTCTTTTCCCGCACCCCCAACAGGGCTACCCAGCCGGGCAGAGTATCGACAGCATATGGATACCGATCTTTTCCATTGGACAGAACGCCTGCACGGAGCCACAACCACGGAGCAGATCCAGGCTGTCTGCGCCGACTTTGCCCGCAATTTAGGCATGGATTATTTCTCGTTTACCCTATGCACCCTGCAGTCCCTGGTCACCCCCAAGATTACAGTCATACACAACTATCCCAAGGCGTGGGAGAAAGAATATCGGGAGAACGAGTATTTCACTATCGACCCGGTGTTCACCTATTCCACCCTGTTCGACACGCCGATCAAATGGTCGGACATTCTGCGACAGGGTCTGGTAAATCGCCCCGAATCCACCGCCTTGATCGCCAAAGCCAGCAAATACGGAATCTGCGATGGACTGGCGATTCCGACTTACACGGCCAACGGCACCCTGGGAATATTCTGTCTGGCCACCGGCCTGCAGGGCGACGCCGCGGAAGCCGTCATCCGCCCCGCGCTGTCACGCGCCCAGCCCTTGAGCATCTATATCTGCGATGCCGTCAAACGCTGCCTGCCGCAGAATAACGGCGCCGGCCTGAGCGGTGAGCGGCTCAAACCCGAATTCACGCGTCGGGAAAAAGAATGTCTGCTGTGGGCCAGCGAAGGTAAAACCGCCTGGGAAATCGCCAAGATANNCGTACCGTGCAGTTCCACTTGAACAACTGCGCGCGCAAGTTCGGTGCCATCAACCGCCAGCAGGCGGTCGCCAAGGCGATCATGCTGGGCGTTATCAAACCAACCATCGCCTTCGACAAAGACACCCTGCGATCCTGAGCCCAGGCTTCACTTGCCAACCGTCAATAACGACACCACCGCCGACTGGCCGCTGGTAAGACCCAGCAGCTTGTTCAGCGCATCGTCATCGAATCCCATCAAGACGCAGGATTTCATCCGCATGGCGGTGGCCGCCAGGTGCAGGTTTTGCGACAAATGCCCCGCCTCCGCCACCAGCACGCGATAGGCGCGATCGAGATACTTTAGGGTCTTGGCGTAGAAATCCGCGACGATGAACAACACCACCGCGCTTCTGGCCAAAGCGTCGCCATAAGCCGAGGTTTTAACCAGATCGTCGATGGTCGCCTGCATGTTCACCGGCTGCAGGCTGTGGGTGACGGCGTCGTAGAAGTAAACGCCGGTCGCCATGCCAGTCACCCGCGTGCAATAACAGAAGATGGAAGTCGACTTGATACCGCCGCCGATCGGATAATGAAAAAAGTTCACCCGTTCGCCACGGTTGTTGATCCGCGACTCGCGCAAACCGCCACCCAGGCCAAGCAAGGTGGCAAGCTCCTGTATTGAAATTTCCCGGCAGCGGTAGTCGCGACTGGACCGGCGACGGGTAAACATGCGGAAGATACTGCTGTCGATGACGCCCGCGCAGTCGAGCGGCGGCAGGGGCAGCGGCGCGCGGTCGGCATCGCCGGCAAGCCGCTGACTGGCGACGATGACGGCTTCGCTGGCCCGCTGTTCATCGATAACATCGCCGGGACGCATGCCACGACTGAGATTGGTATTGTAATGGTAGTAGCGCAGCAGCGCGCTTTTTTCCAGATACTCCTCATCCAGAGCGCTGGCGGCCGCCGCGGCCATGCGCGGCAGCCGCACGGCGTAGCTTAAAAAACGCTCCCGATGACAAACAAACAGGCGATCGACGACCGAGCGATGCGGCAGCAGGCGCTGCAATCGGCGCAACAGCTGCGCGGACATTTCCTCTGCCAGCGCGGGCCCGACCTCCGCCGCGGCGCATATATCGATGCGATCCACCAGCCACCATATATTTTGCGGGTCTATGCCTTTTTCAAAATACATGGCGATGTGACTAACCCAGTTACGGTCACGGCAAACCAGAATGCGACGCTGCCCCGCATGACAGAGCACCGCCACCGTAACCGGCAAGCCGCCATGATCGACAATGGCGCTGGCGGGAATATCGCAGGTCAAAGGAATCGACTGCACCATAGAGCCCTCCGTTGCTTACACATGCACCGCGGATCCGGTCGCGTCGTACCGGTAAACCCACGATCGGATGTTGTCATCGCTTCTCATCGCGCTCAGACGGGACGATCCGCATCGCTTATATTTTCATCAGCCACCGCTGGCGGGACACCCCGCCCGGCCATCAACACCAGCAATTGCGCCAGCAACTGGGCGTGAAAATGTTCGCGCTGGGCGCGCACCGGCACGCCGCTAATCGGTGTATTGAGCAGGCGCTGCAGTTCGCCGACGGAGGACAGCGCGGCGGACTCCTCGCGCGATATGGCGCCCAGAGCGGAAAGCGTCAGCACAATTTCCAGGCGAACGTCACGATCGAGCTCCGGGCGCAACGAATTTTTCAGCTGCACGACAGCATCCGCCACCTCTGCCTGGTGCAGATCCAGAGGCTGCGCCAGATAGAGCGATTTAATCAGCAACTGATGGGTGACCACATGCAGCGAAAATCCTCTGGTCGCCGGCATGGATTCGACAAACTTGTAGTGCATCGGCGCCCGGTAGCCGGCAAAAAGGATCTTCCAGCCGCTGGGCAGGGTCGCGCCGAAAATACGCCAATAGCGTATTTCCAGTTGATCACGCGCCACCTCCAGCTGATTCGCCAGATTTTGCTGACCGACCTGCTGGTGATACCAGGCAAGTGCCGCGGCATGCAGCCACAACAGGCTCAGCTGGTAAGAACTGGACACGGGACCGCGTAATTCATTCATCCATTGCTCCAGGCGGAGAAACTTACGCAGGTCGGCGATCCACACCAGTACATCCGGTGCGTCGTTGATCAGGCCGCGCTGCAGCAGGCCGCGCACCGTTACCCGGAAAAAAAACAGGTCCGCAAAACTCATTTTAAAATCCATCGGCAGCGCCACGGGCATTTCCAGCAATGGCCAATAGTTATTCCGCATAAAAACATCCCTGAGATAGAATACCGCCCCTGCCATCCTCGATGTACAGCATCCACATTTCGCTGCGCAGCTCCTGCGCCTTTCTTAACTCCACCTCCAGACGCTTGTCCCCGCCGCGTACCGGCAGAATGTAGCGCACCACTTCCGTCAGCAGCAAAGTGCTATACCGATCCACGGTATTCAGCGGCCAGCGCAACGTGAAACCGCTGCCGCTTACCAGACAGGTTTCCCGGCGCTGACAGGCGGGAAGATACCAC
>DKAS01000090.1 GCA_002448875.1 Proteobacteria bacterium UBA6920 | reverse complement strand
AACTTCTTGAGATACGCCTCGATCCATTCCACCGACTCGGCGTCGAGATGGTTCGTCGGCTCGTCGAGCAGCAGGACATCCGGGTTCGAGATCAGCAGCCGGCAGAGTGCGACGCGGCGGCGCTCGCCGCCCGAGAGATCGTCGATGTTCGCGTCCCAGGGCGGGAGCCTGAGCGCATCGGCCGCAATCTCGAGCTTGCGCTCGAGCTCCCAGCCGCCGGCCGAGTCGATCTTGTCCTGGAGCTTGCCCTGCTGCTCGAGCAGCTTCGTCATCTCGTCGTCGTCCATGGGCTCGGCGAAGCGGTCGCTGATCGCGTTGAATTCGTCGATCAGTTTCGAAAGTTCGGCGACGCCTTCCATGACCGCTTCGCGCACCGTCAGCCCGGCCTTGAACTCGGGTTCCTGCGCCAGGTAGCCGATGTTGATGCCCGGCTGCGGGCGCGCCTCGCCGTCGAACTCCTTGTCGATGCCGGCCATGATCCTGAGCAGCGTGGACTTGCCCGAGCCGTTCAGGCCCAGTACGCCGATCTTGGCGCCTGGGAAAAATGAAAGGGAGATGTCCTTCAGGATGTGCCGTTTGGGCGGAACAACCTTGCCCACGCGATTCATGGTGTAGATGTATTGCGCCATAACTTCCTGATTTTGTGCGATGTAGAAGAATGTGCAGTATAATAGAAAACCGCCTTGATAATAAACGAGGCAAGCTGCGCGGCCCGTGTTCCGGGGTGGGGATGGGGAAGGACGGATGCCGGACCACAGCCGGGAATGTGCATTTCTACCCGTGGCAGCCGGCTGCGGCCGGAAAATAATTTTACATAATAACGTGAGGCGCCGGATCGAACTTCTCAAAGACCGGTGAAAGCAAATGGGTAGCGAAGCATTTATTCAACAAGATCTGTTTACGATTCTGGATTTCATCCGCTGGGCCGCCAGCCGTTTCAATACCGCGGAGCTCGAATTCGGCCACGGTACCGACAATGCCATCGATGAGGCCAATCATCTGGTGGTTCGGGCCCTGAATCTACCGCACCAGATGCCCGAGCAGTTTTACCACGCGCGCCTCACCCATTCCGAAAAACGCAGCATCGTCGATCTGGTCGACAAGCGCATTCACGATCGCACGCCCTTGCCCTATCTGCTCAATGAAGCGTGGTTTGGCGGCATGCAGTTTTATGTCGATCATCGGGTATTGATTCCCCGCTCACCCATCGGCGAATTGATCGGCGAGGGTTTCCGGCCCTGGGCCAGCGCCGAAAACATTCACCAGGTGCTCGATCTGTGCACGGGCAGCGGCTGTATCGCCATCGCCTGCGCCCTGGCTTTTCCGGAAGCCCAGGTGGACGCCGCGGACATTTCCACCGATGCGCTGGAAGTGGCCCATATCAATGTCGAGCGCTATCAGCTGGGGGAGCAGGTCAAGCTGCACGCTTCCGATCTGTTCGACGGTCTGCCCGCCGGCAAGCGTTACGATCTGATCGTCAGCAATCCCCCCTATGTCGACGCGGGCGAAATGGCCATCCTGGCCCCCGAATACCAGCACGAACCGCAGCTCGGTCTGGCCGCCGGCGAGGATGGTCTGGATCTGGTGCGCCGTATCCTGCTGCAGGCGGCGGACTATCTGACGGAACACGGCGTCCTGGTGGTGGAAGTGGGCGCCAGCCAGTACGCCCTGCTGGACAGCTTTCCCCAGGTTCCTTTCACCTGGGTGGATTTCCAGCGGGGCGGTGACGGCGTCTTTATTCTTACCGCCGGCCAGCTGGAGGAATACCGCGGTCATTTTGCGCTTCCCGCCCAGGCTTAAATACCCTTTAAAATACAAAAAGATAGAAGCGAATCTGGAGGTCCCGGTTTGTTTTGCCCCCGGCCGGCGTATAATGCGGGGGCAGAGCAGCCGTGCACGCGTGTGCGCCCGTCGATCCGTATAACCACAGGATAGAGCTGACATGGACCAATCCCTGATATTCGATCTGGATCTGATCAAGAAATACGACAAATCCGGACCACGTTACACCTCCTATCCGACGGCGGTGCAGTTCCACAGCGGTTTCGCCGAAGCGGAATACCGCAAATGGGCTGCCTGGACCAACGAGCAGAGCCGTCTGGCCCCGGCGCCGACGCCGTTATCGCTGTATTTCCATCTGCCGTTCTGCGACACCGTGTGCTTTTATTGCGCCTGCAATAAGGTCGCCACCAAGGACCGCACCAAAGCCGAACCGTACCTGCAGCGGGTGTACAAGGAAATCGCCATGCATGCGGCCCTGTTTGACGACAACCGGGCGGTAGATCAATTGCATTGGGGCGGCGGTACACCGACCTTCATCAGTCGCGAGCAGATGCGGGAGTTGATGGCCGTCACCCGGCGCCATTTCCAGCTGCACGACGACGACAGCGGCGAATATTCCATCGAGATCGATCCGCGCGAGGCCGACAGCGGCACCATCACCCTGTTGCGTGAACTGGGATTCAACCGCATGAGCATGGGCGTGCAGGATTTCGATCCGGCGGTGCAGAAAGCGGTCAACCGTATCCAGTCCATGGAGCAGACCCTGGCGGTGCTGCAGGAAGCGCGGGCGGTGGGATTCAAATCCATCAGCCTCGATCTGATCTACGGCTTGCCGCTGCAGACGGCCGACAGTTTCAATCGCACCCTGGATTCGGTGATCGCCTTCAACCCCGACCGCCTGTCGGTGTTCAATTACGCTCACCTGCCGGAAATGTTCAAGCCGCAGCGGCGCATCAATGTCGCCGAGCTGCCGTCGGCGACACAGAAACTCGATATCCTCAGTCAGACCGCCGAACGCCTGGCGCAGGCCGGCTATGTTTATATCGGCATGGATCACTTCGCCAAGCCCGATGACGAAATGGCGGTGGCGCAGCGCAACGGCACCCTGTATCGCAATTTTCAGGGCTATTCCACCCATGCCGACTGTGATCTGGTGGCCATAGGCATCACCTCGATCAGCAAAGTAGGGCACAGCTATGCGCAGAACGTCAAATCACTGGAGGAATACTACGGGTTGCTGGACGCGGATCGCTTGCCGGTGTATCGCGGGGTGGAACTGGATCATGACGACTTGCTGCGCCGCGCCATCATTATGGAGTTGATGTGTCATTTCACCTTGCGTTTCGACCGGGTGGAACGCGACTACAATCTGCGCTTCGCCGATTATTTCGCGCCGGAACTGGCGGAGTTGACGGCGATGCAGAGCGATGGCCTGTTGCGCCTGGTGGCCGACGGCCTGGAGGTTCTGCCGGTGGGCCGGCTGCTGATTCGCAACATCGCCATGGTGTTCGACAAATACCTGCGCCAGTCGACTCAGCAGCGGTTTTCCAAGGTGATTTGACGGCCGCGCGCTCCAACCGTACCGTCAATAGCTGTAGACCGCCGACAAAAACAGGGTGAATGACGCCATTTGCACGTCCTGAATGGCCGAGGTTCCGCCCACCACCTGGGCGCTGCCGGTGCCGGTGCTGTAGTTCAATCCCAGACTCACCGTGCTGTTGCGGGTAAAGTGGCTGCCGCTCAGGCTCAGACCCAGCAGATCCGTGTGTTCCAGCTGATTGCTGCGGTTGTCCTGCAGCGGTGGCGTATTGGCGTAGTTGGAATACAGGCCCATGCGCAGCGCCCAATTCTTCACCGGATAGTATTCCGTGCCCAGGGCGAAGTTGGTGATCGATACGCGGCTGACAGTTTCCGTGTAGTATGACAGGTCGCCGGCGACCAGTACCTTGTCACTGGCAAAATAGGCGGCGCCGGCCCGCAGGTTCTGGGGAAAATCCCGCGCTTTGCTCGTCACGCCGATTTGCGGGTAGTCCAGCACCGGATCGGCCGACGAACTTTCCGTGGCCTGGGTGCGGGCGTTGGAGGAGCGGATGAACACCTTGCGCCAGCTCAGACCCAGTGACAGACGATTCATCGGTGACCAAATCATCCCCAGCACCGGTTCCAAACCCGATTCATTGATTTCGAAATACTGGTTGGTCCACAGCGAGCTGGTATCCTGGTAATAGATCTGCTGATTGAAAATCAGCTGCTGGTGGCGATAGTAGCCGTAGAGCGTCATGCCCAGGGAAAAATTATCAGTCAAACGCTGGGCGTAAGTCGGTCCGATCTTGTAGGTTCTGTCATCGTTGTTGAAGTTGATATAGTAGCGACTGATGTCGATCGGCGTGCCATCGGCGGCGTTTACCGTGATATTGCTGAACAGTTGATCCTGATCCTCGAGGATGGAGTCGGTGACAGCATAGGAAAAACCAATCACGCCCTTGCCCAGCGGCTGCAGAAAACCGAAGTAATTAGGCACCAGGGCCGAGGATTCCCGGCTCCAGTTGCCGCCGGAGCCCAGCACGTTCTTGTATGTGGTGGTGGTACGGTGATAGGCGTTCATGCTGCCGGAAACACTGGTGCCTTCGGAGTAGACTATTCCCGCCGGATTGTAGTACAGGCCGCTGGGATCATCGGCCACCGCCGCATAGGCGCCGCCCATACCGGAGGCGCGATCGCCGATCAGCATATTGTCATAGTGATACTGGTCGGCTACCGCCCACGGGGCGAAGGCCAGCAAACATGCCGGTAGCACCTGGCGCAGGACACGGCGGCAGTCAACGTTTGACATACTGGTTGAATCTCTTTTTCATACGGGGAAACTGGGTGGTGGTGAGGTCGTTGGCACGCAGAAAATTGCTCAGTGCCTCGATGCGTTCCCGGGTCGGGGGATGAGTCACATGGGTCTGGTCCTTCCGGCCCTTGAGCAAGGCGTCGACCCGCAGCATATAGCTGATCAGGGCGGACGGGTCATAACCGGTGTTGGCCAGCAGCAGGGCACCGTTGGTATCGGCGCCGATCTCGTCCTGCATTTTAAATCCGGTCTCGAACAGCATGGCCACGGCCTGATCCACCGTCTGGAAAAATGCCGTTTTCAGCGAATCGCTGCTGCCACCGAGGATGCGTGCCACGCCGCTGGCGGCTGAGGTATCGGCGGCTCGGATATTGAGTTCCTTGACGATATGTCGCTCAGTGATATGGGCGATTTCGTGGGCCAGCACCGCGGCCAGTTCCGACTCGTCCTTCATCAGGGCCAGGGCGCCGCTGGTGACGAAGACATAACCGCCGGGCGCGGAGTAGGCGTTGACCGCGTCCTGATCCACTACGGCAAAGTGAAATTGCAGTTCGGAACGGGTGGAGTTGCGCGCCAGTGATTGCCCCACCAGTTCCACATAGCGGGCGATTTTCGCGTCCGTCGACAGATTCATGCGTCCGAGCACGCGCGCCGCTACCGTGCGTCCAAACTTGATTTCCTCCGCCACGTCAGCGCTGGTGCTGGAAGCGCGCACCTCTTCGGTCTGGTGGGCACGACGGCGAAAATCCGTGTTGCCGGTCAATAGCAGCAGGGCAAGCGCCACCAGCGCCCAGGACGCCAGCAGTCTGCCGCCGATAAGCCTGCCAGGGTGCACGGCCGGGGTTCCTTATTCTTTGGTTTGTTCGGAAAAGTTTTCAACCTCGGAGGGCGGCACGCTGGATTCTTCCATCTTCTTCAGCGCTTCATAGTTCGCCTGTTCGGAATCGCTGACCCGCGCCCGACCGTCTTCACGCAAGCCGCGGGCGGCGGCCGCCGTCGACGAGGAGGAGGCGCGGCGCCGCACGCTGTTCTTCTGCGCTTCGGTCTCCTCGCCCTTGATGGCGGTGGCCCGCTCCAACGGCGGATTGGGGCTGACCAGCAGCTTGGAGATCCAACCGGTTTTGTCCCCGATCTTCACTTTCACCCAATCCTGCTTGCGTTCCAATACCTCCACCTTGTCGCCCTTGTTCAATACCGCCACTACCGGATTCTTGAAACCGGCCTCGGTGAGCAGTTTGCCGACGGTGCTTTTGACGTACAGCTCTTCGGCCGCGACGGTGCCGGCGAAACAGACCAGCAATATAAACAATATTCTTTTCATTGTATTCCCTGCTTTTTTATAGAATGCCGATTACTGGCAATAATCGGCGTGAATCCAGCCGACTTTAGCCAAACCGCGATAACCTTATCGAATAAATCCGGAATAGAGCCGCAGTCTACGCGCGTTGCGCCTGCGATGCCGGCGGCTTACTTGGACTTCATGGTGAAGACGCCGTCCCAGCCGGACTCCGGCTGTTGTTGCTGATACGCGCTGCAGCGTTCGATCATGATGGCGCGCAGTCGGTCGTCGGGCAATTGCCGGTAGCAGGCGATGGCATCCTCCCAGCGCCGGCGCAGATAGTGATCGAAACCTTCATGGGTCAGGGCACAGATTTTCTGTATCTGGTCACGGGCATCCGCCGCGGCCTGCGCCGGCGCCAGCACGGGAGCATAAATGCGTATCGGGTGGTGCTTGCCCTTGACCCGCACCATGTCGACGATGCGGCAGGGAATCTCTTCCATGATGTAGGCATAGGTGTATTCGGAAAACAGAATGGGGCAGCCGTACTGCTTGGTCAAGCCTTCGAGGCGCGATGCCAGGTTGACATTGTCGCCGATGACGGTGTAATCGAGTTTCTTTTCCGAACCGATATTGCCCAGCACCACCTCGCCGCTGTTGAGGCCGATGCCTATTTCCAGTGGCGTGTAACCCTTGGCCGCCAGCGCGGCGTTGACGTCCGGCAGCAACTGCACCATTTTCAGGGCCGCCGCCACCGCGTCGTGCGCATGGGTGCGGGTGCGCACCGGCGCGCCCCAGAAGGCCATGATGGCGTCGCCGATAAATTTGTCGATGGTGCCGTTGTGGGAAAAGATAGTGTCCGTCATGGCGGAAAAATAGATGTTCAGCATCTCCACCACCCGCTCGCCGCTCATGGTCTCGGACAGGGTGGTGAAACCGCGGATGTCGGAAAACAGCACAGTGAGGTTTTCCCGGCTGCCTACCTCGGCCTGGAGAAAGTCGCCGTAGTTGTCGACGACTTCGGCGAGAATCTGCGGCGAAACGTACTGGGAAAGTACCTTGCGCACCTTGCGTTTGTCCTTGCCCTCGGTGAAGGTTAGGTAGGTGAAGGACGTGGCGGAGGCCAGCGCTATCGCCAGCGAAGGCGCCACCATATCCAGCAGCAGATTGCCGGCAAACAGCAGATAGGCCAGGGTATTGAAACCGAGAAACAGCAAAGCGGGAATGCCGGTGCGCAGGTACAGGGTCTGGCTCAGCAGGGTGGTGAGACAGATCAGGGTGGCGAATACCAGCAACAGGGTTACGACCAGCGGTTTGCCGGCCTGGCGGAGGAAATCTCCGCGCAAAATATTACCGGCGGCCGAAGCATGGATGAAGACACCGGCCACGTCCGGCGCGATGGGCGTGGATTTCAAATCATAGACCGCGGCCGCATTGGCGCCGACAAAAACGATCTTGTCGCGAAATTCCTTTAGCACTTCGTCGATGCCCTCGACGTCGCCGTTTTCCATGCGCCGCTTGGCGTTCATCAGCCAGCTGTAGGAATAGGTGTTGAATTTCCCGTAGTGGTTGATCAGAAACGTGGCGTCGTCCGCCAGGGGGATTTCCCGGCCAGCCAGCTGCAGCTTGCCGTCAGCGTAGCCCAGGCGATCCACGGGCAGCATGCGCAACAGTCCGGCCAGGGACAGAGCGGGAAAGAAATCATCCGCAAAGCGATGCAACAGGTGCACCCGCCGATACACGCCATCGGCGTCCGATTCGGCGAACACCACGCCGATGCCCGGTGCCGCCTGATGCAGCGGTGCTATGGGCAGCAGAATCTGATCGTGGGCATGATGCGCCGGCCAGGCCGCGGTCAGCGCGCTATCGAGCTTGATGCCGGGATGTCTGCTCAGGGAGAATCTGGCGGCGAACGCCGGTGGCAGATCCGCGCTGCGGGCATCCTCGGCATTGTCGCCTTTGATGAAATGAACCGCATGACTGACGAAGTCCACCGCCGCGGTTTCGTCGACCAGGGCCTGATCCTCGCTGTTGAGGACGCCATCGACGTCCGGTGACTGCCTTTCGGTGAACAGCACGTCGAACAACAGGGCTCTGGGCGGGGCTGCGGACAGGAACTGGATCAAGTCGGCGTGCACAGAACGCGGCCAGGGCCAGCGACCGACGAAGTCATTCATGTATTTCATCGACGCTTCGTCGATCATGATGATAGCGATGTCATCCGGTGCGGGTTTTTCACTGTTGAAGGAGCGCATGCGCCAGTCCTGGGTCTGCCATTCCAGGCGCTGCAGACCGCCTGTCAGGTAGAGCACGCTGCTGGCGACGCTCACCAGGGCGGAGAGAAGCAAACCGATCAGTAAATTCTTGCGCATCACCCAAACCGCTCTAGTAAATCCATAACCGTGCCTGAGATATCGAGTGCGGCCGGCGGAACTTGATAGCCCGGGTCGACGACGCTTAAAGTTCACGCGCTGGCGGCCGCTTTAGCATTAACTAAATCGAGGTTTATGGCGTTAGCTCTTGTTTGCAAAGGATAAATTTATCGGCACTTGGGCCTGTTGGCCTGTCGACGCCTGCGTCAGGCTCGGTGGCTCAAGTGCTATCTTATTTAAAATCATCGAGTTAGAAGACTTTTTGGAAAACTTGCACTAGACTAGTCGGATAATCGGCAACCGCTCACACGGGATTGAAACAAGGGTCGTAACGCATGGTGACTCCCAATAACAAGGCATTGCGCTGGAGCATACGTACCAAAGCAAATCTGGTGGTGGGAATAATTTTTCTATTCGTCATGTTGTTTGTCACCACGTACACGGTGGAACGCGAAACCAGCCGCATGCTGGAATTGACAGAATCCCAGACCAAGGATCTCACCACCTTCTACTTCGACAGCCTCAATACCATGATGCTGACCGGCACCATGGACCAGCGCAACATCCTGCGCAACAAGACCCTGGCCAGACCGGAAGTGATAGAAGCCCGCGTGATTCGCGGCCAGCCGGTGATTCAACAGTTCGGCCCGGGCTGGCCGGAAGAAGTGCCGCTGGACGATATGGACTATCGGGCGCTCAAGGGTGAATCCATCTCGCTGGTCGAACGCCGCGCCGGCAAGCGTGTATGGACCGCCATCACGCCTTTCATGGCCACGGAAAACACCCGCGGCGTCAACTGCCTGAATTGCCACAAGGTGCCGTCCGGCAGCATCAACGGCGCCATTCGCATCAGTTTCAGCCTGGACAATGTCGACGCGACGGTGGAACGGGAAATGTGGACTACCATCTGGGCCAATTTCGCCGTATTCGCCATCGGTCTGCTGCTGGTCAACATCATGCTGCAGACCTGGATCATCAATCCCATCGCCGGCCTGCTGGAAGTCATTCGCAAACGCGGCGAGGGCGATATCCATATTCGTGCCGATGTCCGCAACCGTGACGAGATCGGCGATCTGGCGCTGGTATTTAATACCATGGCCGACAACGTCAATATCACCGCCGAGCGCGAACACCACACCAACGAGGAATTGTCGCGCAAAGTGCAGATTCTGCTGGATGTGATCAGCAAGGTTACCGAAGGCGATTACGACGTGCAGGTGGGTTTTCACGGCCAGGATGCCATCGGCGAACTGGCGGAAAATCTGCAGATCATGATCACCTACATCAAGAATTCGATCGCCGAGAAAAAAGAGGCGGTTGAAGCCCTGCGCGAAAAGGTTTCACGCATCCTCGATGCGGTGGAGAAAGCCACCAATGGCGACTTGACCGGCGAGATACGCCTTGCCGGGCATGACGCCATCGGCCTGCTGGGCGAAGGCGTGCAGGACATGATTTCCAGCCTCAATACCCTGGTATCGCAGGTGCAGAAATCGGGCATCCAGGTGGCCTCGTCCGCCACCGAAATCGCCGCCACCGCCCGTCAGCAGGAAGCGACCATCTCCGAGCAGGCGGCCACCACCAACCAGATCGCGGTCACCGCCACGGAAATTTCCGCTACCGCCAAGGAGCTGGAGAAAACCATGGATCAGGTGGCCAAGGTGGTCGAATCCTCCACCACCATCGCCGAGGAAGGGCAGGCCAGTCTGGCACGCATGCAGGCGACCATGAAACAGGTGGTGGACGCCGCCGGCGCCATCGCCGGTAAACTGGAGGTGTTGAACGAGAAGGCCGTCAACATCGGCACCGTCGTCGATACCATAAACCGGGTCGCCGACCAGACCAACCTGCT
>DKAS01000216.1 GCA_002448875.1 Proteobacteria bacterium UBA6920 | reverse complement strand
CCCACCACGGTTCGCGACGGCATCGGCTATGGCAGCGGCGTCAACAATAAATTTCTCGCCCTCAGCGGATCGTTTCCCTTCGGCACCTATGCCCTGACACCCGACCCCCTGAACACCGGCAACAGCGTGTGGCTCATCGACGGCAGCGTCACCGCTGTCGCCGGCGCCACCCTGGAGATAGCCGCCGGCACCCCGGTGAAACTGCGCGGCGGCGGCCAGTTCAACATCGGTGACCGGGTCACCTTCAATGTCAACGGCACGCAAGCCGCGCCGGTCATTTTTACCTCGTTCCTTGACGACAGCGTCGTCGGCGACAGCAACGGCGACGGCAACCAGACCGTGCCGGCCCCAGGCAACTGGAGTGGCATCGTTTACAACAATGGCGCCGCCGGGTCCGTGCAATTCGCCGACCTGCGTTTTGGCGGCACCAGCCTGAACATCGCCGGCGCAACCAGCAATGTGTCCGTAACCGACCTCAAAATCAGCCAGTATTCCGGGTACTGCATTTACATCTCCAGCGGCGCCGCTCCCAGCCTCAGCAATCTGGTGCTGGCCGCAAACACCGGCGGCTATCCCGTCATCTACGTCAATGACGCCAGCCCGGTGATCGCTGGCAGCAATTCCATCACCCTGGCGGCGGGCGGCACCTACACGGGCATCCAGGTCGTCGGCAGCGGCGCCGCTCCCGACCTGCGCAATTTCACCATCAGCGGGGGCGGTTACGGCCTGTTGCTGCAGGGCGCCAAGGGCAGCTACCGCGACTTCACCATCAGCGGCGCCATCACCGCCGGCATCGAGTTGCGGACGTACCAGAACGCGGACAGCGCACCGGCGGTGTTCAGCAATATCAGCGTCGGCAACTTGTCCAGCGCAACGCCGCCAATCCGCCTGTACGGACAATTGCTGCCCACCACGGTTCGCGACGGCATCAGCTACGGCAGCGGAAGCAATAAGGCGATACTTGCCCTCAACGGTCAGTTTCCCTTCGGCACCTACGCGCTGAATCCGGACCCGCTTAACACCGGCAACAGTGTATGGCTGATCGATGGCAGCATCAGTGCCGCCGTCAACGCCACTCTCAATATCGGCGCCGGCACCGTGGTCAAGCTGACCGGCGGCGGCGGCTTCAACATTGGCAGCAGCGTGACGCTCAATTTGAACGGCACCCAATCCGCGCCGGTTATTTTTACCTCGTTCCTGGATGACAGCGTCAATGGCGATAGCAATGGCGATGCCAATCAGACGGTACCGGCGGTGGGAAATTGGTCAAGAATCACCTATGCCAGCGGCAGTAGCGGCAGCCTCAACTGGGCAAGCTTACGCTACGGCATCGGAAATCAGGGGGCACTGCTCATCGACCCCAACGCCAGCGTCATGCAGAGCAATGTGAGTTTTGCGCCTTAGAGGCTGCGGCTCGGGTACGAATAGACATCGTGGCAGGGATCGGCGCATCACCATGCTGCAGGTTTGCTAGGGCAGTCGCTGCCCCAGCCAGCCGGTGATTGCAGACACTAGTTCGTTTTCCCTGCCGTGATAGAAATGATCGGCGCCGTCGATCCGCCGCTGGCTGTAATCGGGGTTGGATTTCGCCAGGTGCGGGGCGCGTGCTTTGACTCCCTGCAGCACCACTTTCTCATCCTGGCTGCCGTAAATATCCAGGATGGGCAATTTGACCCTGGCCAGGTTGCCGTTGGTATCGGCCTTGGCGGCACCGGCGATGCCGGCACCGACGCTTACCACCACCACCGCCTTTATCGCTGCATCCGCCTCGGCTGCCAGATAATAGGCAGCCATGGTGTTGCCCATGCTGTGACCGATGATGACGACACGGTCTATGCCCCGGGTTTTGAGAAAGTCGACGCCGGCCCGCAGGCGCGACGGCACCTCGTCGAGCAAGGCCGCATATTCCTTTTCCTCCGCGTCATTGCCCAGGATGGGCAACTGCAGCGACAAGGTGTGCCAGCCGGCTTCCGGCAGGCGGGTACGCAGCGGTTCGATCACATCCGGCCACGCCGGGTGCGCCCCCATGCCATGCAGCAGCAGAACTGCGCCATGCACCTGCGGGCCTTCCGCCGGCGCATATAAACCGAGAAACTCGCCCTTGCCCGTGTTGAGCTTTACCGCCTCGCCAACCAGCAGACTGTCAACGATCTGGGCCTCCCAGCGCTTTTCCTTCGCCTCGTCCGAAGCCAGCGCCGCATCGGCGCAGAGCGCCAGGGCAAACAGGGGCATGGCGCCAAGCAGCCGTCCGTATCTATTCATAGATGGATCTCCAATGAACATCCGACGAATACCGGGCGAGCCATCGCCCGGTCATGCAAACCGCACACTGGAATATAAACGCTATTTCGATTGCCGCCGCTGGCACCACCGGCGGGGATGGCCGGATCGAGAACCCCTCAGGCGCCGCCGCTCAGAAGGCGCGCGAGCAGAAAAGCAAGGGTATATCAGTCGCCGTCGACTATGCGCTTGCCTGAGCCATCCCCCAGGGATTTGGCATTGACGTAATGCAGGAAATGCGGATACATGAGGCTCATGGCGTCGGTATAGGGAATACTGCCGGTGGCACGGATAACTTCCTGACCTTCGCTGCTGGTGGCGAACTTGACGAAGTTCAGAATACGCGGATCGCTTTCGCCGACACGGGTAATGAGATACAGCGGCCGGAACAGCATGTAATCGCCTTTCTTGATATTGGCCACCGACGGCTCGACACCGGCCAGATTGAGAATCTTCACGTCGCGCCGGCGCGCGCTGCTGGAGCCAGTGGCGGTAAATGCGGTCTTGGTCCGTTCCACCGCTTCTTCCGCCGGCGAGGTGGAAGCCACCACATGGGCGCGGGGAGTGAATTTCTTGTCGTAGTCGTTGAACACCAATTCCCGCAGCACGTAGTCGACGCCGGACAGGGAGCTG
This sequence comes from Proteobacteria bacterium UBA6920, assembly GCA_002448875.1. GTDB lineage: Bacteria > Pseudomonadota > Gammaproteobacteria > SG8-11 > SG8-11 > UBA6920. The sequence continues at coordinate 21,337 of DKAS01000216.1, read as the reverse complement.
GCGCGCACATAGAGATCGATGGGCTCATCGCTGCCACCCACCTGTTTCCAATTGGTGATGTTGCCGGTGAAAATATCGCGAACCTGCGACAGCGAAATATCGTTGACCGGATTATCCTTGTGCACGATAAAGACGATGGCGTCCCAGGCAACGGGAATCTGATCAAGGTATCGTTCGCTGGGATCGTCTTCCATGCGCGCCCGGCAGGCGCCGCCCATATTGATGACGTTCTTCTGCACGTCACGGATGCCGCGGGTGGCGCCACCGCCTTCGAGCTTGATCACCACCCCGGTTTTCTTCTGATATGCCTGCGCCAGCTCCCGCATAAAGGCGGTTTTCGTCACCCCGCAACCGGCCCACACCAGCTCCTTGCCTTGCGTCTTGATCGGCCCGACATCTTTGTCGGCAAAAGCCTTCACTGCGGGCACAACGGAAACCACGACGACGCAAACCGTTACAGCAATAGACTTCATCAGCATATCTCGCCTACAACCAATCTAAGTTTGGATTCCGGGTGGAACTCCCGCGGGGCAAGAACATCATCCCTGACCAGCAACGGTTCCGACACAACTCTTGGTTTTATGTAAAAAAGCTGCCGCGACAGCGCGGAGCTAACGAATCGACGCAAGACCTAGTCTTTCACTTTTCTTAATTCAGCGCAATATATACGATCATTGTTGGTATCGCTCGGCAGACACAAGCGTCTCATTAATGACACAGTTATGTAAAAATCAGGATTTTCTGGAAGTTTTCTAAAATATAAATACACAACACATGTATAGCCCTGAAACAATCAGGGCCGCGTGTGTGACCCGGAGGCCCCATTAATCGTACTTGGTTTTTGCTTCACGGAGCTTGTCTTTATATTCCTGCTTGGAAAGTTTGCCCTCTTTATAGAGTGACTTAAGCATCTGAATCTCGTCCCGTTGCGCTTGATCGATCGCCCGCAGAGCGTCAGCGTACTCGCGTTTATCGATGGTGTGCGCACGATAGGCTTCCTTGGCCTTGCTGGCCGAAGGGAACCGCAGCTTCGCCTGTATCTCCTCCACCCCGCTGCTGGTCGTTGCGGGAGCGTCATTCTCCACCGTCTTTTCCGCCGCAGGCGCGCTTTCCCTGGTTTGTTCCACGGATTTGGCCGCCGGTGGCGGCTCGGCTCCCGTCGTCGGCTTTGCGACAGGTGTCGGCACCGCCGGGCTGGGTGAGGGACGGGGCGCGGGCGCCACCGTGGGCGACGTGGTCGGTTGCTGTGCGGCAGATGTGGCCACCTGCGGGGCACGGGCGGCCGCGCTGGTGGCGTTTTTCTCCGCCGTCACGCTTTTACTTTTGACCGGCGCCGGCGCTGCCACAGTAACGCGTGGCGCCGGAGTCGGCGCCGCCACGGGCGCGATCTCCGTCAAAGGCTCAGAGGCCGCCGGTTGCGCCGTGACCGCCGCGGGGGCGGGCGCTGCCGGCACCACAGTGGTAACCGGCGAACTGTCGCTTGCCACGGGAGGTAACGCCGCCTCGCTGACCGCGGGCACGGCGCTCGCCAACGGCGGTTCCGCCGGGGACAACTGCTTCTGCTGGTAGAAATAGACAGCGGCGCCGGCAGCACCGACGGCCAGCAGTAAGCCCAGCACCCAGCCCGCAGCCGACGACTTGCCCGTGGCGGGAGCCGTGGTCACCGAGGCCAGTTTCACCGTGGCATCGAAACTTGCCGTCTGCTCCACCGGAACGCTGTCGCCGCCCCGCCCCGCTTCACGCAGTGCTTCCGCCAGCTCATGACCGGTACGAAAGCGTTTTTCCGGATCTTTTTTCAGCAACCGATCGACGATATGCAGGATTTTCACCGGCAGATCGGGCGCCAGTTCGCGCAATGGCACCGGCTCTTCGGTGGCGATGCGAAACAGCAAAGTCCCCAGAGTTTCAGCCTTAAACGGCTTCTGCCCGCTGAGCAGCTGATACAAAAGCACACCGGTGGAAAATAAATCGGTGCGACCGTCGATTCGCTGCCCCATAACCTGTTCCGGCGACATGTATTGCGGCGTACCCAGCACCTCGGTAGTTTGCGTATGCTTGGGCAGATCCGGATCCTCGATGCGCGCAATGCCGAAATCGGCGATCTTGATCGTCATCTTCTGGGGATCGAGAATCACATTGCCCGGTTTGATATCGCGGTGGATGATCCCTTTGTCATGGGCATAATCCAACGCATCCGCCAGTTGGATGCCGACGTGCAGGATCTGTTGTACGGACAGCTTCCTGCCGCTGCGCATGAATTCGTCCAGCGGCACCCCTTCCAGCAGCTCCATGGCGATGAAGGGCCGACTGCTCACCTCACCCACATCGAACATGGTGACTATATTGGGATGGGACAGTATGCCCGCCGCCCGGGCTTCGCGCTGAAACCGCTCACGGAATTTTTCATCGGCGCTCATTTTCTCGTTGAGAATCTTCACCGCCAGATCACGGCCCATCTTAGGATCGTGGGCGCGGTACACTTCCGCCATGGCCCCCTCACCCAATTTATTGCAAATCTGGTATCTGCCTACCTGTTCAAACATAAGGATTTCTCGTTGTCGGCAACGGCATTGCCTGCACCGTCCCGTGAAGTATAACCCAATATAAAAAAATGTATCGGGCCGCGCGTGGCGCGCGCCTCCTCCGCGGCGGAGGCATACGCCGGAGAAACAGGCCGATTTCAGCACCGCGCTGCTTTAAATAACGCGAATCAACATTTTTCCCCGCGCTATTACATCGAAAAATTTACGCTTGACGATTTGTTTTTTTCTCACGTATAAACGATACCCTCGCACAAGTTCTTCCGCAGTACCCGAACAACAATAACAAAGGGACCAGGCATGAAGACCATCCAAGACGCAGGCCGTCGTTGCATCACCTTTCTGATCTTGCTTCTGGCGCTGACCGCATGCGCCGATCGCGCAACCACCAGTGATTTCATCGGCGAAAAGAGCGAACGGTTCGTCATTCAATGCCTGGCCAGCTGCGCCGACGCCAGCCGGGACGTTCAGCGCCTGGGCGGTACGGTGACACTGACCTACCGCAACCTGCCGGTGCTGGCCGTCAGCATGCCGGACTCCACGGCGCGCAAGGTGGAATCCCTGGCCACGGTCAAGGCCGTCGCCAAGGATCAGGCCGTGGCCGTGCCCCGGCCGGTGACCAGCCGGAAAGTGCAATTCAACCAGCAGCTGCAGGTCGGCCAGGCTCAGGTGCAAGCGCTGGCCGATCAGTTTCTGATGCGCCCCAACACCTATCTGCTGGACAGCGCCATGAGCGGCGCCGCGCAATTGCACGCAGCGGGGCAACTGGGCGCCGGTGTCATCGTCGCCGTCATCGACAGCGGCGTCGCCAATAACAGCGAGACGGTGCACGTGCTGGCCGACACGGTGATCGGCGGTGAAAACCTGGTGCCGGGAGACACCGAGCCTTCCGCCACCAGCACACTCAACGACCCCCATGGCACCATGGTGGGCAGCATGATCGCTGCCCATGGCGGCTTGATCCTGTCGGCGGATTCCCGCCTGGCGGCAGCGGTGAAAGCTTATGCGCCGGACAGCATACAGGAAATGGAAAACGGCGAATTCCTGCTGCCCATGATAGGCACGGCGCCGGCCGCCAGCATCTATGCCTTCAAGGTGTTCGCCGCCGGCGGCGAAGGGGCGCCTTCGTCGCGAGTGCTACTGGCCATGGACCGCATTCTGACGCAGAAAATGAATTTTCTGGCCGGCGACGCGGCGACACCGGTGGCCGGCGACGGCTCGGAAGACAATCCCTATGTGTACGACGCATTGGATATCCAGGTCGTCAACCTGAGCCTGGGAGGACCGGCACTGTTTCCCGGTTTCGAACTGGATGATCTGTTGACCCTGAAGATGCTGGAAGCCGGCATCACCGTGGTCGCTTCCTCCGGCAACGACGGCCCCACCGCGCTCACCGTGGGCAGCCCCGCCGGCGGCTACGGCGCCCTGGCGGTGGGCGCCGCCAGCTCCGCGGCCCACGAGCGCATCCTGCGCGAACTGCAATTCGGCCCGGGCAGCGATCCGCAAACTCCCGCGCCGCCGGCAACCGGCAATGCCGCCCTGCTGGCCACGGCGCTGCCGGCGGGTATCGGCGGCATCTTCCGCCCCGCTGATGACGTGCAAGTGGCTTATTTCAGCTCCCGCGGCCCGCTGGCGGACGGCCGCACGGGCATCGCACTGCTGGCCAACGGCGTCGCCTGCTATGTGCAGGGTGCCGACGGCAATGTCTATCTGGTGTCCGGTACTTCCTTCTCCGCACCGACGGTGGCCGGTGCCGCCGCCCTGCTACGCGGCGCGGTACCTGCGGCCAGCGCCGCCGCCGTGCGTCAGGCGCTGCAGCGCGGCGCCAATCCGCAATTGCTCAGCGGCAACCCGGGCGCCATCGACCAGGGCAATGGCTATCTCGATATCCCCGCGGCCTATGCGCTGCTGGAAGATGACGACGCGGACAACGCACTGCCCACGCTGCCGGAGGCCGGCGGCCCGCAACTGGTGCAGGAGACCATCAAGCGCAGCGGCCAGCGGGTCATCGAGCTGGATAACGGCAGCTACAGCGCCCATGTCAGTCTGGCGCCGGGAGAAGTCCGGCATTTTTACGTGCCCACCCGCCGCAACACCACGCAACTGGATGTGGATGTCAGCGCCATCCTGCCGGAACTGGGCGCGGAACAGCAGAACGCGATGTTCGGCGACGACCTCATTCTTACAATCGCCGACGCGCCACATTCCTTCGGCGAATTCCTGTTCGATGATTTTCTGATGGACGATACCAGCGTGTCCGTGGCTTACCCGCAGCCGGGTCTGGTGCGCATCGCCGTCATGGGAGACTGGACCAATGCGGGCAAGGTTGACGCCGACATACTGGTCAGCCTGGCCAGCAGCGAAGCGGCGCCGGTGTCCGCTACCGGTGTTATCGCCGACGAGGAGGAAGACCTGTTCCGCTTCGACGTAAACGACAGCGTCAGCGCCCTGCAATTCCGCCTGGATTGGACCCGCAACTGGGCCTTCGTCCCCACCCATGACGTGGATCTGGAGGTCTACGACCCCAATGGCGACGTCTATTTCGATGGCGCCACCCTGCGCAGCCCGGAAATGTTCTCCCTGGACGAAAATATCACCCCCGGCCAGTGGACGGTCAAAGTGGTCGGCTTCATGCTGCACGGCTTCCGTGACCGCTATACCCTGACGGTCAGCGATCAGGACGGTCTCTCCCTGCAACCCGTCCGCCCCCCCCGCGCCGTGCGCCGCCGGGATTGACGGGTATATTGCCGGTGCGCGCAGTAACCGCACGGTGTTATAAGCGGCGCTTATTAAAGTGTCGCGGCGACGACCATGACAGCGGGTTTTCCCGGGGCTTTCCCGAGCGCGGGCCGATGATCGCCGTCTCCCCCCTCGCCAGCGGCCGGTCCCGGCTTTAAACTATATCCATGATATGACATAATCCACTATTATTTTCAGGATGAAGAGCAACCCTGTGTCCGCAACGGGCGAATCCAGCCAACAACCCAGCGTCATCGCCCTCGATTCCTTCCTCGCTTCCATGCCGGAAGCGGTGGTGGTGTTTGACGACCTGGGCCTGATCCAGGAGGCCAACGACAAGGCACTGGCCCTGTTTGGCTATAAACGCCAGGACATGGTGGGGGCCGAGATCACCCTGGTACTGCCCTACATCGACCAGTACCTGGATGAGTCGCTGAGCGATTTTTTCCTGGAGGACCGGCCAGCGCGCACCGCGCCACTGCTGTACAACGTCACCGGCGTAAATCGCAAGGGTGAAGAGGAGCAGCTCGATCTGTTCCTTAATATCATTCCCGACAATGAACGTCTGATGTTCTGCGCCAGTCTGCGCCTGCCGCACGCGCTGTACAGCAGCTATCCCAATCCCAGCCAGGACAGCCTGCTGCCGGTTTTCGCCCATGCCGCCATCGGCATGATGATTCTTGATCTGCACGAAGCCATCGTCGACGCCAATCCGGCGCTGCAACGCATGCTCGATTTCAGCCGCGATGAATTGGTGGGTAGGAGTTTCAACGAAATCACCCACAAGGATGACGTCAAAATAGGCACCTCCCTGTTCAACGAACTGGTGGGCGGCCAGCGCGACCACTATCAGCTGGAAAAACGTTACGTGCGCAAGGATGGCGCGCCGGTTTACTGCCGCGTCACCGTATCCCTGCTGCCGGACGACAGCGGCCACGGGGCACATATCCTGAGCATGATAGAGGATATCAGCGAGCGTAAACGCACGCAGCAGGCGCTGGAACAGGCGCACGCGGAACTGGAAAAACGCGTGCAGGAACGCACCGAGGCGCTGAGCAACGCCAACCGCAACCTGATGCAGCAGATCGAGCAGCGCAAGCGTGCAGAGAAGATTCTCGGCGAAACCGAAGTGCGCTTCAGCATCGTCATCGACAACGCGCCCATCATCATCTTCGCCGTCAACAACGCCGGCTACCTCACCACCATCCAGGGCAAGGGCCTGGAGCTGCTGCAGCGCCGGCCGGAAGACATCGTCGGCAAAACCATGTTCGAACTGTTCACCCCGGCGCAGGCGTTTCACCAGACCATGAACAAGGTGCTGACCGGGCAGGCGGTAAGCCGCACCATCGAAGTCGACGACAAGGTATTCGATTTGTGGTGCGCGCCGGCGAAGCGCGAGGACGGTTCGATCCACGGCGCCATCGGCGTCATGGCCGACATCACCGACCGCATCCGCGCCCAGGAAAAAATCAGCGCGTCGGAAAAAGATCTCAGCACCATTCTCAACAACATGCAGGATACGTTTTACCGCTGCGACCTGCAGGGCAAGGTAACCATGGCATCGCCGTCGGTGCGCAGCCTGCTGGGATTCTCGCGCGACGAGGTTATCGGCAAATACACCGCCGATTTCTACGTCGAGCCGTCGGCGCACGAACAGTTCAGCAACCTGCTGAAACAGAACAATGGCTTCGTCTACAATTTCGAGGCGCCGCTGCGTCGCAAGGACGGTTCCATCATCTGGGTGTCGACCAATGCGCACTGGTGCCGGGACAACGCCGGCAACGTCATCGGCATCGAGGGCGTCAGCCGCGATATCACCCGCACCAAGCGCACGGCGCAGCGCCTGTATTACCTGGCCAACTACGACGCCCTTACCGAGCTGCCCAATCGCACTCTGTTTCGCGATCGCTTGAAACACGCCATGGCTCTGGCCAAACGCAACAATAAGCTGGTGGCGCTGTTCTTCCTCGATATCGACCATTTCAAGGACATCAACGACAGCCTCGGGCATGTGGCCGGCGACCAGTTGCTGCAGGGCGTCGCCCGGCGCATTCAGAGCTGCGCCCGCGAGGGCGACACCGTGGCGCGCATGGGCGGCGACGAATTCACCGTCATCCTCGAAGGCCTGCACGAAGCGGTCGACGCCGAGCTGGTGGCCTTCAAGATCATCGAAGCGATGGCCAATCCGTTTTCCATCGAAAACCACGACATCTACGTTTCCCCCAGCATCGGCATCGCCCTTTACCCGCGCCACGGCGACAACATCGACGACCTGGTGCGCAATGCCGATACCGCCATGTATCAGGCCAAGAGCGCGGGTCGCAACAACTTCAAGTTCTTCAATGCGGACATGAAGACCGTGGCAATAGAAAATCTGATGCTGCATAACGATTTGCGCAACGCCATCAGCCTGCAACAGCTGGCCTTGTATTTCCAGCCGCAGCTGGATCTGGCGTCCGGCCACATGGTGGGCATGGAAGCCCTGCTGCGCTGGCACCATCCGGAGCAAGGCATCCTGCACCCCAACAGTTTTATTCCGCTGGCGGAGCAATCCGGCCTGATCGTCAGCATCGACGCCTGGGTAGTGCGCAGTGTTTGTGAACAGATGGTCGCCTGGCGCGCGCAGGGGCTGGCGCCGGTGAAGGTCGCGGTCAACCTGTCGGCGCTGCAGTTCCAGCAGCCGGGTTTCGGCGACACCGTACGGGCTATTCTGCAGGAAACCGCGGCCGATCCCGGTTTGCTGCAATTCGAAATCACCGAAAGCGTCCTGATCAGCGACGTCGATCAGGCCACCCGCACCCTGCGCGAGCTCAACGGCCTGGGCATCAATATCTGCGTCGACGATTTCGGCATCGGTTACAGTTCGCTGAGCTATCTCAAACAGTTCCCGCTGCATACGCTGAAAATCGATCGCAGCTTCATCCGCGAGATCGGCAGCGGCGGCAACAACGAAACCATCACCGAGGCCATCATCGGCCTCGGTCACAATCTCAAACTAACGGTTATTGCCGAAGGCGTGGAGCGGGAAGATCAGCTGTCATTCCTCGTGCCGCGCGGCTGCGATATCGTGCAGGGGTATTTGTTCAGCGGCCCGTGTTCGGCTGCTGATATCGTCGAATGGATGCCGTCCGCCTGAGAAAGAAAACCCGGCGGCCGCTGGGCGTCCGCCGGTCTGCCGCTTAAAACTCGTCCCATTCGTCGCCTTCCGCCTGGTGTCGCGCCGGCTTGGCGGCCGGCTTTTTCGCTGCCGGCGGCGCGGACTTCCTGCCGGCGGGCGCGCGGGAGGCGGCATGACGCGCGGGTTCGCGGGCAGAGCCGCCCCCCGCATCCTCGTTGTCGCTGACCTTGAAGAACGCCATCAGATCCTCCAGCTGCCTGGCCTGATCGTCCAGCGCCTCGCTGGCGGCCGCAGCCTCCTCCACCAGTGCGGCATTCTGCTGGGTAACCTCGTCCATCTGGGTGACCGCCTTGTTAACCTGATCGATGCCGCTGGACTGCTCCTGGCTGGCGGCGGCGATTTCCGAAATAATGTCGCTGACCTTTTTCACCGCCACGACGATTTCCTGCAGGGTCTTGCCGGATTCGTCGACCAGGCGAGTACCGTCATCGACCTTCTCCACGCTGTCGTTGATCAAGGCCTTGATTTCCTTGGCCGCCGCCGCGCTGCGCTGCGCCAGGTTGCGCACCTCGGTGGCGACCACGGCGAAGCCACGCCCCTGTTCGCCGGCGCGCGCTGCTTCCACCGCGGCGTTCAAGGCCAGCAGATTGGTCTGAAAGGCGATTTCGTCGATGACACCGATGATATCGGCGATCTTCTTGCTGGACTGGTTGATCGCGCCCATGGCGCCCACCGCCTTGCCGACGATCTCCCCGCCCTTTTCCGCCTGGGTGCGGGCGTCACTGGCCAGTTGATTGGCACGCCGGGCATTGTCGGCATTCTGCTTGACCGTGCTGGTGAGCTCTTCCATGCTCGACGCCGTTTCTTCCAGCGACGATGCCTGCTCCTCGGTGCGCTGGCTCAGGTCGGTATTGCCCTGGGCGATTTCCGAAGACGCGGAGGCGATGCTGTTGGTGGTTTCACGCACCTTCGACACCGTCTTGCGCAGGCTGGTACCGGCGGTGTTGATGGCGTTGCACAGCACGGCGAATTCGCCTTTGTAATCCTTGTTGATATAGCTGCTGACCAGATCGCCGTCGGAGCGCTTGACCATAACATCGAGCACGTCCTTGATCGGCTCGACCACCGCGTCAAACATGCGATTGATGCCATTTGCCAGGTTCTTCATGAACCCCGAGTATTTTTCCTCATTGATGCGCCGATCGAGTTCGCCTTCGGCGGCACCGGGAATCAGTTTGTCGACCTCGCGCTGCCCGTCCATTTCCTCGGTGATATCCCGCCATTCCACCGTGTTGCCGATCTGTTTGCCGTCACGGTCGACGATAGCGGTCAGAGTCAAAGAAAATTCCAGATCGGCCACCTTGATCTGCACCTGGTAGGGCAGACGGCGCATGTCATGCATTATCGCCCGCTGATGCTGTGGATTCTTGTGGAACTGGTCGATGCATACACCGGTGAGCTTGTTGACGTCAAACGACGGAAACAACTGGCGCAGCTTATACTGGTGCCTGGCCAGCAGATTGACGACCGCCGGATTGCAATACGTGATCTTGCAGTCCATGTCCGCCATCATCATCGCCGTGGTCGAACCCGCCACCGCCGACGTCAGACGCGCGACTTCGGTTTCCTTGGCGCGCAGCTCGGTTACATCCGACCACTCCAGGGTATTGCCGGTATAGTTGCCTTTGAGGTCCGTAATGGCGTTGACATTGATATGAAAGGTCAATGGTCCGACGATGATATCCGTGTCGAAGGGCAGGTTGCGCGGATCGCTCAGCAGCTTGCGCTGATGGGCGGGATTGCGATGGAAGATGTCGATGTTGGTGCCGATCAGCTTGTCGACCTTGAACCCCGGATAGATACTGGCCAGGGTATTTTCGTTGGCCCGCAGCAGTTCGATGGTCTTCTGATTGGCGTAGGTGATTTCCAGGTTGCGGTTGATCATCATCATCGCAGTCTGCGCACCCTCGACCGCGCGCTGCAGCAGGAACGCCGACTCCTCGTTCTTGCGCTTTTCCGTGACATCGTTCCATTGCACCACGTAGCCCACCAGCCGGCCCTGCGCGTCCTTCAACGCCCGGGTTTCGTGTTCGAAAATAAAATGTCCGGGGCGGATTTCCCCGTGGCGCGAACCGCCGGAACGCAGGCCCTGCAGAATATGCTTGATCGCGCCGGGATCCTTGTGGTAGCGGTGGATGCTGCCACCGACGACATTACTGACCTTGAACCCCGGAAGATAGGCCGCCAGCTCACCCTCGATGGACTGCAGCACTTCCCTGGCCATCTTGTTGACAAACACGATGTTTTCATCGGCATCGGCAATCATGATGTTCATGGGCGCGTGCTCGAGCACGTTGCCGAGAACGTTGATATCGTTCATGGCAGTGGTTTCTTCCACCGCCAGGGTGTTGTTGCTGCCGCTCATTGCGTTGTTTCTCCTGTTTTCTTCCTGTTTACCATAAGCCTCGGTCATCACACCCGCCACCGTCTGCAGTGCGCGCTGCCATGCCTGATTGATTCGTTCGTTCCAGCGCGCGCCAGCCAGCTCCTGCATCACATCCAGCAGGGTGGAGGCGACGGCCGCATAGTGTTCGGGCCTGGCGCCGTACTGTTCGTGCCGGGCACCCAGCTCCAGCAGGACCTTGCGCAGTTTTTGCGGGGAGCGCAGCGCACCCACGGTCAATGACAGTGCCGCCAGCAGCTTTTTCTGCTGTTCCGCGCTGTCGGTGGCGGCGAACAGCGGCCGCACCTGCGGATAGCGCTGGAACAACTCCTCGTAAAACCTGCGCACCAGGGTTTCGCCCTGCGGTGCCAGCAGCGCAAACGATTCCTCGAGAATCGGCACATCCAGCGCCAGATCGGAGCCCGATCCGGCGGCGGCCTCGCCATTGCCCGCAAACGGATCCGAGCCGAGTTTTGATCCTGATTTCGCCATAGTCAGCAACCCTGTGTCTGAATTCGCCTAGATCTCGCCAAACGCGACGATACTGTCGGCATCCAGGAGAATCACCATTTTTTCACCCAGCGTCGCCATCCCGGCCACGCATTCCACCACCACGCTGTCACCGAAGTTCGGCGGCGGGCTGAGGTAGCGGTTGCCTATGCTGTACACGTCGGAAACCGCATCGACCACCACACCGATGACCCGGCTGCGGTCCGCATGGTCCACGCGCAACACCACCACCACCGATTGCTTGATTTCCGGCGCCGCGCTGGCCGCCAGCATCACCTCGGCGATGGCCAGCAGCGCGCCGCGCCATGCCTGTTCGTAGGCTTCAGTCCAGCGCGTTGCCGCCAGATCCCGCATCACCTCCAGCAGCAGATCGATCACCACCGGATAGTGCGCTGCCTGCGCGCCGTAATGGCGATGTCTTTCTCCCAACACTCGCGCGATCTTGCGCAGGGCCGCCGGGTGGCGCACGTTGGTCACCACGGTTTTCAACATAGCCACCAGCTTTTGCTGTTGCTCGGCCATTTCGCTACCGGCAAACAATTTTTGCACTTCCGGATGACGCTGAAACAAGCGCTGATAGAATTCGCGCGCCAGCTCCTCGCTGTGCGCCGATAAAAAATGGAACGAGGACTCAATCTCATCGGCGGAAAAAGTCACTGGCGATTCCTGGGTCGGTTCGCTCATCAACATACCGAAGCGTTTGCGCAGGCAGACCACCGGCACGATGGTGCCGCGCAGATTCATCACCCCCAGCACATAGTCCGGCACGTGCGGCAAAGGCGTGATGGAATCCCAGCCTTTGATTTCCTGCACCCGCAGGATATCAACCCCGTATTCCTCGCCGTTGAGCATGAAAGTCAGGTACTGCTTTTCGTCGCCCTGAATTTCGCTCTGTTGCGGCAATTCCTGCTGTATTGATGCGCTGCTCAGCGCCATGACACAACCCGTTAACAATTAGAATGAATAGACGGAAAAAGCTACCCCGTTAACGGCGCGATAAGTTTCATTCTTTAAGCATGATGCAAATCCTCACAATCCGCCACATCCGATGCGGTAGCCGTACCGACGCGTGCCGCAGCGAGAAAAATTAGCCGGCGAAACACCGACATTCGACCTGCCGTGAGCACAAGAATCGTCATGCCATCGCGCGCGACGGCGGCGCGCCCAACGGGCAAAAACAGCGGAAAAATGCCCGCAGCAAGGTCTTTTGCCTAGTCTCACCCCAGACCAATCGCTGCCCTGCGCGCACGATGCAACTCATTCGATCTCGGTCGCGCGCAGCCCGCTATCGGGCGTAAATGCGCGCGCGACAGTCTCACCGCCCGCAATCAAGGGGCGCAATGTTTTGCAAAACTTTACAGCGCGTCGGAAATAGCCGCGTCGCGTACGGCTCGCCCTCTCAGCTGCCATGATCTATCCTTCCCGGGTCGCCGCCCCGTCCCCTCCCGCGGGCGGAACCCGTACTGGTATGCCTGCGCGCGGAATTGGTTTAAGATGAGTTTCTGTCGGGTGTTTATTCTGGCACCCTGGATTCGGCCGTATCGCCGGCGCAAGTTCGGAATTACAGACAGCGTGGTTAATTCCACCCTTCCCCCAATGATGTGGCGGGAAAATACTTAGGAACCCGGCGCCTAGCCCAACCGCGCCGGGCAATACTCCAATTATATTGTGTCATTAAGCCTGCGAGTGGCGGTGCACAACGGGAGGCTGAAAGAAGTCCTTATGTTTGAAGCCCTGCGGAATATGGATAAATTCACCGAGGATATGTTCAACCGCATCATCGCGTTTCAGGAAAAAGAGCATCCGGCCTGGATAGTGGAGCTGCCGTTCAGCGAACGCATCAAGGATCTGCCCCTGCACTACCTGGTCTTCAGCAACGGTGACCGCGATCCGAAACGCCATGCCCATACGGTAGCGCCGTATTTTCCCCTGCAGTGGGAAATGGCCCGGCTGGCAAACTACATCCGCCAGCTGGGTGAACGGGCCGTCGTGTACGATCTGCATAGCGGCAACGGCTTTATCGGCAGTCTGCTGGCGCGCGAAGGCGTCCAGGTCATCGGCCTGCGCGACCCCGCAGCCAAACCCAATCAGATCGAGGATTTTTGCGACGCCGCCGTGTACCGCCGCCAGGAGGGCAATATTGCCTCGCTAGCGGCAAGCATCGACGTGGCCTTTTCCAGCTGGATGCCCGCCAACCGCAACGACACCCCGGACATCCTGCGGCATAGCCCGAAACTGATCATCTATATCTACACCGACCACATCGACCCCGGCACCGGCCTGCGCCAGACCGGCACCGCCGACGCCTTCGATCTGTCCCGGCCCTATGAATTGATCGACACCTGGAGCATCACCCGACGGGAAAACCTGTTCCGCGAAATCTGGCCCGACCTGACCGGCAACATCGAGGAAACACGCCAGGTAAAAGTCTACGCCCGCGAAGACTGCCGTTATCTGCAGAAAATCGCGGCGCCGTCACCGACACCCTACGACTGGGAAAACGAACTGGACATGATTCTGCTGGCGCACCAGGCCAAAGAATTGATCAAAGCCCGCGGCTTTCCGGTGTAGCACCCGCCCGCGGCAGCGGTGGCAACCGAACCAAGCATCAAATCACCTTCCCGCCCGCCACCGCTGCGAAAAGCGGGCGGGAACTCCTTCTGTACCCACGCACTCTGCCTGTCTGCGGAAAATCGCCTACTCCGGCTCGCCCGCGGCAAACAAGGCGCACAGAGTCTTGGCGTCCTGGATCTCCCCCTGCCGACACATGGCCTGCACCTGCGGCCACGGCAGCCAGTGCACTTCGATCACTTCGTGGCAATGATGGCGCGGCGGCACCGGGCACAGTCCGCTGGCGGCATAGAGATAGATGCGTTCGGTGCAGAAGCCCGGTGTCGAATAGACAAAACCCAGCGATCGCCAGTGCGCGGCGCTGACCCCGGCTTCTTCCTCCAGCTCCCGGCGCGCGGTGATCTCGGGCGCTTCGCCGGGATCGATCTTGCCGGCGGGAATCTCCCACAACCAGCCGCCGGCCGCGTGCCGGTACTGGCGCAGCAGGCAGATGCGCTGCTGATCGTCCAGCGCCAGCACCGCCGCGCCGCCGCCATGACGGACGATTTCCAGAGTGATGGTCTCGCCGCCGGGCAGGGCGACGTCTTCCAGCCCAAGATCGACCACGCTGCCCTGGTAGATAGTCTGCCGCATATGAACGTCAGCGTTTGACCTGATAGCGGTCGCCGCTGGCCTGACTCAGATCCACCTGCACCCGCTGCTTGCTCCAGCCATGCACCTTGTCATGGGCCTCGACATAAACGATGGTAGTCGCCACCGGCAGCTGCAAGCCTGACAGCGAGCGGGTGAACGGCTGCTCGTCCTCGTGCGGATGGAATAAGGTGCGCGTGCCCAGCTCCTTGCCCTGGGCATCGACCACCCGCCAGGCATCGGCATAATGGTCCCAGCCGCTGTCCGCATGCCGCAGGGTGGTATCCACGGTCCAACTGTCGCCCTGGCGGCTGAACACGGTCTGCACGATTTCCACTTCATTGGCCTGCGCCGGCGCCACCAGGCAACACAGCAGCGAAACCGCCAGTGAAATATTTTTCATCCTTGCCTCCTCCTCCGCTCAAACATCGGGCTTCTTCACCACGATCCGACTTTGCGGATCACGAATATCCATCACCGTCAGGCTGCGCCCATAACAGGCGCCGGTATCGATGTAGATGACATTATCGATGGCCAGGGGATCCGCCACCGGGGTGTGGCCGCAAAACACGCGCACGATACCGTCGACCGGGGCAGCCGCCATGCGCTGCAGGCGCACCCGGCTCCACAGCGCGCAATCGCGGGCCTCCTTGCTACCCTGAGCCAATTGCTCCAGAAAAACATCCCAGGCGACATTCTGCGGCAGATCGGCGTGCACCACGCCCACGGGACCGTCGACGGTGGCGATTTCCATGGCAATGGGCAGTTGCCACATCATTTCAACGAAGGTCTGGCGCAGTTCGCGACCTTGGTGCAGCCACCAGCCGCCGCCATTGAGGGTGGTCCACCACATCAGCATATTGGCATCGTGCTGGGCTTCCAGCAGCATGAACTCGTGGTTGCCCAGCACGGAATAAAACCAGGGTTGGCGCAGCCAGTCCACGGCTTCCTCGGAACTGCTGCCGCGATCGATGAGATCGCCGGTGGCAATCAGCCGGTCACGGTCGGGGTCGAAACGCAATTGCTCCAGGGCCTGGCGCAACAGGGCAAATTCCCCGTGCAGATCGCCGAACACAAAATCGCGACCGGCGGTATTACACCCCAGTTTAAGAACGGGTACGAAACGCGATTTGCGGGATTTGCGGAAAAACATCGGGCCATGATACCAGATCACGGCCCCGGCGGCGGAGCCAGGGCATAGAGTGGCCGGGTGACGGCCACTCCCCGGTGGGGCAGTTACATGCCCATGCCCCCACCGCCACCACCACCCATGGTACCGCCACCGCCGCCGCCCATGGCGCCACCGCCACCGCCACCGCCGCCGGCCGCGCCGCCACCACCGGCCGCGCCACCACCACCGGCGCCGCCACCCGCCGGGGCAGGTGCCGGCGCCGGAGTCGGGGTCGGTGTGGTCGTGGTCGTCGGGCAATCGGCGAAGTTGTTCGCCCAACGGGAAGCCGTGGTGGTCGGCGGCGTGTGGCAGCTGCCGCAATCCAGACCGGCGGTATCACAGTGGCCGCCGGGCAGGTTATGACAGCTGGAGCAGACGAAGACCAGAATCTCGTTGTGATTGACGATGCTCGTCGGCCGCCAGGCCGCTGGCGCCTTGTTATGACAGGCTTCACAGGTGTCGGTGGTGGAGATATGGCCGGGGTTTTTACCGGTGGCATAGACACCGTTATGGCAACTGATGCAATTGTTGAAAATATTGGTGTGATCCACCGTCGCCCCCAGCCAGGTGGTAGTCGACTTGTGGCATACATTGCATTCGTCGAAAGTCGGCAGGTGATTGGCCGACTTGCCGGTGGCGGTGAAACCGTTGTGGCAGGAACTGCAGGCACCCAGCACCTGGGTATGATCCACCACCAGCACCGGCGCCCAGGCCGCCGGACCCTGGGAATGGCAGGCATCACAGACATCGGTGGTCCAGATATGATTGCCGGTCTTCACATGACAGGAAGCGCAGGTGCCGTTGACCTGGGTATGATCCACCCGGTTGGCCGGTACCGGCCGCCACTTGCCCGGGAACTTGTCATGGCAGGCATCGCACAAGTCACTGGTATTGATGTGACTGGCGGACTTGCCGCTGGCGGTGGTGCCATTGTGACAGCTGATACAATTGCCGGCAAAGGTGGAATGATCCGGCGTGCCGGTGGTCGCGCCCAGCCAGGTGGTGGTGCCATGACAGGTATTGCACTCGGCGCTGGTGGCGATATGCGTAGCCGACTTGCCCTGGGCGGTAACGCCATTGTGGCAACTGCTGCAGGTGCCCAGGGTCTGGCTGTGATCGACCCGGTTAGGCGCCACCGGTTTCCACTTGGCCGGGAACCTGTCGTGGCAGGCGTCGCAGGCATTGGTGGTGCTCATGTGCTGCGCCGACTTGCCGCTGGCGGTGCTGCCATTGTGACAGGTGAAGCAATTGCCCACGAAGGTCGAGTGATCCGGCGCGCCGCCGCTGGCGCCCAGCCAGGTGGCGGTGCTGTGGCAGGTATTGCACTCGGCGCTGGTAATTAAGTGCGTCGCCGATTTGCCACGGGCGGTGACGCCGTTGTGACAGCTGCTGCAGGTGCCCAGGGTCTGGGTATGATCGACGCGGTTGGCGGCCACCGGTATCCAGCGGGCCGGGAACTTGTCGTGGCAGGAGTCGCAGGCATTGGTGGTGCTCATGTGCTGCGGCGATTTGCCGCTGGCCGTGACCCCGTCGTGACAGGTAATGCAGTTGTTGGCGAAAGTCGCATGGTCCGGTGCGTTGATGGTCGCCCCCAGCCAGGTGCTGGTGGTGGTATGGCAGGTGTCGCATTCGGCCGTCGTCGGTGTATGCCCCGGCGACTTGCCGGTGGCGATGACGCCGTTGTGACAGCTGCTGCATGTGCCGGTCACCTGCGTATGATCCACGGCCGCGGCCGCTACCGGCGCCCAGGCCACGAAATTCAGATGGCACTTCTCGCACACATTGCTGCTGGCAATATGGGTGGCCGGCTTGGAGGTAGCGCGAATCCCCGGGGTATGACACAGGACGCAGTTGTCGACGATGCCCAGCACGTCATGGGTGAAGAACGTGGGTATCCAGGTGGTGGTGTAGTGACACAGGTCGCAGCTGGCGGCCGTGGGAATGTGATCCGCCGGCTGCCCCAGCGCCACCGCGCCCTGCACCGGCAGGGGATTGACACTGTGGCAATCGTCGCAATGGCCTTTGAGCACATTGCCGTGGTCCACCGGTCCGGGCAGCGGCGCCCAGGCGGCTGGCCCCACCGCATGGCAGGCTTCGCAGGCATCGGTGGTCCAGGCATGGCTGGGCGGCTTGCCCGAAGCTTTAAAGTTATCGTGGCAACTGACGCAACTGCCGACGACATTGCCATGGTCGACCCGGGCCGCGGCCACCGGCGCCCAGGTGGCGGGGAATTTGTCATGGCAGGCGTCGCAGGTATTGGTGGTGTTCAAATGCTTGGCCGATTTGCCGCTGGCGTCGGGCGGCACGATACCCGTGTGGCAACTGTAGCAGTTGCCGCTGAAGGTGCTGTGATTGACCGCCGCGTCCTGCCAGTTGGTGGTGCGGTGGCAAAACAGGCAGTCTTCCGTGGTCGGCAGATGCTGCAGAGGTTTTTCATGACAAGACCCACACAAGCCGACGGTGACTTCATTGTGATCGAATTCATTGGCGGCCACCGGCGACCAGGCAATGAAATTGCGGTGACAGGCTTCGCAACGATCGGTGGTCGGTAAATGGTTCACTTGTTTTCCCTGCGCAGGGCCGCCTGGCGTGTGACAAATCACGCAATTGCCGGTAATACCGTCATGAGAAAATATTGCTGGTACCCAGGCCAACGTGGTGTGGCAGACATCGCAGGATTCGGTCGTCGGCAGGNNGGTCGGCAGATGACCGGTCAGCGGTTTGCCACGCGCACTTAAACCGCCGATATCATTCACGCCCAGCTCGCCATGGCAAACGCTGCAGCCGCCCATCGGTAATTGGCTGTGATCCAGATCGGTCAGTGGCAGCCAGTGCAGGGCCGAATGGCAACCGTTGCAATCATTGCCGGTGGTCGGATGATGCAGCGGTTTGCCCTCGGCGGTGCGGCCGTTGTGGCAACTGTCGCAGGAACCCTCGACCTCCCTATGATCGACCTCGACCACCGGCTTCCAGGCCGTAGTACCGTGGCAGGCATCGCACGCATCGCTGCTGGCAATGTGCCGGGTATTCTTGCCGGTAGAACGATCGCCATTGTGGCAAGCCACACAGGCACCCAGCACCTGATCATGATTGACACTCACCACCGGTGACCACTGGATGGTCAGGTGACAGGCTTCACACAAATCGGTGGTGGGCAGATGGTCAGGTTTCTTGCCGGGCGCGACACTGCCGTTATGGCAACTGACGCAGGCGCCGGTGATGCCGCTGTGGTCGATTTGCGCCGACAGGGCAAAACCCGCGGTCGTGTGGCAGACGTCGCAACGTTCGGCCGTGGGGATATGCTTCAGGGGTTTACCCAGCACGGTGGTATTGTCGTGGCAGCCGTCGCACTCCTTGGGCGCGCCGCGGAATACCCCGTCCAGATGACAGGCTTCGCATTTGACGGTTTCATGCAGGCCGGTCAGCGGAAAGCCGGTGGCCAGGTGATCAAAACTGGAGTCTACGGAATTCAAGTCCGTTGCCGCGCCCGCGACCGCAAACAGCGACAACGACAGGACGCACACCGCCAATACCTTAGGTAACGACAACGCCTTCACACACACCCCGACTGATACCCGTTATACGACTTATCTTTATGAGCAGCTGGAGATGCTCATCCCCCAAACATCGGTCTCATGGGTAAACCGGAACCCCCGTTCCGGAATTACTCCCCCGCGCTCGAAAACGACGGCGCAGGTGAATTACATAATTTTAATAGGCGAGTAGCCAGCTAAAGAATATTACAGCTCGTTAAGCAAAAAACATATTTTTTCCATTAAGAGATTATTATTGATGGAGATTTATACAAATTACGACCAGAAGAGATAAGGTCTTTCACCGGCCCGGGGATACATACTATATATAAAGAGGATCCCACAATAATAAAGCCAATATAAGTGCGGCTATAAACTACCCCGTACAAACAGCCCCTCCCCTGGCGGGGAGGGGATAGGCGCTACATACCTCCACCGCCACCACTGCCACCACCCGGCGAGGGGCTCGGCGAAGGCGTCGGGCTCGGTGACGGGCTCGGCGAGGGTGTCGGACTCGGTGACGGTGACGGCCGCGGCGCCGGGCTGGGTGAAGGCGTCGGACTCGGTGAAGGCGTCGGACTCGGCGCAGGCGACGGCCGCGGTGCCGGCGCGGGAGCCGGCGCAGGCGTCGGACTCGGCGAAGGCGACGGCCGTGGTGCCGGTGCGGGAGCCGGTGCAGGTGTCGGACTCGGCGCCGGTGACGGCCGCGGTGCCGGTGCGGGAGCCGGCGCCGGCGTCGGACTGGGTGACGGTGACGGCATCGGGC
Source organism: Proteobacteria bacterium UBA6920 (assembly GCA_002448875.1). GTDB lineage: Bacteria > Pseudomonadota > Gammaproteobacteria > SG8-11 > SG8-11 > UBA6920. The sequence continues at coordinate 1,316 of DKAS01000216.1, read as the reverse complement.
TAGGTGCCGGAGCCGGTGATGGTCGTGGCGCCGGGGCCGGTGCGGGCGCAGGCGCCGGACTGGGCGCCGGGGCTGGCGACGGCCGCGGTGCGGGCGCGGGCGCAGGCGCCGGTGTCGGTGTCGGTGACGGCATCGGACTGGGCGCCGGAGTCGGCGCCGGGGCCGGTGACGGCCGCGGTGCCGGTGCGGGCGCAGGCGCCGGTGTCGGCGCTGGGGCCGGTGACGGCCGCGGTGCCGGCGCGGGCGCAGGTGCCGGTGTCGGTGTCGGTGATGGCATCGGACTGGGCGCAGGCGCCGGAGTCGGCGCCGGGGCCGGTGACGGCCGCGGTGCCGGTGCAGGCGCAGGCGCCGGTGTCGGGGACGGCATCGGACTGGGCGCCGGAGCCGGAGTCGGCGCCGGGGCCGGTGACGGCCGCGGTGCCGGTGCGGGCGCAGGCGCCGGTGTCGGGGACGGCATCGGGCTGGGCGCAGGAGCCGGAGTCGGTGATGGCCGCGGTGCCGGTGCGGGCGTCGGGGCCGGTGTCGGTGACGGCATCGGACTGGGCGCCGGAGCGGGCGTCGGCGTCGGCGACGGCATGGGCGTCGGTGTCGGTGTCGGTGTCGGTGCCGGTGCCGGTGCCGGTGTCCCACAGGGATACACTATCGCTATCCGCATCGGTGTCCGCGTCTGTATCCGTGTCCGTGTCCGTNNGCGGGTGTCGGCGCTGGTGCTGGTGCCGGTGCCGGAGTAGGCGTCGGCGTTGGCGCAGGTACCGGCGCGGGCGTCGGCGGCGGCGGCGTAGCCGCCGGACACCCTTGAATGTTATCCGCCCAGGAGGCCGGCGGCACCAGGTGGCAATCACCGCAGGACAGGTTGCCCTGGGTGTTGCAATGCCCTCCCGGCAGACTGTGGCAATCGGAACACAGGGTAACGTTCAGAATCTGTGAATGATCGACACTGGACGGCGATACGGCCCAGCCGGCGGGCGGTTTGCCATGGCAGTACTCACACGAATCCGTGGAGCGGATATGACCCGCGCCCTTGCCGCGGGCATAGACATTGTTATGGCAGCTGACGCAGTTGGTAAAGATGCTGCTATGGTTAACCGTCGCGCCCAGCCAGGTGTTGGTGTTGTGGCAATCATCACAGGCCTGGGTGGTCGGAATATGGTTGCCGGGCAGCAAATGGCAACTGGTGCAGACGCCGATCACCTGGCTGTGATCGACCCGGCTGACCGGGCTCCAGGTGATGTCCCGGTGGCAGTCCTGGCACTGGGTCGTGGTCAGGATATGGTCCGCGGGTGTCGGCGTAGCCTTGACCAGGCCGCCGCGGGAAT
>DKAS01000117.1 GCA_002448875.1 Proteobacteria bacterium UBA6920 | reverse complement strand
CGTTAATTCCAGGGGGGATTACCAAATAATAGACCTCAGTACAAGATCCCCGCCCGCTACCTGCACGGCACTATCAAAGCCCTGACTTCGAGCCACCCACGGCACGGTCAACAGGGAAGAATCGTATCCCTATCGATGCGGAACGCGCTTTTGCACCTTCCGTTAGAGCAGATCAATGGCTTCTCTGAGCTTATTGACGGTCAGTGGCAGTCCCTGCGCATAGAAAATATCCAGAAGTCCTTCGGCTGAATAACTTGGATTCTTCAAGCGCTGCCTTTGTTGGCGCACAGCGGCGCAAAACAACGCGGGATTCAAATCGAAGAGGTGGCTCAGAAAAACATCGGGTGTCTGTATGTCGATATTATATGGAGCTAATGTTTCCTTCGGAAAATCTTTCAAGTTGTTGGTAACGATGACATCCGCCTGGCATTTTATCGCTGCAGCAAGGACATGCCTGTCAGCAGGATCCGGCAGGTTGAGAGAGTCAATGTAGCCTTCATAATTTTCAACCAGGCAATCCGCAATTGCGTCATTCATCAATGCAACCGTTCTTTGCAACGCTTCCCTGGTGATATCAGCACGCTGATCCAGGAGATTTCGCGTCCATTCCTCGTGAATTTTCGATGTCCATTTGGCACGAAACTGCTCTGTCATGCTGACGCTCATTAACAAATCACGCAGTGGCGCAGGGTATAGTACGCAGGCATCGAACACAGCAGTGAAATTCGCCATGCCTTCAATAACCCATTTTCAATTCCTGGGACTGCGCGGTCAATTCATCCAGCTTTTTTCGTCTTTGGTCCATGCTTTGTTCCCTGTAGACCACCAGGTCACGAAAATAAACGCGACGATGACTTCCCACTTTGTGAAATGCAAGTTTCCCTTCTTCCAACAGCTTGACGAAAAAAGGCCGGGAGACATTCAGAAAATCCGCCGCTTGCTGGGTTGTCAATTCCGCGTGCTGGGGAATCAAGGTGACTGCCTCCCCTTCCGCCATATAGGCCAATATATCGACAAGCATTTTCATCGCTGACACCGGTACGGTAATTTCCTCGTCACCGTCCACTATCCTGATTCGGGCCGTCTCACCGCGCCCGATCAGCGCCGCCAGCAAACGGCTGCTTTCGGCCGCGACTTGCATATCTTCTCTGCTGGGTGGCGACGTTGTTTGATCGGAAAATTTGAAAGCTTGCACCATTTCAGTATCGCCTCGATATTTCAGTTGGATGTGCTCATTTTAGGCAACAAAAGAAATATACGCAATAAAAGAAATAAACGAATCTCATAGGATATGACCTTCTCTACGTTCGAATCAACCCACAATAGAACATAAGAAATTGAAACAACAAGGGTTATTATCCTGTGTTAGCTACCAGTAATTCTTTTACTTTATTTTGTTATATGTTTATTAGGATTCAATATAGAAAAAGGGGAGAGTAAGCCGGTAAGGCCAGGTAAAGCCAGAACACCCACCAAATTTAATATCTGATTTCTCCTCTACGACCGTCCCCTGGCCCAGTTCGCCGCCCTGGGTGACTTCAAATACGATCAACTGCCCGGCGCCGACAACCCGGCCTACCTGGCCGCCACCGATGAAATCGTGCTGACCGAGGCCATCCAGGCCAAGGCCGCCGCCTTGATCTACAACGCCCTGGCCATCTACAACTGGGTGCGCAATAACGTGGAATGGCTCCCCACCTGGGGCGCCACCCAGAGCGCCGACCACACCCTGGGCAGCTTGAAGGGCAACGCCCTGGACATCGCCACCCTGACGATCGCCCTGCTGCGGGCCAGCAAGATCCCCGCCCGTTATGTCCACGGCACCATCGAGGTGCCGATCGAGAAATTCATGAACTGGGCCGGCGGTTTCACGAACGCCGAAGCCGCCCTGCGCTTTGCCGCCTCCTGCGGCATCCCCACCGAGGGCATCATCACCGGCGGAAAACTCGCCAGCGCCCGGATCGAACACGTCTGGGTGGAAGCCGCCACCGACTTCGAGCCCTCCCGCGGCGCGGTCAATAAAGCCGCCGACAGCTGGATACCCCTGGACCCCAGTTTAAACAATACGACTTCCAAACCGGCCTGGACCTGGCCAGTGTCTCCACTGTGGATCTGCAGGCCATGACCGATACGCATTCAGAATGAAGCGTGTGCTTCGTATCGGCACAATCTATTTTCTAGGGCAAGGTACAAGCACCGCCCCCGCCATCACGCACATAGAAATCCGTGGACACGGCGCCGTTGACCGCGGAGATCACGTTAAGCCCGGGACTGAGAAAAATCGCCACATGAGTACGACTGGTGCCATTGAGCTGCGTCAACGGCGAATTGTTGATGGATACATTGAGCAGATAGGCGCCGTTGTCATACAGATTGACAAACGGCTGCGTCTGACCGCTCAGCGGATTTAACGCACACCCGGATGTGACGCTGGTATAGGATTTCAAACTGGCCGCATACTCCAGATCGCCGTTGAGGGTGTTGGCGCTGGTATCCGGTATGCACATATTGTCTTGGCCGGGATACGACAAGGAAGCATCGAAGCTGTAGCTGTCTGTCACATTTCTTTTCAGTGCCAGCGAGACCGCATTGATACCGTTGGCAAGCCACACATTGGTGTCCGGATTGAAAAAAGTTACCGTGCTGATGACCTCGCCATTGAGTGACACGATGGCACTGGAGTTGGATTTCGGATTGTACAATCCCGCCAGCACGAAAGGCGCCATGCCACTCACTGGATTGAGCCCGCATTGCACCTCCGCGGACGCGTAAGTCTTGCCGCTGGCGCCGATCTGGATGCCAGTAACAGCCAACACCGGTGAATTTATCATCGTGATCGATGCCAGAAAAACCGTAGTCATTGCCCAAGAGAATGCGTTTTTCATATGCGTTACCGTTCCTTAAATTTCGTTAATCGGCAAAGCTCTGACTTCACTCCATCCCTTACGAACACCTCAAAAAGTATAGCAGCCAATCTTCTTCACATCGGTTTCGGCAACACGAGCAGCGGAAAAATATTTATTCGTCTCCATGTTGACATTGGTTCGCACACTTGTCGCAGGCCCTCCTCTCGTTCCACTTGCCGACAACAGGTGCGCTCAACGCGGAACAGTCCGCGCCTAATTCTGCTAAAAGCAACTGACTCCTGCGGTGTCGTTGATCAACATTCGACGCGGACGAACCTGCCATTCACTTTCTTGCTTGCTAATAGCAAAATTATGGCGACGACCCGCGCGTAATCTTCGCGTTCCATCTCCCCTATAAATCTGAATAACAAATTAATAAGACAGTGCGATTCCGCAAACTGGCCCGAGCATTTCCCGCGGCATGGTACTCGTTCTATTTTCTGCAACCTGAAAATCGCAGCGACAAACTAAAATGATCGTCACGATCAAGGACGAGATCGAATTCTGGGTGGAAGCAATGCAGCCTAGGGGGTAATGGACAACACCGGATGGATCGTTGTTGAACGGGCAACCTGCAGGATCACAAGTGCCGGTACTGAAACCGCTGCTCTGTCTCAGCTGGTTTTCAGCTTTCCAATTGCGGCGTCTGGCGTGACGGCAGGGGTGTACCGGCGCTTTCCTTTGCCGTCAACATCCCCAGTTCGAGGGCGGCCATCAGCAGTTCCCGCAGGTCGAGTTCGGTCAATGGCTTCTTCTTGGCGATATCGGTTTTCGCCCGCAGCTTTTTTATAACTTCCTTCTTGCGCTCGGCGCTGGCATTGCCCTGGTGCAGCTTCACCACGTCGCTCAGTACCTTGATGATGAGTTTGTCCGCTTCCATTGGCTGTACCCATGAGTTGCTGGTCTTAAACAGATATCGGCCAGGGCACGCCGGCCTTTACCGACGGACACGGTGGTCTGGGTCCTGGGGTATTGGCGAAGGCGTGGCAAACATATTCGCAGCTTACTGTGACCGGCGTCCTACAGAAATTCAATCCCCGGGCCGATGAACGGGGTTGCGGCACCCAACACAGTCGGTGGACCCACGGTGAAAAAACTCAACCTGGCGCAGGCAATCTTCGTCCTGGCGCTCTACGGCCTGCTCACCCAGCGCATCGGTGACTTTGTCGATGAAGCCGTCTGCCGCGATTTTCATATGTCACGCCTGGGCTTGCACCTCACAGGATCTCTGGCGGGCCTGATACAATTTGGCTTGATTCTGCTCTGCTTCGCCGGCCTGGTGCGCTGCCTGCGCGGCATGGGCAACCGCCACGCGCTCTTTCCCCCGCGTCCCTGAGGGAAAAGACACTCCCCCTGCAAGGTACGCACCGGCAGCCGGTATTTCCCGTCCCCCCAATACGTGCTCACTTGCACGGGCAGGAACATAATCGTGCGGTAAGAATCCGGTAACACAGGGATAAGTCCCGCGTCGTGTAATAGGCTTGGCGCCGGCGGCACTGCCACCCCAACACCGGGATTCGACCACCGGTGTTGACCGCCGCCACGGCGGGTNNGGTCCGATCTTCCCCTAGGAGCGGACCCGCCTCTTATCGTCCGCTTGACGCGCATACCAGGCCGCGACCCCCTGGCGCAACGCGGCCTCGTTTTTAGTCGCCGGCGCGGCAAATCGATAGCGATAGTGCATTTCCAGCAGGGACAGCAATTCGCCGGTTTCGATGCTGCCGCTGCGCTGTAGCCGCTGCAACCATTGACGCAAAGTCTCGCCCTGATAGCGTGGCGCGCCGCTGCGCTGCAGTTCGCTGACGATGTCATCAAACGGTGACGCCGCCATGGCCGGCGGCGGCGGCCGCGGGTCGCTCACGCGCCGCCACACGGCGCGCCATGCCTGGCGTCGCCAGTCCCGCAGAACATATCCCAGCAGCAGCAGTACCGCGGCACCAGCCAGATAGTAGGTCCAGTTCTCGGCGCGTTGCGCCCACCAGCGATGGATGCCAAACCAGGCGTTGGCAAATACATCATAGACCCCGGTCAGCCAGCCGCGGCTGGCCTCTTCCGCCGCCACCCATTGGGAGGGAGTGAAATCGACTTCATGCCAGCGTCCGGCGAAATAGACACTGATCCAGGCATGCGCGTGACTGTTGCGCACGATAAAGAACCCATTGTCCGCATCATATTCCGTCATCGCATAGCCGGTCACATAGCGTGCCGGCAGGCCGGCGGCGCGCAACAGCATTACACCGGTCGTCGCGAAGTATTCACAATGCCCCGCCTTGCCCTGATAGAGGAAGTACCGCAAAGCATCATCGACCACCGCCGGCGCCCGCTGCTGCAGGGTGTAGCGGAAATTGTTCTGGAAGTCCCCCTGCAGCAACTGCACCACCCTGGCCGGTGGCTGCCCCTGCAGGCCCAGCTCATCCACCCTGGGTTGCACCATGGCTCGCTGCTCGGCTGATAACCACATGTCGAGCACTCCGGGGGGGGCGTCCCGCACCACGTCTCCGCCATAGCGCACGCTGTAGCTGAATGGCCCGGCGGGGCCGGCTACGGTAACATTGCCATAGGCGTTGTCATAGATCGCCAGGTCGGGACTGGCATCGATCTCGTAACTACCCGCTGGCAGCGCCAGCACGTCGACGTCGTCGGAGAGAAAAGTATGCACCGTCAACCTGTTTCCGGCGACAGCGGGAGCCGCCTGCAAACGCCAGATCGTGGTGCCCATATCCGGCTGGCGCACTTCCGCCGTGTTGCCGCTGCCGTGCCAGAAAGACTCCTGGTAGTGATTGAACACCGCCTGGCGCAACAGCAGCGATTGCCGGTTCGGCGCTTCGATTCGCATGATGATTCGATTGGATGTCTTTAGGCGTCCGATGCGCCCGATGAAAGTCGCTGCCTGGGTCAGATTACGCTGCCGCCAGTCCTGCATGAACCATTGGGTGGCGTAATCCTGCAGGTAAATGCTGAACCGGTTGAGGCCGATTTCTCCGGCATAGGCCGTGGCGACACTCAAGGCCACCGCCACCAGCCACAGCGCCGGCGTGTAGCCACGGGCGCGATAACGCCATAACAGAACCAGCAGCAGAACGCTGGCCACGGGATAGAACCAGTTGACCCGGGGCAGCGCGATACTGGCGGCAACCAGGGTAGTAAAAAAATATGCCGGTCTGACGTCGACGAATTCCGGCCAGCGCAGATCTTGCGGTGCACGCTGGCGACGCAGACGGTATATCAGCGCCGCCAATGGAATACTCTGCCCTTCGCTGTATAGCTGCGAGCACAGCAGCAAAAAGCCGACCGCCGGCATCCAGGTCACGGCGGCGAACAAGCCCTGGTGCAGATATTTGACGAATAACACTATGCTGACGGCGGCCAGAATCACCGAGGTCAGGTCCGAAACCCGGCTGTAATCCGTCGTCGTCATGGCCACCCGCCAGGGCAGCCAGCGCGCGGCTTCGACGATGATCGCCATCAGGATCGCCACCGGCAGCAGATCCATGGACCAGCCCCACAGCAGCAGGCCGCTGGCCAGCAAGCCGGGAGGCAAGGGGCGCGGGTTCACGGCCGTACCCCGCTGCCCGCCCCCAGGCGCGCCAGGCCGCTGGCAGGATCACCGGCGTTTATCCAGTAAAACGCCTGCGGGGCATCGGCCAGGGGTCCGAGAAACGTGCTGTCGGTCGCAGGTGGCGGCAAGGACGCGGCGTGCAGCATCAGCACCAGCACATTGACGCCGCGGGCGCGGAGACTGCGCACCAGTTCGCGACGCGATGCGTCCCAGCTCAACAACACGCAAATCACGCTGGACAGGCCATGACTGTGGCCGAGCACATAGTCGGCTAGTTGCGAAAAATCATTGTTTGCCGTCGCCTGCACATTGGCCAGCACTTCCAGCATCGCCAATTCGTCGCTCACATGGCGCCCGCTGGTGTAGCAATAAACCGTGTTTTCGATGAACAGCAAATCCAACAACGACTCCTGATCCTGTACGCCGCAAACCACCGACGCCGCGGTGCTAACCGCCGCCTCGAAACAGGCATCGGCGGCAATTTCGCTGTAGGTATCGAGCAACAGGGCGTGACGCACGAAAAATTCCTCTTCGTAGGTCTTAACCACCGGCGCGCCGGTGTGGGCCCAACTGCGCCAGTGGATGCGACGCAGCGGATCCCCCGGCCGGTAGTCGCGCAGGCTGTGAAATTCACTGGTCTCGCCTACCGCCGAGGCCAGACTGATCCCGCCCGGATGGTGCTGGCGCCCCCCTGACAGGCGCAGCGCCGGTACCGGATAGCGTCGGGGCAACACCAGCAGGGACGCCGGTGCCTCGCAAGTCAACTCCCGCCGCCACAATCCCAGCGGCTCCCGGTCGCCGAGATGGATACGGGAAAAATGCAGGGTGCCACGGCGCAGCGGCAGCAGGCGCAGCTCCAGATCCCGGCTCTGGCGCGCGGCCAGATCGAAGGCTTCGATGCGGGCGTCGTCGGCGCCGGTCAGCAGGCGCAGCAAACGAACCCAGCGCGGAAAACCGACACGACGATCGAACCAGTTGTCGGTCGCGTCTTCTTCGCGCGTATAACGCTGCAGCTGCTCGCGATCCGGATAGGCGACAAGCAGTTCGTCGACCAGGCTAAGATCGCGCAAGTCGGTCACGGTCGGATTGCTGACGGAAATCCGGTAGTGCAAAGGCTGATCGACCGTCGCCAGGGCAGGCAAGTGCCGCTGGCAAACGCAGTGCAAGCGTCGCAATCGGGTACCCGCCAGGGCGACGCCGCCGAGCACCGCGAGCAGGCAGAAAATCTGGTAGCTCATGTTACGCGTGGTATCAAACCCCAGAACGCCGCTGACCAGAAGACCGACGCTGACGAAGTTTCCGGTGCCGGTGCTGTGGCGCTGCATCCAGCCGCTGAGCAGATGGGCGCGACGAAACAGGCGTAAACGCAGCGACGCATTCATGGTGTCAGACGGGCGGGTCCACCGCGCGCAGCACGTCCTGCACAACGCCAAGATCGCTGATTCCGCTGTAACGGCTCTGCGGATCCAGGCTCAGGCGATGGGCAAGCACCGCCGGCGCGATTTCCTGCACCTGTTCGGGAGCAACGAAGTCGGCACCAGCGAACAATGCCAGCGCCTGGCTCATTTGCATCAAGGTATGGGTGGCACGGAAGCTGGCGCCGATTTTCACCCCCGGGCGGTGGCGGGTGGCGGCGGTAATATCGACGATGTAGCGTTTGATGTCGGCGCTGACATGCATGGCGCGGATGGCCTGGCGCAGGTTCAGAATGTCTTCCGCGCCTATGCACGGGTGCAACAGGGACAGCGGATGCGCGCCCTGCTGCGCCTCCAACATCTGCACTTCCACCTCCGGAGCGACGTAACCCAGGGAAAAACGCGCGCCGAACCGGTCCATCTGCGCTTCCGGCAAGGGATAGGTGCCGTGCGATTCAACCGGATTCTGGGTGGCAATCACGAAAAAGATGTCACCCAGCGGATAGCGCTGACCATCGACGCTGACCTGACCCTCGGCCATCGCTTCCAGCAGGGCCGACTGGGTGCGCGGCGAGGCACGGTTGATTTCGTCGGTCAGCAGCACCTGGCTGAAAATAGGTCCGCGATGGAAGGAAAATTCGTGGTTGTGCGGATTGTAGATGGTCACGCCGATGATATCCGAAGGCAGCAGATCCGGGGTGAACTGAATGCGTTGAAACGCGCATTGCACGCTGGCGGCCAGCGCCTTGGCCATGGTGGTCTTGCCAGTGCCCGGCACATCCTCCAGCAGCACATGGTGGCCGGTAAAAAAAGCCGCCAGCAGGTGCCGCAGCGCCTGATCCTTGCCCCGGATCACGCTGCCCATATTGGTCAGCACCCGCTGAAACATCTGTTGCGCCGCTTGTCGTTGACCGTCGTCCGTCATTGCCGCCACTCGCCGCCCGCTGTCGTGTTTACCCCATCGCAGCGCAACTGCAGTTGCGCTCGCGCCATACCGCACAATACACAATGATTATATTTTTCACGTCCTAGACGTTATCGGACGTATGCGCCGATTCCTTGTGTCGGCCAATCGCGCATGGCCGACGACAAAATATGGTGGTCACCGCCATGCCGAACAGCTGCATCTACACAATAGACCTTAGTTGTGTGTATGTGAACATAGAAAAATTGTCTGATGAGTTACTTTCTTATTTCTGCAATAGCGTGCAGTCATTATCCGATAAAATTTATCAATAGCCTGGACTCAATCCAATAGTGTAAGATCGCAAACTGTTGTGTGAAATCATCCACCCACGCCACTTGCGTCGGTGATCACATACGCTATACCAAAGGGGGTAGGCTCCGTCATCAGGGAGCGGCGACGTCGCGAAGCAAGGCGTGGCCGGTGGAGCCAGTTGTCGCTGTCGGGAACGGATGGATTCGGAAGAACTGGTGTTTCCCTATCCACGTCCGTCGTCCGTTGGAGTGGGGTGTGCTGTCGGACAGAGGGATTCGAGTTCTAGGTGCGTTGCTGCTGGCGGCATGTTGCCACCTGATCAGCGTGGATGTGTTGGCACAGCATAAAGCCGAAGGTGACCCGCTGGATGTCGATGCGTCGCCAGCCGGTGAACACGCCCCGAGCGACAGCGACGGGGCGACCGCCGACGCACACGGCAATCCGATCAAGCATCATGAGTTCGATCACGATACCACCGGCTTTACCCTGAGCGGCCAGCATTTTCTAGTGGGCTGCGAACTTTGCCACCTGGACGGCGTGTTTCACGGTCTCACCCGCGAATGCGACAAATGCCACGACAGTGTGCGCGCCACCGGCAAACCCGCCAACCACATCGCCACCACCGATAACTGCAATGTCTGCCACGACACCGGCGGTTTCGCCAATTCCGCGGCTATCGATCACAGCGGCCTGGCCTCCGATTGCGTCAGTTGCCACAACAACCTGACGGTCAAGGGCAAGTCCGCCGATCATCCCGCCACCAGCGATCGCTGCGATGCCTGTCACCTCACCGTCGTCTGGACGCCGGTGGTACGAGTCGATCACAGCCAGGTCATTGGCGCCTGCGCGCAATGCCACGATAACAAGGTCGCCCGTGGCAAACCCGATGATCATCTGCCGACCGCCGATGACTGCGGCGCCTGTCATACGGTATACCACTGGCGCACCCTCATCGGCGTCGATCATACCCAGGTGCAGGGTGCCTGCGAACAATGTCACGACGGCAAGCGGGCCACCGGCAAATCCGGCGCGCATCCACCGACCGCCGACAGTTGCAACTCCTGCCATCTGGTCAGCGCCTGGCGGCCGCTGAGCTACGTCGATCACGCCGCCGTTTTACCCGGAACCTGTGACGTCTGCCACGGCAGCGACGCGCGTGTCGCCGGCAATCTGTCACCGCGACGCCTGACCGCCGAGCATATTCCGGTCGCCGCCGCCTGCGATGAGTGTCACGATGTCACCGCATGGCTGCCCACGCGTTTTGCCCATCAGGACAGCTACCTCACCGACGGTTGTGTCGCCTGCCACCGCCCCGGCATCCGCGCCACCAGCAAACCCGCCGACCATATTCCGGTCACCAATGCCTGCGAAGCCTGTCACCGCAATTTCGTCGCCTGGGCGCCGGTCGCGGCCGATGAATTCAGTCATGCCCAGGTTCTGGGCGCCTGCGCCGGCTGCCCCAACGGCCGCGACGCCACCGGTAAACCGCAACAGCATGTGGCAACCGACAAGGACTGCGGCGTATGTCATCGCAACGATACCTGGCTGAACGCCGCGGTCGATCACACCGATATCGTCGACGATTGCGTGCGCTGCCACAACGGCAGCGACGCCAGCGGCCGATCCGACAGCCACATGCCGACCACCACGCAATGCGAAAAATGCCACGACAAATTCCCCGGTCGCTTCACCCCGGTGCCGGCGCAGCAGGTGGATCATCAGGCGGTCAGCGGCACCTGTGCCGGCTGCCACGGCGGCGGCTTCGCGCCCGGCAAACCGCTGACCCATGCGGCGACCACCAGCCAGTGCGACGCCTGCCATGTGCCGGGTCCGGCGCCATGGCGGCCCCTGTCCAAACCGGTTGACCACCGGCAGGTGCTGGCCAACGGCTGCCGCGATTGCCATGGCGACCAGGGCAGCAACCGCTTGCCGACGGCGCCCAAGCAGCCGACGTATCATATTCCGGTTACCGATTCCTGCGATGTCTGCCACTCCACCACCGCCTGGCAGCCGTACACCTTCAGCCATCAGGCTATGGGCATCAGCGACAATTGCGCGCTATGTCACAAGCCCGGCTTCAAAGTCACCAGCAAGCCCGCCAGTCACATGCCCACCAGCGACCGCTGCGCGGCCTGCCACCACGGTTTCACCGCCTGGCGTCCGGTGGCCGCCGCCGATGTCGATCACGCGCAGGTGGCGGCAGTGTGCGATGTCTGTCACAACAATGTCATCGCCCGCGGCAAAGCCGCCAATCACTTCGTTACCAGCGCGCAATGCAATGTCTGCCATCAGACCGGGGCCTGGAAGCCGGCCCTGGGCGTGGACCACAGCACCTTCAGCGGCAATTGCGTGAGCTGTCACGATGGCAGCACCGCCAGCGGTAAAACAGCGGCGCACATGCACACCAGCAACGCGTGCGACGCCTGCCATGCCAAGTTTCCCGCGCGCTGGACGCCGGTGGCGCCGGGGGGCGTGGATCACAGTCAGGTGATTGGCGTGTGCAGCAGTTGCCATAACGGCGTAATCGCCACCACCAAAGGACCGGCACATATCGCCACCTCACAAGAATGCGGCACCTGCCATGGCACCAGCAGCTGGCTGGTGGGCAGCGGCGGCGTTCCCGATCACAGCCTCTTCACCACCGGCTGCGCCAACTGTCACGACAGCGTGACCGCCAGCGGCAAACCGGCCACCCACATCAACAGCAGCAAAGCCTGCGAAGCCTGCCACGATAAATATCCCGCCACCTGGCGGGGCGTGCTGCCCTTCCGCGTCGACCACAATCAGGTCGTGGGCAGCTGTGTCAGCTGCCATGACGGCGTCGTCGCCGGCGGCAAACCGGCGTCGCATATCAACAGCGGCAATGACTGCATCGCCTGCCATTTACCGGGTCCCGCGTCCTGGCGGCAATTGCAGGCGTCCGGCGTCGACCACCGGCAGGTTTTCGGCAGTTGTTCCAGCTGTCACAACAACGTCATCGCCACCGGCAAATCGGCCGGTCACCTCGACACCGCGTCAGAGTGCAATCTCTGCCACACCACCAACGCCTGGCGGCCGGTCTCCATTCCCAACCACTCGGTCATCAGCAGCAACTGCGTGTCCTGCCATAATGGCATCAACGGCAGCGGCAAGAGCCCGCTGCACATCGCCTCCAGCAACGAATGTTACATGTGCCATTTCAAGTTCCCCGCATCCTGGACCCAGATCAACGTCGTCGATCACACCCAGGTATACGGCACCTGCAGCAGCTGCCATGACAACATCACCGCGACCGGCAAGAGCGCCACCCATATTCCGACGACATCGGAGTGCCAGGCCTGCCATTCGACCTACGCCTGGGTACCGGTCACCGTGGTGGATCACTTTACCTTCAGCGGCAACTGCATCAGTTGCCACAACGGGTTGAACGCTTCCGGCAAGAGCCCGCGCCATATCGCCAGCAGCAATCTGTGCGAATACTGCCACTATAAATATCCCGCTACCTGGCTGCCGGCGGCCCGGGTGGATCACAGTCAGGTGCTGGGGGTATGCAGCAGCTGTCATGACAATGTCACCGCCAGGGGCAAATCAGCCAATCATATTGTCACCACCCAGGAATGCGGCAGCTGCCATATCACCCTGGCCTGGCTGCCGGCCACGATTCCGGACCACAGCACCTTCTTCGGCAATTGCATCAATTGCCACAACGGCGTCAATGCGGCCGGCAAGTCCGTCAACCATATCGCCAGCCGCGACCTGTGCGACGCCTGCCACTATAAATTCCCGCAGCGCTGGGCGCCGGTGCCGGCCACCCGGGTGGACCACAGTCAGGTCATCGGCAGCTGCGTCAACTGCCACGCCAAGCCGGCCAACCACATCAGCACCAGCAATGTGTGCGACGCCTGTCACGCCGCCGGTGGCGTGCCCTGGTTGCCGGTGCTGGTGGTGGATCACAGCCAGGTGCGGGGCACCTGCAGTTCCTGCCACAATGGCGTCACCGCCCGTGGCAAGCCGGCCAATCATATCCAGACCACCCAGGATTGCGGTATCTGCCACGACACTACCACCTGGCTGGGTGCGGCCGTGGATCACAGCACCATCACCAGCAACTGCGTCAGTTGCCACAACGGCGTGTATGCCTCCGGCAAGAGCGTAAACCACATCACCACCAGCGATCGCTGTGAAGCCTGCCATAACAAGTTCCCGGCCGCCTGGCGGCCGGTGCGCATCGTCAATCATCTGGAAATTCCGGTGGCCTCCTGTCGCAGTTGCCACTCGGTGCCTGCGGGACATTGCAGTATAGGCAGCCAGGAATGCAGCAACTGCCACATCGCGCCCACCAGCAGTCCGTCACGCTGGGGTAACACCACAGACGAATGTTAGCGCTTTAGCTGCAGACCGATGGTGCCCAGATCGAGGTCGGGATTTTCGGCATCCAGTTGCAGCATGCCAGGGATATTGTCGCCCGCCAGCACGGCGCCGGCGGACACAGTGGCAGCGGGGACCAGCATCACCAGACGGTATTGCCCCTCGCTGAGATTGGTAAAGGAAAATTCGCCGTCGGCGCTGAGCACGGCGCTGTCCGTCGCCAGCACCGCGTCGATCGCGGCATCCGGCGCGATCAAGCGCCGATTCAACTCCTCTTCGCTCAGGCGCAGCAGGGCCAGACGGGCACCGGCCGCGCCGCCGTCACCGAGCACGATACGGCCGTTGATCGTGCCGTTGCGCACCCCGGGGCCGGCATCATCCATGGCGCCAGCGGGCAGCACGGGGTGGTAGCCGGTTTGCTCGGCCAGCGCCAGCAGCGCCCGTGCGCGATCCTCGTCGCCAAAACGGTGCCAGGCGGCCGCCAGATCCGCAGCGGCCTGGCCGGCAAACCGGTACTGGGCGGCATCCGACAACTGGGTCAGATCCTCCAGGGTGATGTAATTGATCGGCGCGCTGTTTTTCAGCCAAGCCAGATGGCGTACGGCATTTTGCAGCGGCCGATACGGCAATTGGCCCTGGCGCAGCAGATCGTCATAAACATGGAATTCCAGACCGGGCAGCAGCATGGCATTGTAGATTGCCGCCAGCGCCTGGATCGCCTGCCGGCGATAGATGCTGCGCCGGCCGGCACCAGCGATAAACTCCTGCAATTGGATCGCCGTTTCCTCGGCGACCGGCACGCCGCTGGTCGCCGGCGCATCCGCCGGTAATCGCGCCGGCCAGGAGCGCAACAGCACTTCTCGGCCCGCCAACGCGTCGGTCTTATCCGAACAATGGTGATGGCCGCAGAGCTGCACCAGGGTCAGAGATTCCACGTCGTCGACCGCGATCCCGGCGGCGGCGGCCAGACCCGCCTTGTCCAGATCGAACCACGTCGGCCGCACCGGCAGTGCCACGGCCGCCAGACCGGTGAACACCGCCAGCCCCAGCACCAGCAGCCGGCCGGTGTGCTCGCGCCGCGCCTGCAGCAAGGGCGCCGCGGTGAACAGCAGCACCGCCAGCAAAGCCGCCATCCCGGCCACCGCCGCCGCCTGCAGCCACAGTTCACGGCGGTCCGGCTCCAGGGAATGGCGCAAGGCCTCGAACATGATCAATTGAACGGTTTGCCAGACGGGAAGCAACAGCCAGTGACAAAGCAGCAACCACAGAATGGCGAACACAGCGCCACGGACCGCGTTCTGCCCGCGCCACCGCCAGGGCGCGCCGTCACCGACGGTTTGCCCGGTCAGCGGCACAGGCAACAGCAGCACCCAGGCGAGCGCATACGCCACCAGCACCAGCAAGGACATGGCCAGC
Organism: Proteobacteria bacterium UBA6920; assembly: GCA_002448875.1. Classification (GTDB taxonomy): domain Bacteria; phylum Pseudomonadota; class Gammaproteobacteria; order SG8-11; family SG8-11; genus UBA6920. The sequence continues at coordinate 5,063 of DKAS01000117.1, read as the reverse complement.
GAAAGCTCAGATGGCACCAACAGGATGTAATAAGCGTAGTTTACGCAGGCCCCCACCAGCAGAGAGCCACCGGCGACCAGTCTGACAAAAAGCAGGCGGCGCCCCGCGGCTGACGCTGCACCCGAGGTCAGCCCGGGATTGACTGCTGTCGCCAGCAAATAGCCGTACCCCCCCAGAAATACGAGCAGGGCCAGCAGCAGCAGCGCGCTCCCCTGCTGCAGCGACTGCGCCAGTTGTGTCACTTCGGCCAGATCGGGAAACTGCCCAATGGGAATGAGCAGCTGCAAATAAGACGGCGTGATCTGGGCAAAATGATAAGCGGCAAGACACAGAGCAGCGCCCGCGCCGTACAAAGCGGCCAGGCTGTGACGCCAGAGGTCTCTGTTGCTGAACATACCGGGGGCAACCCTACCCTGATTATCAATATGGAATAAATGAAGCCGGGATTGAAAGCCGGATCTAGCTGATTAACGGCTGTTCACGGGGTAATTTTAGGCAGCGGTGAGTGGCGCCCTTCCCTGGGCTCGATGCACGCAGGCGAGTGCACTATTTTACTACAAATCCTCCGGGCATAATCCCTTCGACTTTGGAAATCTTGCCGCCCTTGAAATACACCAGCACCTGCTCCACCCGATTGTCCCAGTAACGCCACACGGGCCGATCCAGGCTGGGGGTTTTATGGGTGGGGGGGTAACCATATGCCATGATCGCGGCATCCTTGCCCATGCCCACGGACAACGTTCCCTTCTGAATGTTTTCTTTTTCCAGATCCGTGAATTTCTCATAGGCCTCGTTGCCCAGCATCACGTCCGTATCGGAAAACAGGCGGGCGAACAGTTCCCGGGCGTGGATATGCACATAGCTGGGATTGTGCATGATGGTGAATCTCTGGCCGTCCTCGTCTTCAAAGGAAATCAGCGCGTTCTTGATGCGCACCAGCTTGACCTTGGTATTGACCGGCAGCATTTCCCCCCGGTGGTAATTGGTGGAGGGAATATTCTCGGGATTTTCGTACCAGAGATTCACCCGGGTGTAGTACGTGGACCCGTTCTTGATCTCCAGGGCGCCGGCACTGCCGGCCAGCAGGGTCAGAAACAGCAACAACAGAACTCTGATCATCGATTTTTCCTCCGTCGAACCGGCAACGGCCCGCAGGCCGCGTTGATTACTACCAGTTTAGCCAACGCCTGTACGTTGTCACGGAGTACATCCCTTGTCCTGACAAAGACAATAAACGCACCCCCCGGCAGCGGTGGCTGGCGGGGGGCTGGCGGCGACGGGCACCCGGCATCGTCGCCGAGACTTCAGCAACCATCGTCCGCATGGTAGGTTTCAGCAGTGGCAGCACCGGTATCCGCGCTCTCAATGGACAAGCCGCGCTCACCGACATGGATCGTCGCCACGAACATCATGGCCTGAATGCGATCGAAATTGCAATCCAAGGCGTGATTGATATCCTCGTCGGTCATGCCCGAGTAGATGAATACCATACCACCCTGCTCACGATACAACTGCTCGGCATCGGGGCTGAACAGCGCCTGCAGATTCCATTCGTGCGCCGGATTCGGATTGTCGGCCCAGCCATTGTTAGATGCCAGCAGCAGACCCAGCAGGGTCAATACGCTCGCGCTCGGTTTCGCCCATCGCATAACACGTCCTCCCATCCAATTCAATTCAACTTGCCTTTAGATTAGCCGCGGCAACGCTGCGCCGCCGCTGGAAATTAGGCTTTAGTGATGTGAATTAGTACCACCGCGCGCAGGCCGACGGCGGCCGGTGCCCGGAGCACGGCGAATTGTGATAGGATCGCGATTCACCCGTAAAGATGTACGCGATGATGACTAATCCTGTTTCCGGCGCCTGGTATCTGCTGCGTGGCTTGCGCCTGCTGTTAAAACCCGGGGTGCGTGCCTTCGTCATCCTGCCGCTGCTGCTTAACATGGCGATTTTCACCGGCGCCATCGTCGCGGGCATGAGTTATTTCGACGCTCTGCTGGAGCAGCTGCAGCCGGCCCTGCCCGACTGGCTGAGCTGGTTGCGCTGGCTGTTCTGGCTGCTGTTTCTGCTGGCCACATTGCTTATCGCCTTCTTCACTTTTTCCCTGGTGGCCAACATCGTCAGCGCGCCGTTCAACGGACTGCTGGCGGAAGCCGTCGAGGCATACCTCAGCGGCCGCCGCCCGCAGAATGCCGGTGGCTGGCGCAAGGCGTTCAAAGAATTCCTGCCGGGCGTGGTCGCGGAAATCCGCAAGTCTGGCTATTTATTCCTGCGCTATCTGCTGTGTCTGGCGCTGTTCCTGATCCCCGGGGTGCAGATCGCCGCGCCGTTTATTCTGATGCTGTATTCCGCCTGGGCGCTGGCCATGGAATACATGGATTACCCGATGAGCAATCACGGCCTGCATTTTCCGGAGAATCGGCGGCAGCTGGCGCAGCGACGTCTGCAAAGCCTGGGTTTCGGCGGCGCGGTCATGGCCGCCACCCTGGTGCCGGTGGCCAACTTCCTGGTGATGCCAGCGGCGGTGGCGGGCGCCACCGCACTATGGCTGGAAAAATATCAGACGCCCTGAGAGTCGGCCGGGGTTCCGGCGAGAAAGCGCGCAATGCGTTCCACGCCCAGCTGCAGCCGTGGCAGCGACGTGGTGTAGGCGAAGCGCAGATGCTGAGCGGCGCGATGGGCGCCGAAATCGATGCCCGGCGTGATCGCCACCGTTTCCCTTTCCAGCAACTGCAGCGCAAAACGGTGGCTGTCGTCGGTCAGGGCGCTGGCGTCTGCGTAAAGATAGAACGCGCCATCGGGAGTGACCGGGATATGAAATCCCAGTTGGCGCAGCGCGGGCAGCAGGTAGTCACGGCGCCGCCGGAACTCCTCGCGCCGCTGCTCGTGCACGGCCAGCGCCTCCGGCGAGAAGGCGGCCAGCGCCGCGTATTGCGCCGGCGTCGAGGCGGCGAGGAAGATATTCTGCGCCAGGCGGTTGACGGCGTCGATATAGCGTTCGGGCACCACCAGCCAGCCCAGGCGCCAGCCGGTCATGCAGAAATATTTGGAAAAACTGTTGATCACAAACATATCGTCGCCGTGGGCCAGGGCGGTAAAGCTGTCCTGGCCATACACCAGTCCCTGATAGATTTCATCGACCAGCAACACGCCGCCGCGCCGCCGCACCACCTGGGCCATGGCCTGAATCTCGCCGGCCGTGACCAGGGTGCCGGTGGGATTGGCCGGGGTGGCCACCAGCGCGGCCACGGTGGTTTCATCCCAATGCTTATCGATCAGGTCCGCCGTCAGTTGATAGCGCTGTTCGCTGCCGACGGCAATGCTGCGGGCGCGCCCTTCGAGAAAGCGCACGAAATGCCGGTTGCAGGGATAACCCGGGTCCGCCATCAGCACCTGCTGATCGCGGTCGGCGAGCACCCCCAGCGCCAGCAGCAGCGCGCCGGAAGCGCCCGGCGTCACGACGATACGCTCCGCCGGCACCTGCACCGCGAAGCGGCGCGCGTAGTAGTCGGCAATAGCGCGGCGCAGTTCCCACAGACCCAGGGCCGGCGTGTAATGGGTATAGCCTTTGCGCAGGGCGTCGATGCCCGCCGCGATCACCGCCGGCGGCGTGCTGAAGTCAGGTTCGCCGATTTCCATGTGCACTACATCCCGGCCGGCGGCTTCCAGATCCCGTGCCCGCGCCAGGATATCCATGACGTGGAACGGGGCGATGTCGTCGATGCGCCCGGCCAGGGGATAATCGTGGTGGCGGCGTTCAGTCATCGTTGAATACGCGTTCCACCCAGTCCATGTCGACGCAGTCACGCTGCAGGTCACGCCCGCGGATCACGCGGCAGGGATTGCCGGGATCGCCCAGATGATCGAGCACCAGATCGGCGGCGGCGAAATCATCGGCGGCGGTATAGTCGTTGGTGGTGATGATGGTTTTCAAGCCAGCGCCCTTGGCCGAGCGGATACCGTTGGCGGAATCCTCGAAAGCGATACACTGGCCGGCGCCAAGGCCCAGCCGATCCAGGGCATAGTGATAGATATCCGGCGCCGGTTTCTTCGCCGGCACCACATCGCCGGCAGCGATTACCTCGAACCAGCGGCCGGCATCGGGCGCCAGCGCGTGCTCCAGCAGCGCATGCACATTGGCCGGGGTAGTGGTGGTGGCGATAGCCAGCCGGCGGTCACGCTCCCGGGCTTCCAGCAGCAGCCGGCGCACGCCGGGCCGCAGCGGAATGCTGCCGGTCTCCAGCAGCGCGGTATAGATACGGGTTTTGGTCGCATGAATATCCGCGATAAAAGCGCTCAACGCCGCCGGCCGGCGAAAACCCGTGTTGTATTTTTCCAGATAGTGCAGAATACGTTCCTTGCCGCCGGTCACCGCCAGCAGCTCCCCATACAACGGCACGCTCCACTGCCAGTCCAGCCCCAGCGCCGCGAAGGCCTGATTGAACGCCACCCGGTGGCCGTCCCGTTCCGTATCTGCCAGGGTACCGTCGACGTCGAATACCAATGCTGTCAAACTCAAACTATCTACCTCCTGATCCGTTCACGCCCGCTCCACCGAGCTGCCCCGTTCCCCAGCAGGGACACTCAGGCCCCGGGGGTACCGCTGTCATAAACTTGTCATTAATCAATGATTTAATAAAGGAATACAAGTAACTGTTTGTAACCTAAAATAATTAATGGAAGTTCCGCGGCGGGTCTTGGCGGCTATTATTGCACACACAAGTTATTTCTGGTATGAATGCCCGCTTGATTTTTGAATCAGACCACTGGAGAGCTTTTACTATGGCCAAGAAATCATCAGCCAGCGCCATTGAGTACACTGGCTTTACTCCTTACAAAGAGAAAAAAGGTGAGGAGTACATGAATGAGGATCAGGTGGCCCATTTTCGCCATATTCTTCAAGGCTGGAAAAAAGAGTTGATGGAAAAAGTGGATGAAACCGTCCACCACCTGCAGGATGAAGCCAACTCCTTCCCCGATCCCAATGACCGGGCATCTCAGGAATCCGACTTCACCCTGGAATTGCGCACCCGCGACCGGGAACGCAAGCTGATCAAGAAAATCGA
>DKAS01000162.1 GCA_002448875.1 Proteobacteria bacterium UBA6920 | reverse complement strand
TGTCACCTATTTTTTCAACGGCGGGCGCGGCGATCCTTATCCGGGCGAGGAACGTGTCATTATCGATTCGCCCAAAGTGGATACCTACGACCTGGCGCCGGAGATGAGTGCGCCGGCGGTGGCGGCAACCGTGGTGGACGCGGTGAAGAGCGGTCGCTACGGCTTTGTCGTCGTCAATTTTGCCAACGGCGATATGGTGGGTCATACCGCGGTGCGCGAGGCCGTGATTCAAACGGTGGAGGTGCTGGATCGCGAAGTCGGCCGTCTGCTGCAAGTGGCGCAGGCCGAAGGCTGGTCGGTGGTGTTGACCGCGGATCACGGCAATTGCGAAGAGATGGTGGATCCGGTTACCGGTCAGCCCCATACCCAGCATACCGTTTATCCGGTGCCCTGTCTGATCATCGATGAATGCGCCTGGCAGTTGTCCATCGGCGCGGGGCTGGGCAGTGTGGCGCCAACGGTGCTGCAATTGATGGGCCTGAAGCAGCCTGACGTCATGCCCGGCCAGTCGCTGCTGCTCAAGCCGGCGAGTTGCTGATAGATGGCGGCGACGCGGGCTGTGCGGCTGTTCCGCCATGCGCCGCAGGTCACGGCCCTGCTGCTGCTGGCGGCCTGCGCCGGCAAACCGCTGGAGGCTATGTTGAAACCGCCAGCGCCGCTGGAGGGATTTCCCGAGATCAACTCCCTGTATCGCCGCGAGGAAGTGTTTATCTCCGGCCTGTATGAACAGTATCAGCGCCATGCCCAGGCGATGCAGGCGGTCAAGCAGCCCGCGGCGCACAATGTCGAATGCGCCGCCCTGCTGGAAAAGGAAATCCGCGCCTTCCCCTGGACCGGTCATGCCAGCCAGTTCGAGGAAGACAAACGGCGCATCACGCTGAACCTGGCCCGCGCGCACTGCGATCGCCTGCACCCTACCCAGGCCGCCAGGGGACTGGTGGAGAAGCCCCTGACCGTGCTCGATGCCGAACAGGCGCGAAAATTCGCCACCATCGATGATTTTCTCCAGCAATACGTCGCCTCGGAATACAGCGAGGATGAGAAGCGCGGCGTCAACTGGCAGGATATGCGTGACAATGACATTTATCTGTATCGCGCCTATGTGCCCGGCAAGGACATGGCGCAGGTGCTGCTGTGGCCGCGAAATGCGTTGGAAGCCTACTGTACCTCCCAGGGTGGACGTTTTCTCGAACTGGCCTATGCCGACAGCCAGTCGCTGGAGGCACGGGCGCCGACCGCCAACGAGGCCGCCGGCCTGCATCGCGCGCTGGAGAAAAATGCGCTGGGTCGCAAGTTCTGTGTCAGCGACAAGGTGCTGCTGTGGGGGGTTTTTCTTGGCCCCGGCCGGGTGAGCGGCCGCCTGCCCACCGATCTGCGGGAGGACTATCTGCCGCCGGAACAGCGCACCTACACCTCGGAAATGACCATTCACATCAATGCCGGCATGTACTACGAACAGCGCGGCGCTCCCTACGAGGATCTGCTGCAGGCCGCGCCCTAGCGGTTTAAGGAGTTCCCGCCCGCTTTACNNGCCACCGCTGCTGCGGGCGGGAAGGTGATTTTGATTTTGGAATTCAAAACAAAGCCAGCTGGTCGCCCGCCGCGGCCGGTACCTGAAATTTGCTGCAATCCAGTTTGCGATCTTCCCGGTTCAGTCCCAGGCGCCGGCAGGCCAGCCGGAAGCGCTGGGCGATGAGAGTCGCGTAGTCGCCACTGCCGGTCATGCGTTCGCCGAATTTCGCCGTGTAGTTCTTGCCGCCACGTACGCCGCGGATTGCGTTCATCACGTGCTCGGCTTTCAGCGGGTAGTTCTGTTGCAGCCATTCCGTAAACAATGGGCCCACTTCATGGGGTAGGCGCAGCATGACGTAGCCGGCCGACGTCGCTCCGGCGTCGCTGGCGGCTTCCAGCACCGCTTCCAGATCATGGTCGTTGAGCGCGGGTATCAGCGGCGCGAACAGTACGCCGGTGGGGATGCCGTGCCCGGTCAGGGTGCGCAGGGTTTGCAGGCGTCGCGCCGGCGCCGCCGCCCGCGGTTCCATGCGCCGGCTCAGCTCGCCGTCCAGGCCGGTGATGGAAAGCATCACCTGCAGCAGGTTCAGTTCCGCCAGCGGGGTCAGCAGATCGAGATCGCGCTCGATCAACGCCGATTTGGTGACGATGGACAGCGGGTGCCGGTGTTCCAGCAGGACTTCGAGCAGAGCGCGGGTCAGGCGCAGCCGGCGCTCGCTAGGCTGGTAGGCGTCGGTGTTGATGCCCAGGGCAATGGGTGCCGCTGAGTATCCGGGTTTGGCCAGCTCCCGGCGCAGCAGGGTCGGCGCGTCCGGTTTGTGGTAGATCCTGGTTTCAAAATCCAGGCCCGGTGAGAGGTCGAGATAGGCGTGGGTGGGACGCGCGAAACAATAGATGCAGCCGTGTTCGCAGCCTTTGTAGGGATTGATGGAGCGGTCGAAAGGCACATCCGGTGACTGGTTGCGGTTGAGGATGCTGCGGCTGCTATCGATCAGCAGTTGGGTGCGCGGATTGTCCGGGATTTCCCGTTCCCAGCCGTCATCCACCGCCGCACGCTGGTGCTGCAGAAAACGTGAACCCTGGTTACTGCCCGCGCCGCGACCCGACAGGTCGCGGTCTTTGCTTTTCGTCGTCATCAGGAACAGGAAAAAACCGCTTTGTTTGACCAAGATCCGGAACTTGCCGGCCGATAACGATAGAATAACAGGGTGGTGGCCAGACGGAATATACATCGATCGGGCAACGCAACTTCGGCAATGCCGGGATCAGTAGCTGAGAGAGTTTGTACGATATATGAAAGGCGAGTTCAAGATCCAGATTACTCCACGCCGGCCGGAGGCCGGCCGCTTCGCCCTGTTCAGTCTTGGTTTCCGGCCGTTTTTTTTCTTCGGTTGCCTGTTCGCCATTGTTTCCCCCCTGCAGTGGATGCTGGGATACCGCGGTTTGATTGCCATTCCCGGGCAGTATCACGCCGCGGGCTGGCACGCGCATGAAATGTACTTCGGCTATGCCGCGGCGGTGATCGCCGGCTTCCTGCTGACCAGCGTTCGTATCTGGACCCGGGAGGACACCATTACCGGCAAACCTCTGCTGATTCTCAGCGCGGTGTGGCTGCTGGCCCGGGTGTTGCCGCTGCTGCAAGTGGTGCCGCTGTGGCTGCCGGCGGTCGTCGATCTGATTTTTCTGCCGCTGCTGGCCCTGGCCATCGCCGTTCCGATTGTTAAGGCCAGACAATGGAATAATTCGGTGTTCCCCCTGCTGCTGCTGGTGATGGCGGCGGGCAATCTGGCGATCCATCTGGCGGCGCATTATCCGCAATGGCCCCTGGCCAGAACCGGCCTGACTCTGGCTTTGTATTGCGTGCTGCTGCTGATTGTCATCATGGCCGGTCGGGTGATTCCCTGGTTCATCAGTCATTCCGCCGCCGGCAGCCGACCCCGTTCCTGGCGGCTGGTGGAGATGAGCAGTAACTGGAGCGTGGCCCTGCTGGGCCTGCTGAGTCTGCTGGCGCCGGTGCCCTGGCTGCTGGCCGCCGCCGCGGGGGTGACCGCGGCGCTGCACGCGGTGCGCCTGTATTTCTGGACCAGTCTGCCCGTCTGGCGGGTGCCGCTGCTGTGGATTTTGATCGTGGCTTATGCCTGGGTGGTGCTGGGGCTGGTCTTGCTGTGTTTTGCCAGCCTGGGCTGGGTGATTCCTTTTCTGCCCTTGCACGCATTTACCGTCGGCAGTATCGGCGCCATGACCCTGGGCTTGATGGCGCGGGTATCGCTGGGGCATTCGGGACGCGCCATGCAATTGCATCCACTGACGATTTCGGCATTTGTCCTGGTCAACATCGCCGCTCTGGTGCGGGTGTTGCTGCCCATGCTATATCCCCATGCCTACGTCTGGGCCATGGTGACCTCGACCCTGCTGTGGGTCCTGGCGTTCAGCGCGTTTCTTATCGTCTATACGCCCATATTGCTGAAGAAATGAAGTTTACAGGGCGAAATCGAAGCCGATGAATTCGCTGATTTCGTCGCCACTGGCAGTGCGCTTGTCCACCGTCTGCCCTGCCAGTCGCTCCAGAGCGTCCACCGCGAAAAAGGTGGTGTGTTTGCAGCGATACTTCAACATGCGCAGCTTGACCCACGGGTAAAGCAGGCCGCCGCTGAAAACCAGGGCAAACGCGTGCACCAGATACAGGACGAACAGGTCGCGGCCGCGCAGATTGGCCTGGAAACTGTTGGCGCGCAGGGTCGTCGAATTGTAGGTGAGATTGGTGATGCCGGCGTTGAAAAACGCCACCGCGTAGGCGTAAACCACCGCGACTTCCAGCGGTGCCAGAAACTGGTAAGTGGCGCTGGCGGAGTGAATGAACGGGGCGGCAATGCCGCCGGCCAGCATCAGGGTGAAGGCGACCAGCGCCACCCGGTAGAAGGCCAGCGGGGTTGCGGTGAAAACGAAGCGCACATTGCCGAAGTAGTGATTCTCCACTAGAAACTTTTTCTGCTGGTACAGCATATAGGGCAGGAGTACACCGGCGCTGAGGACGGTGAGCAGGGGCAGGAGCAGGTAGCAGCGCACGGCATCGCTGTAATTATTGTTGAAGCGAAAATGCATGCCTTGATAAGTGCTGTTGCGCGCGCGGTAGAGCAGCGACTTGAGGATGATCCATGGCATGAGCATGATGAAGGCGGCGGCAAACAACAGGGCGCTTTCCGGCGATATCCGCGTGCCTATGGAATAGAGAATGACGAACACCAGAGCGATCGCCCAGCCTTTGAAAATATCCATGGGTTGGCCGCGATATTCGAAAGCCGAGCCGCCCAGCACGGTATTTTCATAAAGAAATTTCTTGTTGCGCACCTTGGCCCAGGCGTAATACACGCCAAAGGTCACGACGGTCAGCAGCAGGTTGATCAGCCAGATCTTGAAATATTCCCCGGTTCCGCCGGTAAACCGTAACTGGAAGGGCTTGCCGCCGCGTTCGGATCTTTCTTTGGCCATTGCCGGACTCGTATCGTCTTGATATCTGAAAGACTATCGGCCCGCGCCCGGCAAATTTAAGAGCTTGCCAGCACCTGGCGCCAAAAGTCACTTTAATGTTATGGAATAATAAACACCGGCAAAATCACGGGAAAGGTGCGGCGTAAAGTTTACCCTTGTAAATCCGACAAATAATCCGTGGGCGGGTCACTGTCCCAAGGGTCGGTCACGAGGATACCATGGCGCAAGCGCTTTGCAGAATCATCATCAGCGGGCAATTACAGGCAGGGAAAAACCGGCAATCGGCGATTCGCGATCTGGCCGCCCTGTTTAAATGTCCGCCGGAAAAAGCGGCGGCCTTGCTGGCGGGCAAACCGGTGCCGCTGAACCGTACCTTCGACACCGAGTCGGCAAAAAAATACGCGGCGCGCCTGCTGCAAATCGGCGTCAAGTGCGCCATACAGGCCGTGAGCGGCGAGGCGGCCGGCGGCGCGCGACCGGCGGCGGCAGGTGCGGCACGCAAGCCGGATTCCGAGCTGTTGCAGATCGTCGGCGCGCCGAACGCCGAGTACTTTCGCAAAACGTTCCGCAAGTTCGAAGCCCGGGACGGCAAGTTCGCCCTGCAGTGGAACAAGCATGCGTTCTTTCTGCCGTTCGCCTGGTTCAGCTATCGCCGCATGCCGGTGGCGGCCGCCGCGGTCTGGCTGTGCTATGCCATCCTGCCGCGGGCAGTGGCGCCCCTGCTGCATGTAATTTGCGGTTTCAGCGCAAATTTTTTCTATTTTCGCTCCTTACAGCACCGGCTGGATCAACTTCCCAAGGGGGATGAGCAAGCCAAGGCCCGGGTCATGGCCTCGGGTGGCGTGGCGCGCCGGCCGGTGATGGCCGCTGCCGGCATCGCCTATCTACTGATCGCGATCTACATGGTATTGCCGCTGGTTCCCGCCCTGGCCAAAGTGTTCAGCAACGAAGGCAGGTTGGAGCGGGAGAAGGTGGAAAAACTGGAAGCGGACCGGCAGAAAGATTTGCTCGGCGCCGCCCGTTCTACGCTGACCGTAAAGGGCGAAGCGATACGTGGACGAATCTATGAGTTCGAAGCCAAGGGCAAAAGCATCGGCGTGCCCGCCAGCGGTGAGCAGCTGCAGCAGTTCTATGAGCTGGAACCGCAGGTATTGCGTGATGCCTGGGATCAGCCGCTGATCTATCGCAAGACTCCCGGCGGATTCAGCCTGCAATCCATCGGTCCCGATCAAAAAGCCGACACGGACGACGACATTCACCAGGAGATCAAAGTGGAGCTGCTGCGCCCGGAAATGCCGCCGCCCGGGGTGCGTCCGCGTCCCACCGCCGCGGCCGAGTCGCCGACCGGGGCTGCGCCGCCAGCGTCGGCCACTGGTGCTGGCGACGGCTTGCCGCCACAGGAAGAACGGGTGGTGCCGCCGCAATATCGGCGTTCCCTGTCGACGCCCGGCGGGGAGTGATGGGCTGCCTGGGGAAAATATAGATGCCGGCACGGCCCGCTTATCCTCATAAGAGACATTGTGTAGGATGGGGATTTAACAGTTAGTAAGGTAAACTGTATTTCACCTCCGGCCTGCGAGGAGAGAGTATCGTGCAAACCTGGGTCGCTGCTCACATAGAACATGTACTTGCCCTGGCCATCTTCCTGGCCCGGGCCATCGATGCGCTGACCACCTGGCTGGCCACGCCCAACTTCAAACTTGAAGCCAATCCCGTGGTAAGACGCTTTCGTCTGCCGATGATCGCCGCCAGTCTGGCGCTGGCTTTTCTGCCGTATTTTTCCCTGCCGGCGGCCATTATCGTGCTGGTGGTTTCGCTGTTGGTCTCGGTATCCAACAGTTTACGGCTGTGGCTGGTCAAGGCCGTGGGTGAGGAAGAGTACTACCAGTTGTTGATGCGGGCGGCGGCGCGCGCCGACTACCGCTTGTCGATATTTCTCAATATGCTGCCGGGTCTGGTCATGTGGCTGCTGGCGTTTTGCCTGTTTCTTTTTTACCCGGATCCGCAACAGGACATGGGTTTCTATTTCGCCTTCGGCATGGCGCTCTACGGCGCCATGATCGTGGTCAATTTTCCCGCCAGTTTTCGCCGCACACGCAAGCATGCCTTGCGTGGCGGCGTCGTCTGAGTCTGCCGTTACTAGTAAGGCACCGTCGTTGGCAGCAGCGCCCCCAGCAGTGGAATCCAGGCAGCGGTGCTGTGACAGACACTGCATTCGCTGCTGGTGGTGATGTGGCCCGCCGGCTTGCCCGTAGCGCTGACGCCGTCGTGACAGGCAATGCAGGAGGCGCCAGCCGGTAAGGTGCTGTGGTCAAAGGTCGGAGCCGGTGTCGGGGCCGGAGCCGGAGCCGGTGTCGGAGCCGGTGTNNTGTCGGAGCCGGTGTCGGAGCCGGGCCTGGGGCGGGACCCGGACCGGGCGCCGGGGCAGGACCCGGTGCTGGAGCAGGACCTGGCGCGGGTGCAGGACCCGGGCCCGACGCTGGACCGGGGGCCGGTGCTGGAGCAGGCGCCGGTGTCGGTGACGGCGTGCCGCCGCCGCCGAGCGTGGGCAGCCAGGCGGCGGTGCTGTGGCAGACCGAACATTCACTGGAGGTCACGATATGGCCCACTGGTTTGCCGGTGGCATTGACGCCGTCGTGACAGGTAATACAGGACGCGCCGGCCGGCAGGGTGCTGTGATCGAAGGTGCCGGAGCCGGGGGTTCCCGCCAGGGGCAGCCAGGCGTCGACCCGATGACAGACATTGCATTCCTCGGCGGTGGAAATGTGACCCGCGGGCTGGGTGTGGCAAGAGCTGCAGGAGCCAAGAATTTCCGCATGGTCCAGCGCGATCAAGGGTTGCCAGTCGCGGGGTGAATGACAGGCTTCGCAGCGTTCCGTCGTCAAAATGTGGCGCCGACTTTTGCCTTCGGCCACCGTGCCGTTATGGCAGGNNTCATCGTCGTCGCCATCGTCGTCATCATCGCCGTCAAATGTCTGCGCCACGTACCAGTTGCGGGTAGTGTGGCAGCTGTCGCACTTGCTGCCACTGACGGGGTGATCGGTGGACTTGCCGGCGGCGGTGTTGCCATTGTGGCAGCTGACGCAGCTGCCGAGGACTTCCAGATGATCAACGGTCAACACCGGGCTCCACACCAGGATGTCATGGCAGGCTTCGCACAGATGGCTGGTAGCCATATGACCGGCCGGTTTGCCGCCGGCATCGCGGCCGTTATGGCAATCGACGCAGTCGCCACTGGTATTGTCATGGTCGAAGGCGGCGCTGGATTTGAGGGCGGCGAAATCGGGTCGCACCTGCACGGTGACCAGATCGCGCCGGCTGCTGCCGCCCGCGTTTCGTACGGTCAGGGCGACAGTATAGGTGCCGTAACGGTCGGCGGTAAAACTGGTGGCTGCATTGTTCGGGCGGCTGAGGCGGGCGCGGCTGTTCAGCGGCTTGTAAGTGAATTCCCACAAATACTGCAATTCACCGCCGCCCTGGTTCGAGGATGCGCTGCCGTCCAGGCTGACCCTGGAGCCCATATTCACGGTCTTATTGGGTCCGGCATCGGCCGTGGGTGCCACTTGCTTGGCACAGGACAACAATAGGATGCCGGTTACGACACCTGCCAGCCAGAACCGTACGACGCTACTACCCTGCATGGTATTCCCCCTCTCCCGGAGATAACGTGAGGAGCAATTGTAAAGAGAAATACTCTGAAAAGCGTGAAATTAAGGAAAAATTTAGCTTTTATGCCGGCAATTGCGCCAGTCGTCTAGGACGGCTGGCGCAATTGGTCAATGAGTAGACAGTGATGCTGGATCAGTGGTGATGGCCTTCGGGGCCGTGGACATGACCGTGGTCGATTTCTTCATTGGTGGCTGAGCGTACCCCCAGCACTTGAACATCGAAATTGAGGGTCACGCCGGCCAGCGGATGATTTTCGTCCAGGGTGACATTGTCGCCGTCGACGGCAATGACCGTCACCAGGCGATGACCGTGTTCGGAATGAGCGGTGAACTGCATGCCGGGCTGGATCTGGTCGGTATCGAACAGGTTGCGCGGTACGCTGCGCACCAGCTCCTGGTCCCGCACGCCATAACCGTCTTCGGGCGCCACCTTCACTTGCAGAGCGTCGCCGGTCTGTTTGCCAGTGAGTTGGTTTTCCAGGCCGGGAATGATGTTGCTGGCTCCATGCAGGTAGGTAAACGGGGCGTCCGCGCCGGACTGGTCCAGCAGATTGCCGTCGTTGTCTTTGAGTACGTAGCTCAGTGATACCACTGTGTTTTTTGCGATGCGCATGGCTAAATCCGGGAAATCAGCGTCGATGAATGGAAGGGTGAATGGAGAGTATAGCCCGATTTAGCGACACTGTGGGATATTGTCGCCGGGAAATAGTTTGCCCGGCGGCGACGTGGTCGGCGGCTATTGCCAGTCCCGCGCGGACCCACTAGCATCAGCAAAGTTGTTACCCGATAACCTTCTGAAAAAAAACAGGTGGCTGCCGATGAGCGCACAGGAAAAACCGCTACGCGAAATTCGCGTTAATCCCATCATTCCTTCCGAATCGGTGCTGGTAGCGACGGCCCGCGGCATGCGGCCGAAGAAAGCCGAAGCCCCGGCGCCCCGCGATACCCGTGCCCATGTGGAAACCTGCCCGTTTTGCACGGGAAATGAGCACATGACGCCGCCGGCCATCCTGACCAGTCCTGCCAGCGGCGCCTGGGAAGTGCGCATCGTTGAAAATCTGTATCCGGTACTGGACGATGACGTCAGCAACCCCAATTTCAATTTTGGCCTGCAGCAGACAATTGATGGCTATGGTCGCCATGAAGTGGTGATCGACCACGCCAACCACGGCATTGCCCTGCATGAAATGAGCGCCACCCATTTGCACCTCATGTTGCAGGCGTTTCAGACCCGGATGAAGCAGCTGTATCAGTCCAATGAGCGCCTAAAATATGTGCTGCTGTTCAAGAATTTCGGTCCGGCCGCCGGCGGCAGCATCCCCCACACGCATAGTCAGATCATCGCCACACCGGTGGTGCCGCACAACGTGCAGACGGAGATCGAGCACAGTCATCACTACTACACCAAATTCGGCAAGTGCATCTTCTGCACCCTGATCGACGAGGCCTTGACCTTTGAAGCAACGATCTACGATCGGGAAAGCGGCGAAATCCGCCGTCGCATCGATGTCGGGCAGTACATCATCGAGCGCGGTCGTCACTTTGTCGCGGTCAAGCCTTTCGCCAGTCGCTTCGAATGGGAAGTACAGATCTTCCCGTTGCAGCATCACAGTGATTTTCTGCAGACCGACGGCGAAAAACTGCTGGATTTCGCCCAGGTGCTGCGCCGCACCATGGCGCGTCTGGATGCGGTGCTGGGTGGCGTGCAATACAACTATTTCCTGCATTCGCTGCCGCATGGCGCCCAGCATCAGGGGTTTCAGGCCAGCTACCACTGGCACATGGAAATTTGTCCGCGCACCAGCATTCCCACCGGCTTTGAGCTGGGGTCCGGTCTGTTCGTTAACACCATTAGTCCGGAAGTGGCGGCCCAGAAATTACGTGATGTGGCTCTGCCGCCGTGAACCTTGGCCCGCCGCGGTTTAACCCCTTGATGGCGTATGGTTAAGGCGGCGGTAGCTGAACCCGAGTGCTGTGCCACTGGTTGTTGTTGTTTTTACCACACGGAATCCCGTCTTGCCTTGGCCACGGGTTGGAAATCCGCTACACTGATCTCCCGTGTCCGCTCGGTATGAGTTTCTAGTCAGGACAGGTTCTTCATGGTGCAGCGCGTATTTCCCATTATATTGATTGGATTGCTGGGTCCCTCGGTGGCCACCCGGGCGGAGCAATTGTTTGATCCCGACAGCGCTCCTTCGTTATACACTCCGACCAGCCTGAGCTTCGGCTTTGGCAGCGAGAGTTCAGGATTCCAGGACATGTCCCTGGACGTGCACCATGGCTTGACCCGGGAGAGCCGGCTGTTCGCCGGCATCGGCCAGAGCACCTATGCTGATGAGGTCAGCGATTATCTGCAGGAGTCGTATTTCGTCGGTTTCGGCACTTCGCCGCTTAACAGCGTCGACATCAATTTAGAATACGGCTACTGGGACCAGTCTGGCCTGTTGACTTCCGATACCATCCGGGCGGCGGTGGAGTACATCTCGCCGACATTCTCGGTGGCGGTATTGCCCGAGCTGCGCAACATCTATATGGGCTCCGAGGACACGTCCAGTCGGGTCGGCATCCGCAATCCCGGTTTGGGTCTGCAGGGCAAGCTGTTCGCCATGCGCCAGCTGAGTTTCGAGTTCAGCCGCTATATGTACCGCTATTCCAGCGATACCGATTTGCTGCAGAACTATCCACGACGCGCCACCTGGCAGTCCTCCTCGCACAGCAACGACCAGTTCGACAAGCGGCGCACGATGCTGGCCGCGTCCTACAGTTTCCCCGAGTGGACGGTCAGCCTGGAATGGCTCGAAGGTATCACCGCTGCCGATGAGAGCCTGTACAACACTCTGTCGACGGTGCTGCTGTGGGATCTCAACCGCTCCTGGGGGGTGCAGTTCCGCCTCGGTGAAACCACTTACCGCACCGCCCAGGAAGACAACGCTACCTACGGCAATTTCGGCTTCAACTACCGCTGGTAGAGTGTCCCAACCGCGGGTCGTCCGTTGGCTGCGCGACCGGTTTTTCTTTCCACCGCGACGACCAAACCGCGCTCCCCACCTTGGGGAAGTCCGTTTCAGGGCGGATTAGCCACGGTTACGTCGGTTTGTGTCACCGCGGCGTTGGCGTCTATATTCATCCCGCCGAATCGGATTTGCAGATTATTAAGGTTGCCGGCACTGGCGGCGAAGAAATTCACGCCCTGCCAGTCGTTGGCGCCGGGGGTGGTGGCATTGCCGTCGCCATTGCTGTCCTGGCCCGCTGCATCATCCAGGAACGAGGTGAAGATGACCGGCTTGTCCGCCGTACCATTGACCTGCAGGTTGGCGTTGGCGCCTACTTGCAGGGTGGCGCTGGCCTGGGTGCCGGCGGTCCTGAATTTGACTATCGTGCCGGCGTCTATGCTCAAGGTGTTCTGCACGCTGAGTGAGGAATCGACCAGCCACACGCTGTTGCCGTTGCGCAGCGGGTCCGCGGTCAGTGCCACCGGCATATTGGGGTCACTGGAGCCCAGGAAGCCCTCGAGACGAACGTATTTGCTGCTTACCCCATCGCCCCATACCAAGCCGTCACGCACGATGGCGGGCAACAACTGGTTGTACAAAACGATCGCGGCGCCATGATTCGCCACGTGACTGATTTTGATGTTACTGAAGGTAGTGGGGGTGACGTTGTCATGCAGATAGATAGCCGCGTCTGCGACGTTGTCGATGCTGAAATTTTCATAGCTGCCGGGTGAGTTGGCTTGGGTGTTGAAGGTTTGCAGATCCAGGGCTGCACGACCGCCGGTAATGCTAAAGTTGGTGAAGCGTGGTGCATCGGTTTCCCCGCCGAAAACTCTGATCGCAGAACTTTCCACGCTGCTCAGCTCGATGCTGTTGCTGCCGAGGAACTGCGGGCTGCTCATGTATATTTCTATGGCGTTGCCGTAGCTACCCGCCTGGTTGGTGAAATGGAAATTGCTGATGGTGGGGGCGTGAACCCTGCCCGTAACGTAGATGCCGTTGCGGTTGTCGGTCATCCACAGGTTGGAGATTTCGGCCACATCGTTGTCTTCCAGGTACAGCGGCACGCTACTGCACTCACAGCCATTGCTGTAGTCGCCACCGTAACGGTACTCGGCAAAATGTATGGCGCCTGCCGACGCGGAGAAGAAATAAGTGCCGGCCCAGTCGGCGGGGCTTGGCGGAATTGCGCCCAGTGGAGTGTCATTGGGGCCGTTATGGTCGCCGTCGATGCTGCTGTCGTTGATCGAGGTGAGGATGACACGCTTGGACAACGCCGCTCCGCTGCCTTCGAGCCGCAGGCTGGCGCCGGAATGAATATCCACACCCGTGCCGGCGGCGAATTTCACCACCACGCCGGCCTCGATGATCAAGGTCTGGCCGGAGTAGAGGTACAGGTACTGGTTGACGATATAGGGCGCGTGCGCCAGGGTCCAGGTCACGGTGTTGCCGTCGGCGAAGATGTTGGTGTCGGGGCCGATAGAGGTGCCCGGAGGAAAGCTGGCGGGGTCGTGCGGATCGGTGCCGGCGGCGATTTCATGCTCGTCGAAATAGGTGTCGCCGTCGCTGTCCAGGGCGGTGTCGGCCGGCAGGCTGGCGGTCTGTTCGGCGGTGGGTGGGCTTTCCTGGTTGTCGGCGAACACGGCGGTGACGACGTAGTAA
>DKAS01000213.1 GCA_002448875.1 Proteobacteria bacterium UBA6920 | reverse complement strand
GCTGGTGCTGCGACCGCAAGCCGATCAGCCACTGTTCGATGTGGTGGAGACCCTGCTGCCGGGTTTGCGCCAGCCCTTTCTCACGCCCGCGGAAAGGGAATTGCTGGCCCAGTCCACCGCGGGACAGGCGCAGGCGCGGCAACAGGCCGATCGCCTGATCATGCAAGAACGTGACAGTCGCTGGCAGGGACAGGCGATGAGCGACGAGGAAGTGCGGCGTTTGTCTTCCTTCACCCAGTCTTATATGGAAATGAGCAAAGGCGAGGCCGTAGTGCAGCGGGAAATGCGCGACCGGGCGCGGTCGCGCCAGCGCTGGGTGCTGGGTATTCCACTGATCTTGTTTTGCATCGCCGCCTGGTTGTGGTCGCCGCCGCGCGACAAATATTTGCAAAAACTGCCACTGACCCTGCCGATATGATTTTCGAGCCGCGATGGCTCGTCAATGATTGCTTGGTTTACTGGCGGGGAAGTCATGCAGGGCGAACTGGAAAAACAAATTTACAATGACATCAGGAATGATCTCGCCAAAGGCGCCTTGGTGCTGCCTACCTTGCCGGATGTGGCGCTGCGTCTGTATCAGCTCATAGAAGACGGCAATGCCAGCACGGGGCAACTGGCCAAGGTTCTGACCACCGATCCGGCGGTGTGCGCCCGCGTCATCCAGATCGCCAACAGTGCCATGAACGGCTATGGCAAGCCGGTGTCGACTTTGGAGCAGGCCATTGTCCGTCTGGGCAGCCGGGCCTTGCGTAATACGGTAACGGGGGTCGTGATCCAGCAGATGTTTCACGCATCCCGGCCGGTGGTCGAGCAGAAAATGCGTTCGGTGTGGCAGCACAGCACCAGTGTCGCCGCCATCTGCTACAGTCTTGCGCCTTATCTGCGCATGGCGCCCGATCAGGCGATGCTCGCCGGTTTGTTGCATGATATCGGCGCGCTGCCCATCTTGAAGAAAGCCGACGCCTACACCTCGGCGGCGCTTACCGATCACGCCCTGGAACGGCTGGTGGAGAAGCTGCACGTGCTTACCGGTACCGAGGTGCTGAAGGCCTGGCGGTTTCCCGAGGAACTGATCCGCGTTGCCGCCGAACATGAAAGCCATCAGCGGCGGCCATCCAGTGGCCGGGCGGATCTGGTGGATCTGGTCATCATAGCCAATCTGCAGGCTTATCTGCGCGAAGATCGCACCATCGCCACTATCGACTGGCAGGGTATTCCCTCGTTCAGTCGGCTGGGAGTCAGCCCGGAGTCTTTTGTCATGGAATTGGAAAATGAAAGCAAGGCCATCGACAATCTCAGCATGGCCCTGTGTGCTTGAGTTCGCTTTGAAAAATATCTGTAACATATTGTAATGTAAAGATAAAATAGCTTGCTCCCGAGCCTCTGCCGAAGCTGCTTCCTGCCGCGTGTTGCATCCACAGCTGTTTCGTCCCCGGTCTTCTATACTTCTACAGGAAATCTCCGCGTCTGATATAAACCAACTGTATATATCAGGGTATAGTTTTATTCAGGCGCTGTTTGTAGAATAGCGAGTCTCTTGGCGAGGCAGGACTCTATGCGCTGTGAAAAATGCGATTTTTCCAATCCCGCAGGCATGCAGTTCTGCGGCAATTGCGCTGCGCCGCTGCCACAGCATTGTGCACATTGCCGGCACGACAATCCTCCGAATTTCAGGTTTTGCGGTTATTGCGGCCAGCAACTGGCGGGGGCCCGGGAGCGGCAGCTGACGCCCGCAGAGCAGGGCGTGGCCGTCGGCGGCGCTGGGGAAGGCAGGCAAAAGGACAGCCTGCAACTTGCCGGCAGCGCCGAACGCCGGCAGTTAACCGTGATGTTTGTCGACCTGGTGGGGTCCAGCACCTTGTCGGAGCGACTGGATCCGGAAGAGCTCAGAGAGATCATCACCATCTACCGCGATCAGTCGCAGCAGGTGATGCAGCAGTACTCCGGTCACATTGCCCAGTATCTGGGCGACGGTATCCTGGCCTACTTCGGTTATCCTAACGCCGGCGAGGGTGATACCAAACGCGGCGTGCGCGCCGCGCTGGCGCTGATCGAGGCTTTGACAAAACTGGAAGGCTCGCTGCAGGAAAAATTCGGCATTAATCTGCAGGTGCGGGTGGGCATTCACACCGGCCTGGTGGTGATAGGTGAAACCAGCGCCGCCGAGAGTGATCGCCTGGCGCTGGGTGAAGCGCCGAATATCGCCGCGCGCCTGCAGGGCCTGGCGCAGCCCAATATGGTGTGTATCAGCGGCGCCACGCGCAGCCTGATCGGCGAGGATTTTCAGGTGCAGTCCCTGGGGCGGCATTCCCTCAAGGGATTTACCCAGCCGGTGGAAGTGTTCACAGTGCTGGAAGAGACCGAATTTCTGCAGCGCCGAACCACGCGCACGCCGCAGAACGCTACCCCTCTGGTTGGCCGCGAGCAGGAACGTGGTCTGATGCTTGATCGTCTGGATCAGGCGGTGGAGGGCACGGGTCAGGTCGTTTGTCTGTCCGGCGAACCCGGTATCGGCAAGACCCGTCTGATTCAGGAGATTCATCAACCCTTGTCCGGTGTCGAGCATTTCTACATCGAGCTGCAGGGGATAGCGTATTATCGCAACAGCCCGTTTCACGCGATCACCAGTTATCTCTGCCGGGCGTTCAAGTTGCACCATGGCCTGAGCAACGAGGAAAAGCTCGCCAATATCCACCATGCTTTCCGCGAAAACAGTCTGGACGGGGAACAGGAGATCGCCGCTCTGTGTCGCTTGCTGGGAGTGACTTACCGGTTGCAGGACGATAGCGAAGCGCAGGCGGCGTCATCCAGTAAGCGCAAAACCATCAATACTCTGTTTAATATAATTCAGAAAATGGCGGAAGGCCGGCTGCTGGTGCTGGTGGTGGATGATGCGCAATGGATAGATCCTTCGACCCTCGAGCTGGTCGGCATGATGGTGGATCAGGCGCCGCTGTGGAAGATGTTTATCCTGTTGTCGTTTCGCAATGATTTTCAACTGCCGTGGAAGCAACAGGCGAATTTCACCTATATCATGCTCAATCGCCTGTCGCGCCGGCAGGTGGGGCGCCTGATCAATACCATGGCGGGCGGCAAGCGGCTGCCGGATGAACTGTTTCGTGATGTTATCGCCAAAACCGACGGTATTCCGCTGTTCGTGGAGGAGCTGCTGAAAACCATTCTCGGTTCAGGCAAGCTCATCGAGGGCGACGAGAGTTTCGAACTGGCGGACTTGAGCTATGCGCTGAAGATCCCGGCGACGCTGCAGGATCTGTTGATGGCCAATATCGACAAGCTCGGCGATGAAAAAGAGCTGGCGCAGCTGGTGGCGACCCTGGGCCGGGAATTCATCTACGAATTGCTGCGCGCGGTGGTGCCGATGGACGAAGACAAGCTGCAGAAGCAGCTGAAGGATCTGGTTAACAGCGATTTGCTGCAGCAGCGAGGCTTGCCGCCGGAGGCGTCCTATACATTCCGCCAGGCGTTACTGCAGGAAACCGCATACCAGTCCCTGCTCAAGAGCACGCGTCAGGACTACCACCGGCGCATCGCCGGCATCATCAAACAACGCTTTCCCGACAAGATCGTCAGTCAGCCGGAAGTCTACGCACATCACCTGATGGAATGCGGTGATCCGCAGGCCGCGCTGCCGTTCTGGATCCAGGCGGGCAGGCAGGCGCTGGATCGTTTCGCCAATCTGGAAGCAGCCGCCCACCTCAACCGGGCACTGGATATTCTGCGTAGACAGCCGGACAGCGAACAGCGTCTGCAGCAGGAATTGGAGTGCCTGTTGCTGCTGGGGCAGACCCTGGTCATGGGCAAGGGCTATACGGCCACGCAGGTGGAAGAGGTGTTTTCCCAGGCAGCCAGGTTGAGCGCCGATTTGCAGCGCATCAATATCAAGTTTCCCGCCATCGCCGGGCTCTGGCGCTACTACTATACCCGAGGCGATCTGACCACGGCCCGTGAACTTGCCGGCCAGCTGCTGGCGATGAACGACGGTGGCGACGACGCCATGCAACGGGTGGAGGCCGACCGCATCATGGGCTGCACGCTGTTCTGGCAGGGCGAACTGGTGTCAGCCGACAGCTACCTGCAAGCGGCCTTGAGCGCCGGCCAGGCCAGTGCCGGCTCCGCGGATATCTGCCGGCAGTTCAGTCAGGATCCACGGGTGGCGACGCTGTCCAACGCGGCTTTGGTCAAGTGGTTCCTGGGGGATAAAGCCCTGGCTCTGCAGCTGGCGCGGGAAAGTATCGTCCTGGCTAAGACTTTGCAGCATCCTTTCAGCATCGCCTACGCACTGCACTTTGCCGCCATTATTGTTGGCGACTTTTGCGGCGAAATCAGCACGGCCAGGCAGTACGTGGAGGAAGAGCTGCGTCTGTCGGAGCAGTACGGCTACAATTTCTGGTTGGCGGCCGGTGGCATGTTACAAGCCTGGTTGGCTCGATCCCGGGATCCGCAGGCAGCCTTGCAGAAATTCGAAGAGGCGATGGCGGCCTTTCGCCACATCGGCGGTACCCTGGGACAGACTTATTTTCTCAACCTGCAGGCGCAGATGTATCTGGAAGCCGGCAAGCTCGAAGCCGCCGATAAAACCGTGCAATCCGCCCTGCAGGCCGCCGCGCAGACCCGGGAGATGTGTTTTTATCCTGAGTTGTTACGGATCAAGGCCCTGGTCGTCGCGGCGCTGGGCGGGGATAACATCGGCGATTTCCTGCAAACCGCCGGCAAGGTAATCGAATCCTCGGGCGGAGTGGCGCTGGCGGAACGGCTGCAGTCCACCGTCGACAGGCTGGGCATCAGGCAGTCGCCACCCCGTTACCACTGAGCGGGTAGCCGGCCGCGGCAGCGCCGTTGCCTGCTCAGGCGTGGATCGGCGTCAGACGGGGCGGCGAGCTTGTCAGCCGTATTCATTGCCAGCGAATTTTTCCTGAATACACCGGATTTCTTCCATATTGGCGATCAAGGCCGCGACGCAGTCGGCGTCCAGTTGTTCACCGGCCATTTTTTGCAGCGTGGCGATCGCCTGCTCATTGCTCCATGCTTCTTTGTACGGACGGCGGGTGGTCAGGGCGTCAAACACATCGGCGACGGCGACGATGCGCGCTTCCAGCGGGATGGCGTTTTGCTGCCGGCCTTCGGGATAACCGCTGCCGTTGACCGCCTCGTGATGAAACTGGGCGATATTGCGCAGCACATTGATGTCGCTGAGCGAATCCAGGCCGAAATTGCGTATCATCTCGTCGATCATTTCCCGGCCGCGCGTCGCGTGCGTGCGCATAATGGCCGCTTCCTGCGGGTCGAGCGTTCCGGGTTTGAGCAGGATATGGTCGGGAATGGCGATCTTGCCGATATCGTGCAGGGGGGCGAACATGAAAATGTGTTCTATATAGTCGTCGTTCAACTGGTGTTTGCCCGCCAGTTCACGGGCGATGACCCGGCTGTAGCGCGACATGCGGTCGAGGTGGCTGCCGGTTTCCGGGTCACGGTAATGGGTGATATGGCTGGTGGTACGAATCGCCGCCGTCATCGCCTGCAGCGACTGCAATTCGTTGACTATCATCAGCGAAATCATGTGGCCGATGATATCGATATCGCTCAGCACTTTCTCGTTGAATACGTCTTTTTCATAGGAGTTGAAGAACAGAAACCCGAAGAACGTGCCGGACTGATACATCGGCATGGTGTAGCTGGCGGCATAGCCCTGCCGGCCAATGCGTTTGGCGTGCTCGTGGCTGCTGTTTTCGAAGGTAACCAGGTTGTTGACCACCCGCGGTTGCCCCTTGGCGATGATTTCCTTGAGCGAGGGGGCGTCGTCCAGCAGCGCCTGGTAATTCTGCAATGGGTTATCATCGCCGCTGCTGTGCAGATAGGTTTTCAGCACCCGGGTTTCCGCATCGTAAATCGATACCGCGATACGGGCGATAAAGGGGAACTTGTTTTTTACCACGGCGTGGGCACAGACGATTTTATCTTTCAATGACAGGTGTTCGTTCAAAGCGGCAAGGTCATCGCGATGTTCAAACATGGGCTGTGGCACCCCGTTCGGTAAATGGCGGGACGAAAGGGTCGGGTCGCGATCCCTTCGGGGATAATAGTCTACCTGACCGCAAATAACAACTGACGCCCCTGGCCGCGCTCGCCGCCGGCAGCGGAAGCCGATCCTGGATCAGGACGCACGGCGACAGGATCGCTGGCCTTTACGGTGTGAGGTCATCCCGGCTCGAAGGGCGATCGCGCTACCCCCCCCAATCCGTTCCACGCGGAGAAACCTCCGGCCTGAATCGTCGCCGCCGCGGGCAGATTTCGTCTTCCGATTTGCTTACGGCCCGCTTAAGGAGGTGGTGCTGGATCGGCTTCCGCATAAAAATATATTTCCTTCCGAACGTTGAACTCAATCTGCCAAACCCTGCTCGAAGCTCGCTGTGTCAGTCTTGCCGATGACACCATGACAATCAAACCAATAAATTGGAGATCGATATGTTTCGCGCAAGGGGTAGTGCAGTTACAAGAAGTGTTTTCCTTTCATCTGTTTTCTTAATAGGATCAATGAGCTTCGTGCCGGATGCGCTGGCGCTTCCGAGCTATGCCAGGCAAACGGGCGAGGCCTGCGATTCCTGTCACGTGGGTTCTTTCGGGCCGCAGCTCACCGCCCATGGCATGAAATTTAAACTGGGTGGCTATACCGATTCCGACGGCAAGCCCGGGCATTTGCCCCTGGCGGCGATGCTGATCGCCAACTACACCCATACCGCGCAGGATCAGGACCCGCCGCCCGACGATTTCAGCAAAAACAATAACGTCGCCATGCAGGAACTGTCTGGTTTCATCGCCGGCAAGCTCTATGATCATATCGGGACCTTCACCCAGATCACCTATTCAGGCGTGGACAAGGTGACTGCACTGGATAACACCGATATTCGCTACGCCAGGGAAACCACCCTGTTCGGCCAGGAAGGCACCATCGGCGTGACGGTGAATAATAACCCCTCGATGCAGGACCCTTTCAACACACTGCCGGCCTGGCGGTTCCCGTATACGTCGTCGGATCTGGCCCCCGGCGTGGAGGCCGGTCCGCTGCTGGATGACATGATCGCCGGCACGGTTTACGGAATTACCGTTTATTCGCAACTGGCCAATGGCATGTATGCGGAACTGGGTAATTACGCCTCCTTCAGCAACAACTTTCTGGATGTAATCAACGTCGAGCAGGGTCAGGAAATCAACGGCCTGGCGCCTTACTGGCGCGTGGCGTATTTCAAGGACAATCGCAGCGCCTCCTATTCGGTCGGGGTGCACGGCATGTCGGCGGAGCTGAAGGACCACGGCGCTTCCGGGGCCGGCGACAAGTACGCTGACTACGGTGTGGACGGCCACTATCAGTTTCTCGGCAACCGGATGAATATCATGTCCGTCAACGGTTCCTACACCCATGAAGCGCGTGATGTCGCCGCCGAAAAGTCCAACCTCAATCAGTTGAACGTCGCCGGCTCCTACTACTATGACAAGTCCTACGGCGGCACTCTGCGTTATTTCAGCACCACCGACGACAGCAGCGCCAAGCTGGACAGCAACGGCTGGATGCTGCAGGCCGACTGGACGCCCTTCGGCAAGGAAAATTCCTGGCAGGCGCCGTGGGCCAACCTGCGTCTGGGTCTGCAATACACGATTTACAACAAGCTCAATGGCGAAAGCGGCAGCGTCGCCGGCGACGCCAATACCCTGATGGGCTTCGTCTGGGCTTCGTTGTAGGAGTCGATCATGCATGCAGCCACTGGAAAATGCGCGCTTCTGAGCCTGCTTCTTTGCCTGCTGTCGTCGATAGTTACCACGGGCGCCGCGTTTGCGGCGCCCGCCGGTGATGCCGGCAAGGGCGGTGACGTGTTCGCGCAGGAATGTTCCGATTGCCACAGCGTCAAACCCGGCAAGAACAAGAAAGGTCCATCGCTGTTCGGCGTGGTCGGCAGGGAATCGGCGGTGATCGCCGATTTCGACTACTCCGAGGCGATGCGCGCCCTGAAAGCGACCTGGAGCGAGGAAAATCTGGACGCCTACATCGCCAAGCCAAAGGCGGTGGTGGCCGCCGGGAAAATGAAATATGACGGTTTGCCGGATGCGCAGGCACGGGCGGATCTGATCGCCTATCTTGCGTCCCAGAAATAAACCGGTAAAAAACGCCGGCGGCCGCGTCCCTTCAGCATGGCGAGGCGGCGGGATTCACCGGCAATGGCAGTATGAGCCGCGGGTGGGAAAGTTTCGCCCGCAATTGAAACGATGCGGTCTGGAGAATTGACGATGAAAACTATCATGGCGATGTTGTTAATGGCGACTTGCGGCCTGGCTTATGCGGCGGCCGACGGTGACGATGCGGTTGCCAGCGGGCACGAGGTCTACAATAAATATTGCGCCAAATGTCATGGTGATAAAGCCGACGGCAGGGGCAAAGACTCCTGGAAGTACAAACCGTCACCGACCAATTTCCACATCGCCGGGGCGGCACGCCCCTATATGGTGGAAATCACCAGGAAGGGTGGCAAGGGCGTTGGCCGATCGGAGGATATGCCGGACTGGGGTGACGACCTGTCGGACGCGCAGATTCAGAACGTGGTCAGCTATCTCATGACTCTCAGGGATTACAATAAGCAGCAGTAGTTGTACAATCGATTCACGGCCCTGGCTCAGGGCCGTGAATCGTATCCGTCGCCTGCCAGGGCAAGGGCCCGGGGCGCGGCGGATCAAGGGAGGGCAGGGTGCAAACGGTCTTGTATCAGTTTCCCATTTCCCACTACTGCGAGAAAGCCCGCTGGGCGTTGGATTACAAAGGCGTCGCTTATCAGCAGTGCAATCTTCTGCCTGGGCTGCACGCCCGCAAGTTGCGCCGCTGGGTCGCCGGCAGCAGCGTGCCGGTGCTGGCGATGAACGGGGAATATGTGCAGGATTCCACCGCCATCATCGATTTTCTCGACCGGCAAATCAGCACGCGGCAACTGACGCCGGCCGATAGCGCCGGCCGTGCACAGGCGCTGCAGTGGGAGCGCTTCGCCGCCGACCATATCGGCGATCCTCTGCGCGTTTATTTCTACCACTACCTGCTGCAAAACCCTCGTTCCGTGATCGACCGGTTCACTCAGGGCGGACCCTGGTATGGCAGGTTGTTCTATTCACTGGCCTTTCCCCGGGTGCGGAACTTGATACGCACGGGTTACGGCGTATCGCAGCAGAGCGCCGATGCCGCGCGCCAGCGTATGGAGGCGGCGTTCACCCGCCTGGAAGAACAACTGCATTCAAACGACTATTTGCTGGACGGCGCTTTCACTCGCGCCGATCTGTCGGTGGGCGCGCTGATGTCGCCGATGTTGACGCCGGCCGCCAGCTCCCATGCCGCCGGTTTGGTGCCGGCGGAAATCACCGAGTTCCGCCGGACATTTCGCTCCCGGCCTCTGGGCGACTGGCTGACCAACCTTTACCAGCGCCATCGCCAGGCGAACCCGCGCTGACATCGCTGAAAAAAACCCGTTGTCGCGCGTAGATGCTCTCTTGATGCCTTGAAAGCAAGCCCTTCATGCGGATCAAAAGGCAAGCGGGCGTTGCGGACACCGTAAACGAGGTGCAGAAGTTTGCGCACCGTCTGGGTGCGTGGTAAGCAGGGTGTTCCCGCCCGCTTTTCGCAACGGCGGCGTTTCGCTGTTCCGGGATCGCAAGAGCCACATCCCTGTGGGCTCGACCAGCGCCCTCCCTGGCGCTGGACGTCCCGGAACAGCGAAACGCCACCGCTGCCGCCGGCGGGAAAGCAAATATCATTATTTTTTTCACCAGCGGTGGACGACATCGTCATTTTTGCTGCGTTTAAGGGTGCGTTATACGCACCGTCTTTTTTCCCGCGGCGGCAGCTTGCGTGTCAGGTTCCGCCCGAACGCAGCGCGCCACTGCTGACCAGTTGCAGCGCAGCCTGTGCCGCCAGTCTGCCGGTTTGCGCCGCACCGTTCATGAAGCCGTAATATTCGTCGCTGAGATGTTCGCCGGCGAAGATAAGACCGTCATGCTGCACCGACTGGTTTTCCTCCACTACTTCGGATTCCACCCAGAGGTATTCGCCGTAGCGCGTCAACTGGCCGGGCCGAAAACTGGCGTAGGCGCCGTGGGTAGAGGGATTCTTCGTCCACAGCGTGCGCACATAGAGATCGCTGGCGGCCGCCGCCAGCGGCGGGAGATAGGCGGCCAGACGTTTGGTCAACGCGGCGCCGGCGCTGGCTCCACCAGTGGCGCGTTTGTCGAGGGCGCCGACTTCGTCACCGCCGAGATAGTACACCAGGGCGCCGCCGGTTTGATCTTTCTGGCGCTGGGTAGCATCCCAAACCTCGGAACAGCCGACATCGGTCCAGGCGGCCAGCGAAAACGCCTTCGCATTGCGCCACACACGTTCGTTGTACGCGGCCAGCACCTTGTCGTTTTTCCCCAGGTCGAGCTCATCGATGAAGCGGCGCATTTTTCCCGGCAGCGAAGCTTTCAGCTTCACCCGGCGCAGAGCGGCAAAGGGCAGGGCCAGGATGACGATATCCGCCTTGATTTCGCGCCCGTTGGCGAAATGCAGCTCATAGCCATTCTTGCCATTGCCGTTCAGCTCGGTCAGCGCCATGCCGGTGTGAATGTGACCGTCGAGTGCGGCGGCCAGGTGGTCGATGATGCGGGCATTACCGTCCTGGACGGTATAGACCTCATCACTGTAGCCCAGCGGTTCCAGGTGCGCGCCGTCGACCACGGGCAGCAGGAACAGCAGCTGCAGCGCGGTGGAGGCGCCGGCTTCCACGCCATATTCGGTGCGGATGGCGTTTTCAAACAGGCTTCTGACCACGGGTTGCGGAATCAGCGTCGCATGCTGGTCGAGATAGTCACGGACCGATAAACGGTCGAATTTCGGCGCATGGGTGTCCCAATCCTGATCTATCAGGCTGGCGTCGTTGCTGATTTGCGCCACCAGGGGCTGGCACAGGCCGGCCAGTTCTCCCTCGCTCCAGGTCTTGCCGGCGAAGTAGTAGGTCTCCGCGGGGGCAGCGACGGCAGCGGCATCGGCGCGACGATCGAACAAGGCCAGGGAGAATTCATTGATCAGGGCCAGCATGTCCGCATGATCGGTATTGATCAGTTCCCCACCGCGTTCCACCAGCAGGTGCTCGGCGCCGGGGAACGGAGTGGTATGCACCCGTCCGCCCAGGCGATTGCTGGCTTCATACACTTCGGCGCTGCGGCCGGCTTTCTGCAGTTGGAAAGCCGCGTTGAGGCCCGCCAGGCCGGCGCCGATGATGGCGATGCGGGCGGCTGCCGGGTCGGCACCGGCCCAGGCCTGGCGCATGAAGCCCGGCAGGGCACCGGCCAGCAGGCCCGCGCCGCCCGTGGCCACCACCTGGCGCAGAAAGCGCCGGCGATGCGTGCGCCACTGTGCCTGGTTCAGCGGCGGCGGCAGCCCGGCGGCGCGCAGATTGGCGCTGCGCGCTTGTTGCAGGATACGCAGAAATTTTTTGAACATGATACTGTGCGACATGATTAACTCCCTTTATTCAGCTGATGATCCATGGGCAAACAACGCTGACATCCGCTCACAGGTGCCAGGTGTCACGGACCGGTGTTACTCACGGTTTACCGCTGCCTGCAAATCTATTCGCATGGACTGCTGGCGCATGCCGAAGTCAGACCCGCCGGCGCGCCAAAGGCCGGTCCTGCCCTCGCGTCATCGACGGCGCCGCATTCCTGGCGGGTGCAAATCAGGCAGTATT
The DNA here is from genome assembly GCA_002448875.1 of Proteobacteria bacterium UBA6920. Lineage (GTDB taxonomy): Bacteria > Pseudomonadota > Gammaproteobacteria > SG8-11 > SG8-11 > UBA6920. The sequence goes on along the minus strand of DKAS01000213.1, from coordinate 1,207 downwards.
GCCGGGTGGAAGGGTGTATATAACAATGCAATTCTTACATGCGACTTACGCAAATGGTCGCTGCCGTCATCGCAGTGAAAAAAAATTTACAGGACGCCGCCGCGGCGTTAAATGTGGAGTGCGCATTCAACAATCCAGGCTTGCACGCGGGCAGGCGATGCAAATCGGGAGTGATCATTCTGTCGAGGCAGACAGCGCGCTGACGAATGATCAACGACGCCGGCAAATTTCGGGCAGTGCCGGCGACGCGATGCCGACGGATCGCCGGCAAGGTTGCAGACGCCGCCATGGCGGGCAGGGAACATGAGTGAATCAGTACAGACTGCTGACTTTGCGGAAATGGTCGTTCAGTTCGACGATGTTGTCATCCAGACGCTTGACGATATGCAGTGCTTCCCGCACCAGGGCGCACATCACCTTGTAAACGGTGTCGGGGTGGGTTTTTATCAGTCCGTGAAAGCGTTCGCGGGAAATGGCCAGTACCTCGGTCGGTCCGACCGCCTGTAGATTGGCCAGGCGTTTCTGTTGATCCACGAAGCCGGAAATGCCGGCCAGCTCGTGTTTATCCAAACGGCACAGTATCTCTTCGCCACCGATGGGCATTTTTTTCATCACCGCCAGGGTGCCGGAAACGATGACGTATAAATACTTGTCTTCGTCGCCTTCGATGACCAGGTAGTCACCGTTTTGCAGGAGCTTGATTTCGGAAATGTCGGCCAGCGCCCAGCATTCTGTGTCCGACAGGGTCTCGCCCAGGGGGGAGTGTTTAATGGTTCGCAGAATTTTCTCGTTGGCCATGGCCTGGTTACCGGTTGCTGAGAGCTATATAAGGAATTTACCTAGGTATCGTCTCGCACCGGGAAAAGTTTAAGGCCTGCCTGGCAAAGCTTGGGCGCCGTGTCCGGGATGCCAGCCCCGGCGTCTCCCGCCGGGGTAATCAAGGATTTTTACCCCCGTATAATGTTTACTTGATTGTGGTCCGGCGGGCGGAACCGGCAAAATCCGTATCTTTGTTTCGACGGTCCATCTGCAGGAGAGGAGTAGAGGCATGAAGTTGATACTTTTGGGGGCGCCGGGCGCCGGCAAGGGCACAGTAGCGAAAATTCTGACCAAGCTCACCGGCGCGGTGCAGATTTCGACCGGGGATATCCTGCGCGGGGCGGTGCAAGCCGGCACGGCCCTGGGCAAGGAGGCAGAAGCCTATATG
>DKAS01000014.1 GCA_002448875.1 Proteobacteria bacterium UBA6920 | reverse complement strand
ATCCTGATCGACGCCCTGGGCCTGGTGCTGGGTGACCGCGCCGACAGCATGATGGTACGCCATGGCGCCGATAAAGCCGATATCAGCGCGCAATTCGACCTGGCCCAGGCGCCCCAGGCGCTGGCCTGGCTGCGCGCGCGCGAACTGGAAAGCGATGCCGACTGTGTGCTGCGCCGCACCATCAATAAGGACGGCGGTTCGCGCAGTTATATCAACGGCCAGCCCGCCACCCTGCAGGCGGTGCGCGAACTGGGCGAACTGCTGGNNGGCCACCAGGTGATCAGCCGCCTGCTGCAGGAACGGGAACAACTCAGCGGCAGCCAGCACGGCATCACCGACCGCCTGGAACTGCTGCGCTATCAGGCGCAGGAGCTGGACAGTTTCGCGCCCCGCGCCGGCGAACCGCAGGAACTGGCGGCGGAACACGGCCGCCTGGCGCACGCGCACCAGATCCTGGAAAGCGGCCAGTCCTGCCTGCACCAGCTGAAAAGCGATACCGGTCCCGCCCTGCTGCAACAGCTGGCGGCGGTCACCGGCCAGCTGCGCAAACTGCAATCCTTCGACGAGCGCATCGCCGCCGCTGGCGATCTGCTGGAAAGCGCGCAGATTCAGATCCAGGAGGGAGTCAGCGAGTTGCGCCACTATCTCGACGGCATCGACACCGACCCACAGCGCCTGCAGGCGGTGGAACAGCGCATGTCGGACTACCACCAGCTGGCGCGCAAACATCATGTGGAGGTGGACGCGGTGCCCGATCTCGCCGCTGCCATGGCACAGGAACTGCGGGCGCTGGAGCAGAAACAACAGCGGCTGCTGAGCCTGGACGACGAAATCGCCCGCGCCCGTGACGATTACTGGCGCGACGCCCGCGCCTTGAGCGAACAGCGAATGAAAGGCGCAAAGAAACTCGCCCGCGCGGTCACCGCCCATATGCAGGAACTGGGTCTCAAAGGCGCCGCCGTCGAAGTGCAGGTCACTGTGCTGGAGGGCGACGAAGGCATCAGCGCCCATGGCTGNNCCAGGTGCTGTGCGTCACCCATCTGCCACAGGTGGCCGCCCTGGGCCACCAGCACCTGCAGGTGAACAAACGCAGCGTCGGCGCCAGCACTCAAACCGCCATCGACCGCCTGCAGGAGGATACACGGGTGATGGAAGTGGCGCGCATGCTGGGCGGCCTGGAATTGACCGCGCAAACCATCGCCCACGCGCGGGAAATGCTGCAACGCGGCACCCGGGGTTCCTGAAGCCAGGGCAAAAAAAAGGCGGCCCGCAGGCCGCCAGTACTGCTTACAACCACTTGCGAAACTCGCATCGCGGCGGCCGGCCGGACTATCCCCGCCGCTATTGCAACTCCACCGATTCCCAGATAATGCCGCCCGTGTCCAGCAGGCCCTGCGCCGCCACCAGCGCGCCGACTTTCACGCCGCTGAAAAACGCCGCCCGCCCTTCGCCGTCGGGCGCGCTGAAGCTGCCATCATCCCAGCCGGCGACATTGATCTGCAGACCGAGAATGGAAAGGACCGAATCGCCAAGCGCCGTCACCGGCCCCTGCAGCAGGGCTTCACTGCCATCGGCCTCGACCTGTAGCTTGCTGGCCAGCAAAGATTGCTCGCCGATGAGCGTGGCGCGCAAATCGACATAGTTGCCAACCTGCAATTCCGCCAGCTGGGTGATGCCGGACAGCGCCGTGTTGCCGTTGACATGGACGGTCAAACCGGCCATACCCTGCAGGGTAAAACTGCCGGCGTTGGCATCGACGGTCGCCACCGCGGATTTCAACTGCACGCCCTCGCTGAACTCAATGCTGGTGGCTTCCAGTACCCCTGCCAGCAGCGCACCGGAGACTTCGAGCTTGACACCATTGGCGATATCCGCCGCCGTGCCACCCTCGAAGCGCGTGGTCGCGCTGGTATGCACCGGGATGTTGTTGACCGCGAACACCGTGCTGGAAACCAGATTGCTGACATAGCCCTGCAACTCGAATTCCTCGGCGTCCGGCAGGCTGGCCTGTGCGGCAACGATTTTTTCCGCCAGCAACGGCTGCCCGGCCGCGGTGCGCACGCCACTGACCTTGACCGCGGCGCCGTCGCTGAGCAGGCCGTCGGCGATGCTGCTACGATCGATACCGCTGTAATCCACCTGTAAAGCACCCAGATCGAAGGTCTGCGCCAGGGTGTTGAGATTGCGCAGCGTTCCCATGACCTTTTGCCCGCTCTCGGCCGCCGTCAGCTCGACGCGGGTGGCGACGATGACGCTGTCCTGCTTCTGGTAACCGCTGACATGCACGTTCATGCCCGACGCCAGCTCCGTGAGCGCGGCGAAATTCTCAAAGCGGGTATTCGGATCGATCTGCACCGTCTGCCCCAGCACCGTCAGCGCGCTGCCGTTGGTAACGGCTTCGATTTCACCCTTGAGCTCTTCCTCGGCGGTGATGCTGCCGGCAACGCCGGTCTTGCCGTCCGCGTTGATGGTGCCATTGACCTGTACGATCATGCCGATGCGCAGGTCGTTCTGCACGATGGCGCCGCCTTCCAGAGTAATCGCCGAGTCGGTGGTATCGAATTCGATGCCGTTGACGAAAACGCTGCCGAAACCGGTAATCGCGCCGATCGCCAGGTCCTTGCCGGTGCCGCCACCGGTGTCGACCGCGCCGGTGCCGGTTTCACCACCACCGCAGGCCGTCAACGCCAGCAGGATACCCGTGCCGACAATCACACCTAGCTTGTTCATGATTGAGACTCCTCACCTTCATCGTTCTCAAAATAATAAATACCTATGCCCGCGCCCTTGCGGCCGCTGCCCTGCACCGTGGGATTGACATCGCGGTCATGCTGCGACAACCATTGATCGACTTCCTCCAGCATCGGTTGCCCCTTGTCGCGCACCATGGCGCGCAGTTTGAGCAGGGTCTCCTCGGGAATATTGTCGTAATACACCTTGCGCTGGAAAAACGGCTCGGCGCCCGCCGCATGGATGTTGTGATCCATGGTGGCGAGCAGACCGCCGACATCGACGCCGAGAAACGCCAGCAGCTCGGCCTTGCCGGCGCTGGGAATATAGGCACGCTTGAGCAGGCGAATCATGCCCTGCCCGTCGCGCTTCACCACGCCCACCTGCAACAGCTCGTCGAGAATCGCCCGCGGCGGCACGTCACCGCTGTATTCTTTCACCAGGCTGGAAAACGAGATTTCGCCGTCGAACGGCAGGTCGCGGCATTCGCCAGGCGCGGACTGGTAAGCGCTGTCGTGCACCCAGCCGTACACCACCCGTGCCGCCCGGTTATAGCGAGTAATGGCGCCGCTGTCATGGTCGTCCGGCAGTTCCTTGATACGCTTGACTTCCTTGCGCGACAAGCCGGTAATGGTGGCCACTCGGGAATCGGTTTGCTTGCGGCCTTTGACGTCGAAATCCTCGAACGCCACGTCCACATAGGCGCGTTTAGCCAGTTCGGTAAACGCGCCAAAACCGATGCCGTGGCGCAGCAAAATACGCACCAGCGGTTTGAGCAACCGGGTTACCGCTTTGGTCAGTGCGCTTTGCGCGTCGCCGGACATGAGCCATTCCCTGCAGAGGATAGATAATTGGGATTATATTCCCAATCCGGAAAAGCTTACAGGGGCAGAGGGTGAAATTGTGACGGGAGTCTCAGAATACCTTGAATGCCGCTAAAGTGGAAATAAAACCCTGCGATATCGATAGTCAGCGCAAGGATGGCGCACCGGGTATCATTTTCCCTGTGTTTGCCCGCGCATCAGGGGGTTACGTAAAGACCCTTCCCGCAAAACGTGATCCTGCGCGGTACTCAACAGGCCGGTGACGGTACCGATGGTATAGGCCACCAGGGCGTCACGATAGCTGCCTTCCAGCAATGCGCGTGTTTCCGGGGCAAAAGCCGCCAGATCGGCGGTCGCCGGTATCGTTACCCGATCCTCCATGTCCGCGGGCAGAAACTGCTGCAGCAAATCATTCTGGGTGGCGGGTCGGGCCAGGTACTGCGCCGGTGTCATCTGCGCATCGGCAGTGTCCATGATGTACTGGTTGAAATTGCGTTTTAGCATCTCGGTAAACGTGTTGATGAATTTCCGGTCCAGGCGGCCAGCCTGCAGTTCCCGCTGATAATAGCCCGCCCAGTACTCGGCCGCCGGCGCTGCGATGCTGCCCATGAACTCCTGCCGGCTCACGCGCAGGGTGGACGCGATGATGTCGTTGGCCACGCCGGCCTGCGTCAGGGTGGCGGCGAACAGCACGAAATACGGGTCCAGGGCCGCATCCACTCGCGCCTCCTTCAACTGTATCTGCCGCAACTCCGGCTGATACTCGGCGGCCTCGTTATCCTGCGCCAGAGGCTCGGTACGCAACAGCCGCAGACGGCGGGTTTTGGCGTTTTTGCCGCCTTTCCAGGCGTCTTCCAGCAACAGGCCGCTGTCGGCGGCGATGCGCAGGTAATGCTGTTTGGGCAGAAACACTTGCACTTCCTTGGCGGTCTGCACCACCTTTTCCGCCTGGACAAACAGCGCCGGCGCCAGCCAGGAAGCGGCCACCGCCGCCTCGCCCACGGGACTGTAGGACATGCCGACGGTAAACGCGAATTTATCCGCGTCCAGCTGCATGTTCAGCAGCAACAGCGGCTGGTTGGCGTGCCAATCCACACCCGGCAGGGTTTGCCCGCTTTTTTCCGCGATAATCCGCGCGTACAGCGACCAGGGATTGCGCGGATGATCGATGCGCAGCAGCTCGTGCAGGTCCAGCATCGAGGCCTGCGTGGACTTGTCCAGGTCGAACTGCAGCAGGCGGCCGGCCTGCAGATCGGCATAAGCGAAAGGCCGCCGGGAATTGTCGCTGTTGATATCGCTGCTTATCAGCCAGTAGCGCCGCTGGCGATTGAAAATGAACTCCACACCGGCCGCCTTGCCGTCCTGCTGCACCTGGTACACCAGGCGCGAAGACGGCAGGCTCGCCAGCTGCTGGCGCAGCGCCTGCGCCAGGGCCGGCCGCTGCGCCACCGGCACCTCGCCACCCGTCGCCGCCGCCGGCGGCGCCTGGCACAGCAGCAGAAGCAGCGCGGCCGCAACTGGCCGCCACGGCAGTGAAAGAAGCTGACGGGGCTGGATCATGGCGTGGGTATCCTTGGTCGCCGGCGGAGCGCCGCACCCGGCGCACCCGCTCCCAGCTTTTATCGACCGCCGGCGGGATTTATTCAATCGCGGNNTTGCTGCGCGTCAGCAGGCCGGCCTGCTCGAACTGGGTCAGCACCCGGTAGACGGTGGCCAGGCCCACGTCCTCTCCCGTTTCCTTGAGGATCTGGTAGATTTCCTCGGCGCTGACATGGCGGTTGTGGCTGGATTCGAGAAACTCCAGGATGCGCAACCGCGGCAGGGTCATCTTCAGACCCGCTTTTTTCAAATCCTGGCTTACAGACATGTTGGCTCCAAGGTATAATGGACGGGCTGTCCTATTCCCGAGTAATTTTCTATGGTTAAGCTTCGCATTGTTCTCCCCTGCATTGCAACCCTGGCCTTCGCCGGCTGTTCCGTTCACCGGCCGGATATCCAGCAGGGCAATGTACTGGAACCGGCGAAAATCGAGAAACTTACCCTGGGCATGGACCGCAACCAGGTGCGCTTTCTCATGGGCACGCCGCTGATCAACGACGTCTTCCATCCGAATCGCTGGGATTATGTCTATCGCTACGAAGTGGTCGACCAATCCGTCGAAACCGGCCGCGTCACAGTCGTATTCGAGAACGACACAGTGGCCAAAATCGAAAAAATCCCCTTGACCGTCGACAAGATCGACTAAGCGTCGGCGCCGCCTTTTTTCATCGGCTTGCCCTCGGCCGCCCGCTGTTTGCGCACCGCTTTGGGATCGGCGATCAGCTTGCGATAGATTTCCACCCGATCGCCCTCGCGCAACACCTGATCGCCTTTGCATACCTTGCTGAAGACGCCGATTTTATGCTCTTCCCGTTCGATCTGCGGAAAAAGACACCGGATGCCCGACAGGACGATGGCCTGTTCTGCGGTGGTGCCGACCGGAACCTGCAGGGCGATGATGCTCTGCTGTTCCGGCAGGGCGTAGGCCACCTCCACCGTCATCTGTTCCTCAGCCATATACCGCCTTCGCCCGATGACAAAAAGCATCGACCAGGGTATTGGCGATCTGGTTGAACACCGGACCCACGGCCAGCGCGATCAACTTGCTGGAAAATTCGAACTCCAGATCCAGGGACACCTTGCAGCCGTTGGAGCCCAGATCCTCGAAGCGCCAGAAGCCTTCCAGCAGGCGAAACGGCCCTTCCACCAGGCGCATCTCGATCAGTTTACCGGGCTGGTGGCGATTCTGGGTGGTAAAGGCTTTGCGTATCCCTTTGTGATCGATGGTGATACTGGCCCGCACCTCGTCCTGCCCCCGCTCGATAATATGGGCGGCGCCGCACCAGGGCAGAAATTGAGGATAGTCCTCCACCGCCTCCACCAGGACGTAGACCTGGGCGGCGGTATAGGGCAATAAAGCGCTTTTCTTGATGACTGGCACGGTCCGGACTCGACTTCGGGTGTTCAGGGATACAGGCAAGTTGCCAGCGGCGCCGGCACTTGCTATCGTTGCCTGCCATTTTCGGCGATATCTTAAAGTGATACAAGCAATCCCGCGTTAAAATGTATATAATTCGCGGCTTTACAGCACCTTACGCGACCCGTTCGCAACAAGCCGCCGCACCCCGGCGCCGACGCAGTCAGCAACCATGGCGAAAAAAGAACAGCAGAAATCCGGCAACAAGACCATCGCCCTCAACAAACGGGCCGGTCACGACTATTTTTTCGAAGACCGTTTCGAGGCCGGCATCGCCCTGCAGGGCTGGGAAGTCAAGAGCCTGCGCGCCGGCAAGTGCCAGCTGGTGGACAGCTATGTACTGATCAAGAACGGCGAAGCCTGGCTGCTGGGCTGCCTGATCACGCCGCTGAACACGGTCTCTACCCACTTCATCCCCGACCCCACCCGCACGCGCAAGCTGCTGCTGCATCGGGAGGAGCTGAACAAGCTGATTGGCAACGTCGAACGCAAGGGCTACACCCTGATCGCCACCGCCATGTACTGGAAAGGCGGCCGCGCCAAGGTGGAAGTGGGCCTGGCCAAGGGCAAGAAGCAGCACGACAAGCGCGAAACCGAGCGCGACCGCGACTGGCAGCGGGAAAAGGGCCGGCTGCTGAAGGCCGGCAAGCGCTGATCTGTCTGCATTTGAATTGAACTTACCACCGGAGTAAACTGTCCGAGGCTACAAACCATCGGGGGCGACATGGCTTCGACGTGGGTCGCGAAACCTGAGGGGCATGCCGAGGTGCAGAGTACCTCGTAAAACCATCTGCAAACCTTATAGTTGCCAACGACGACAACTACGCGTTAGCTGCTTAAAAACCAGCGTAATGCCCTCTGCCCGATGCGTGCCTGTGCGCTCGGATCCCAGGGGTCGACCCACACAGGATCGTGCTGATGGACGTTCGGGACTGACGCACTAAAACCTAACCGGAATCGCTGACTATATTCCCTGTCTGTCGGGTAGTGGTCAGTTAAACTCAAAGACAGTCTACGCATGTAGAACCAAGGGCGGAGGACTTACGGACGCGGGTTCGATTAACGCAATGGTCGCCACGGGGAGTAATCCCCGTTGGAAAAGAGGGCTCATACGGTGAACGCTAAGGGTACAAACCTATGCCAACGCCGTCCGGTGAACCGGAAACGGGTAAGCCGGCTAGAGACTCATAGGCTTCTAAGGCTTTTGCTATGAAGCACTAGGGTGGATGCCAGCATCCACAATACGCCCTCCCCTGCCGCCGGCAGGTGAAAGCATAGTCCAGCCCATATTGAAAAATATGGAACAGCTGTCCCGCCGCCTCCACCATTCCGTACTCCGGACAGCCCACAGGGCTGTCCGGCCTTCTTTATCAAGCCGGCCGATTCCACCGCAGCTTCCCCAAATCCGCAGGAATTTACCCGCAGAAATATCGCTTGCGGACTGTAAATTTATCCAGTTAACTATTGCTGCTCAGGAAACGGGAGAAAGCAATGGAATGCACCCTCCAGACATTGACAGATGCAGAAGCGGCCTACATCGCTGGTCTGATGGATGGCGAAGGCACCATTACCTTGTCACGACGCCACCGCAACGAAAATCGACAACTGGTACTTAGCATCAGCAGCACGGAGAGATATTTACTGGAATATGTCCAGAATGCTACCAGCATGGGGCAAATTACCAGCAGAAGAGTATATTCGAACAAACACTCGCCCAGTTACACCTACACTTTGTCCAATAGACAAGCCTTGCAGATTATTGCCCGTATCGCACCTTATCTTCGCTCCTACAAAGCGCGGCGCGCTGCCCTGGTGCTGCGAGAATATCTCGCCCTGACCCCGCGCAATGGTAAATATTCCGCCGAATTTCGTGTGTTGCGCGAACACTTCGTCGCGACATTTCTAGCAATTAAGCCCGCCTGAATGGCGGCTCGTCCTCCCTGTTCAGCGCTGCAAAAAGTTATCGCCCGTCCGTCAGGCGGCATTCAACTCAGCTAGCGCGGCCTTTAACGATACGGTGCCGGTCAGAAGAAAACTGCGGATCTGCGGATAAGTCTGCTGCAAATAATTCAGCAGCTCGCCGCCGTCAGTAAGTTGCGCGGGCTGATGAATAATGACCACCTTGATGGTGTCGCCGTGCTCCCGCAGCTGGCGGATGATGTCCAGCGGCTGTTCCGCCCGCTCCACCTGCAAACCCAGCCTCTGCAGGTCTGCCTGCATGCGGCGTCCGCGGGACGTCGCGCCATCGACCAGCAAGGCGCGCCAGCTGCGCTGCGCCTGAAGGTCCAGGCGCGCCGACACGAGACTGTCGAGAAAAAGCGTCATGTCGGAACCAATATTGAGGAAAGACACACCGGTGAACAGCTTGCCCTGGCCATCCACCTGACGCCGGCGCACCTGGCAGTCGACAGGCAGATGCAGGTCGCTCGACAGCGACAGCCGCATCCGGTAAACGCTGCGTTTGCGCAGTGCCGGCCCGTCGACCAGCAGGGCGCCGCTGCTGGAAAGATTGGCCACCTGGTACGCTCCCAGAAATTTCCCTCCCCGGTACAATCCAGCCGTGGCCGGAACTACCGCCCGTGGCGCGGTGCGTACCACATTTTTTAACTGAAACAGATTCATACAACCTCCTTTCGGGCGGCAGCCGAAATATCCGACAGTTTTACTCGTGTAATATCTATCGTCCCCACTCATCGGCTCTGCAATGGGACCGGGGCACGGATAGATGAAGAATTGCAAGTTATGCCACGGGCTATTCTTATAGCAAAACATTGTCTCCCACAGCCGGCCATCGCGGGCAAGAAGTCATTCGCCCGGCCACGTTCGCCCCCCCACGCCGACCGACAACCTCGCCCGGCGCTGGCGACGCGGGTTCGAGATCGGTCCCGGCACGTCGCCGGAGCGGCGGCAAATGGTATAATGCGTTGCCAAAACAACTACCCGGTCGACCGCCGCCTTCCCCATGCATATTCGCAAACTACTCGAACAGCGTTTTCAGCAGGCATTTCAACAGGCCGGCGCCCCCGCCGATGCCAATCCCCAGCTTGCCCCCGCCGGCCGTCCGGAATTCGGCGACTACCAGGCCAACGGCGCCATGGCCGTCGCCAAAAGCCTGCGCCAGCCGCCGCGAGCGCTGGCGCAAAAAGTGGTTGACGCCCTGGATCTGAGTGATATCGCCAGCAAAGTGGAAATCGCCGGGCCGGGATTCATCAACATCACCCTGCACGACACCTGGCTGGGCAAACGCCTGGACGGCGCCTTGAGCGAAGCTCACCTGGGGGTGGAGCCAGCGGCGCAGCCGCAGACCATGGTCGTCGACTACTCTTCGCCCAACCTGGCCAAGGAGATGCACGTCGGCCACCTGCGCAGCACCATCATCGGCGACGCCGTGGTGCGGGTGCTGGAATTTCTCGGTCACCGGGTCATCCGCCAGAACCACGTGGGCGACTGGGGCACCCAGTTCGGCATGCTGATCGCCTACATCGAGCATGTGAGCAGCGGCGGCGCCGCCCAGCTCAGCCTGGCCCTGGAGGACCTCGAAGGCTTCTATCGCAACGCCAAGCAGAAATTCGACGCCGAACCCGCCTTCGCCGATACCGCCCGCGCCTACGTGGTAAAACTGCAGGCGGGCGACGCCCATTGCCTGCGCCTGTGGCAGCAGTTCATCGATACCTCCATGAGCCACTGCGAACGGGTATACGAGCGTCTGGGCGTCACTCTGCGCCGCGGCGACGTCAAAGCGGAAAGCGCCTACAACACCGATCTGCCCTGGGTCATCGCAGACCTGGGCAAGCAGAAGCTGTTGCGCGAATCCGAGGGCGCCCAGTGCGTGTTTCTCGACGAATTCACCGGCAAGGACGGCGCGCCGCTGCCCGTCATCGTGCAGAAATCCGACGGCGGCTATCTCTATGCCACCACCGACCTGGCCGCCCTGCGCCACCGTGGTTCGGAATTGCGAGCCGACCGGGTTCTGTATTTCGTCGACGCCCGGCAGAGCCTGCACCTGAAGCAGGTGTTCGCCGTCGCCCGCCTCGCCGGCTACGTGCCGTCGACCTGCTCCCTGGAACACCTGGCCTTCGGCACCATGATGGGTGAGGACGGCAAGCCGTTCAAAACCCGCGCCGGCGGCACCGTCAAACTGATGGAGCTGCTGGACGAAGCCGAGCAGCGGGCTTATGTGGTGGTCAGCGGCAAGAATCCGGAGCTGAGCGAAGGCGAACTGCGCGCCATCGCCCGCAGCGTCGGTGTGGCGGCGGTGAAATACGCCGACCTGGCGAAAAACCGCATCAACGACTACATCTTCAGCTGGGATCAGATGCTGGCCCTGGACGGCAATACAGCGCCCTATCTGCTGTACGCCTGCGCCCGCATCAACAGCATCTTCCGCAAGGGCGAGTTGAGCGACACCCATTTCACCGGCCACATCCGCCTGGAACACCCGGCGGAACGCAAACTGGGCCTGGCCCTGCTGCGCCTGGGCGAAGTGGTGGAAGCGGTCGCCGCCGACTGCAATCCCAACCTGCTGTGCAGCTACCTGTACGACCTGGCCGGCCTGTTCATGCAGTTCTACGAAGCCTGCCCGGTGCTCAAGGCCGAGGACGCCACGCGCAGCAGCCGCCTGCTGCTGTGCCGGCACACGGCGGCGGTACTGCAGCGCGGGCTGGATCTGCTGGGCATCGAGACCATCGCCCAGATGTGAGACAACCCGCCACTACCGGGTGATGTACATGGCGTTAGAGCCGCCGACGATCAGACGTTGCCGGCCGTCGCCGTCATCCAGGAAAAGAGACAGGCTGTTGTACTGCACCGGGCCCAGCAGATCCGGTGAACGCCAGATTTCCTTGCCGGTATAAGCGTCGATGGCCGCGATGAAATTGTGACCGGAGCTGTAATAGTTGTAGCTGTCGATATTCTGCGTTATGCCAAGGATCAAATTAGCCCGGCCCTCGGCCGCTGATCCAACCGTTACCGCGGTAACCGCATAAGGAAATGCATAGGCGGCTTTAACGTCCAGCGTGACCCCCTCGAAAATAGTCATATTGTAAGCAACCGCAGGGATTGTATAGGCGGAATATAAATTTATCAGGACTTCCGGAATTCCGTTTTGGTCGAAATCCCCCACCGCCAAGGCATACGAGGTATTGTAGTAATTGTATGTCTCACCCAGGGTCTTGCTCGTCGCAAGAATATAGCCAAATTGCTCATTTTTCTTGTAGACCGCAAGCGCGGTCCGTGACAGGGCGACGATCTCCGGCGCGCCATCGCTGTCCAGATCCACCAGCTTGACATCAAAGCCGGTACTACCAGGCAGTTGGGTGCTTTTCCAAAGCAAGGTCGAAGCATACATATCGTAGACATAGATATAGCCATCCTCGGTCAGTGCCACCAGGTCAGCGTGGCCGTCGCCATTCAGGTCACCGTGGGCCATGGCCTGGGCCGTACCCTGATTGAACGCTGACGTCCATTCCTCGACCCCGCGTGCCGGGTCATAAGCCGCGAAGTAAGGACTGGTTTGATATGCCGTGCCGATCAGGGCTTCATCCACCCCATCGCCATCATAGTCGACGCTGTCGAACAGGACATTGGAAGTGTAGTAGTAATAACTGGTATTGAGGGGCTTGGCGCTAAGCACACCCGTGGTCATATCAATCGCCAACAATGCTGCGCTCGAGCCGTTATTCACGCCAAATACACCCTGGCGCTTACCTGCGCCGGTATTCATGAAGCGCGCGCCGGTGAAAGGCCCCGCATACTGGTTGTTGGTACCCAGAAAACAATCGCCGTTGCTGCACTCGACGCCGATTGCGGGATTGAAGCCGGCCACCACCATGGCGCCCGGTCCACCGCTATCGGACGTCCAGACGATTTCCAGTTTACCATCGCCATCCACATCACCGGCAAGGAGACTGCTGACTCCCCAGTTTTGCGCATCAATGGACCAGTCAAGCACCGGCAACCGTTGCGTGGTATTGAAGGAATAGGCGCTCACATTACCCCATTGACCGTTGCCAAAGATGATTTCCGCGGCCGGATCGGCGTCGATATTGGTGACCAGCAGCGCGCCCAGATCGGCGAACGGCGGCGTGATCTCCCACAAAGGAGATTTCAGCACCGCGCTGTAAGCACGCACCGCCGTCCAGTCCACCGCGCCGACGATCTCCTCGACGCCGTCATTGTCCAGATCGCCGGTATCCACGGCATAACCGAAACCTGGACCATAGGCCCATTCGTTCAAGTGGGTCGCGCCATCGTAGACATAACCCTTGGCTGTGACAATTTCCAGCGCTGCATCCGTATCGACATTGCCCACGGCAACTGATGGACCCAGATCAAGCTCCAGCGATCGCCAGATGAGACTGTAGTCGGACAGCTTGTAGATGCTGATAGTCTCGCGTGCTGAGCCAGAGTAGTAGGAATCCTCGGCACCCGCCAGAACCACGATTTCCTCCTGCCCGTCGCGGTCGAGATCGCTGATTTCAATGGCGTAGTGACTCGCATATTGATCGTCTATAATCGTCAGTATCTTGTGGGTTACACCATCCAATACCGTTATGCCCTTGCCCGCAGCCACCAGGATATCCGGCCGCTTGTCTGCATTGACATCATGTACAGCCACCACGCCGATGTTCCCGCCCGGCGCAAGATCGAACGGATAGACCCATTTCTCCCGGTAGACACCGCTTTGTTTATCATATCCCAGGATGGCCAGCGCTTTTCTCTGATCGCTCATCAGGATCTCGTTGATGCCGTCGCCGTCGAAATCGGCAAGCGCCAGGCCATTAGGCCGGCTCGGTGTACCGATACTGGTGTGCACCAGGGCAAAGGCCCGGGTTGCGTCCTTGATCACAATGCTAAAATCAGCCACGGTCTCGGCGGCGCCGGCGCTGGCCCGCACCCCATAGTGGACTTCCAGGGTATCCTGAAACATTGGGCTAATGGCGGTCCACGTCATCTTGCCGGCGGTATCCACCCGCATACCATCCGGGCCATAGGCCAGCGAGTACTGTACGGTTTCCCCGTCGGCATCGCTGGCCTGCAATTGCACCGACAGCGGCTGACCGTAGACCGTCTCAGCCGGCGGCAGTTCGCTGAATACGGGCGGCGTATCGCCGATTACCACCGAGGCTGTTTGACTGACCGTGCTGGTGCCATCGGATACGCTGCAGGTGAATGTTATACTGTCACCCTTGGCAAATTCAGTGGCTGCAAGCGTATCCGTCACCGCACCGTCAATAATCACATCGTTGCGGGCCCAAATATAAGTGATCTGCAACTCCTCTCCTTCCGGATCGCTTGCCGACACCTGCGCCCGCAATACACTGCTACGATCCGGTGTGGCCGGTGAAAGCTGCAGCATCGTTATGACCGGTGGCTGATTCACCAGGGATGTACCGCCCAGGTTGGTAATGGAATAAAAATTGGTGGCCTCAAAGACTCCATCGGCGTCTTCGTCGACGCTGATCTGCGCCCTGCTGCTGGATACGATCATCAGGCGCGCCCGACTGCCTTTGTCGCCGGTCAGTAACAGGGGGCCGCCACCGTCGGGAAACGTGCTGTAATAGTAGGAGAAGTGCAACGGCTGCTCCGTGGTGATATCCACGTAGCCTTCCTTCGAATCATAGATGCGACCGGTAATGGTTTCGACATAATCGGAATAATAATAATCCACGCCCATTTTATCGATGATGGTGACATCACGCCACTGCACCGCCTTCTGCGCCAGATTGTCCTGCAGCACCAGATTGACGCGATAGGTCTCCGAATATTCCTCCAGCGCCACCTTCAGGTCCACGGTGCCGTGCAAGGTGGCATCCATACCCCGTGCGTTCATGCGCAGATCGGAATAACTGATTCGCATGTCCACGGGGGTGCTGTAATCAACACTGTAGGCACGGACGGTAACGCTTACCACGCCGTTGAGAATTTCGGAACTGTCATCGCAATCCACGAATTTGAAGGTAACGGTTCCGGTACCATCATCCTGCACATTGCTGGATACCGTATAGCTGCCGCTCATATAACAAATGTCGCTGGAATTGTTGGTGGTCGTCGTACCACTGCTGGATCCCGTGTCGCCGATCGGCGAACCGACCGCGGTGGTAGCCGAAGACACCGCGGCATAGCCGGCCTGCGTGCCGAGCAGCAGACGCGGCGCGGCGCTAGCGGTGATGTCGTCCAGACGTTTTACCAGGGTGGGGACAAATCCGCCACTCGTGACTTCCTGTCGCGGAACAGCGAGAGATGCGGCGTAAATCGGGGCGTCATACGAAAAAAAGATATCGGCGGCCAGGATATTGGCGTTGCCCTGGCTGACATGCGCGGCTGAATGCAGGCCCGTGTAGCGCAGGTTACCCCTGGGTGAATCCCCCGTTCCGCCATTGCCACAGGCGGTGATAAACAAAGCGGTCAGAATGGCACCAGCGAGCCCTACCCCTGAATGCAAACGCAACATTGGCCTACCCCCCCATTTTTTCTAATTCTTCTATTTCATTTTATATTTTGCGCCGCGCATTGTAGCTCAGACATCCGCCTGATGAACAGCGAACACCGCGAAGAACACATTCAATGAGCTACAATACAATTCCACTGACGGGTAGACAAAGTACTTATCCCTTCCCGGCAGAACGGTCAAGTTAAAAAATCTGATTAAAACGATAAGATAGAGCAACGAGATACTTATTTATTTAAAAGAAAAAACGCCTGACGCATCCCGGAGCGCACTTCCCGGCAATGGCGCATCACTGTGTCGGGTCGCCGTCCTGCGTTCCGCCAAAATGCCGCAGCAGAAAATCGATCATCACCCGCGACTTCAACGGCAGGTAGGCGCGCGACGGATACAGAATCCAGACCGCGCTGTTGAAATCGGTGGCGGACACCGCATGATCGGGAAACAAGGCCACTAGTTCGCCACTCGCCAGCGAATTGTTCACCAGCCAGTCCGGCAGCAACGCCAGGCCCATGCCCGCCAGAGTGCAGTGCAGAATAGCGGCCGAATTGGTAATGAGAAACCGGCCGCCGATGGCAACCCGGGTCACCGATCCCTGGGCGTCGCGGAACAGCCAGTCCAGCTTGTAACCCTGACGTGGGAACAGCAGACAATCGTGCCCCGCGATGTCGCCGGGCGTTTGCGGTGTACCCCGCCGTTGCAAATACGCGGGACTGGCGCAGATATAAAAGCGCATAGCGGCCAGGCGCCGGGCCACATACGCCGAGTCCTGCAACGACCCCAGACGAATGGCGATATCGATGCGCTCCTCCACCAGATCCAGGTAGGCATCGGTCAGCAGCAGCTCCACCGCCAGTTGCGGATACAAGGTGGACAGTTCCGGCAGCAGCGGCGCCAGCATCGTCTGGCCGAAGACCGTGGCCGCCGTCAGACGCAGCGTGCCTTTGGGCTCGGCGCTGATGTCCACGGCTTCGTGCCTGGCGGCATCGATGTCGGCCACCGCCGGATGGATGCGATCGAAATAAACCACCGCCGCTTCCGTCGGTTCCAGATTGCGGGTGTTGCGCTGAAACAGGCGCACCCCCAGTTCCCGCTCCAGATTGGCGATGGCCCGGGAAATGGACGAGGGTGCGACGCCGCGGGCGCGGGCCACGTCCGCAAAACTGCCTTGACGCATGACTTCGATGAAGAGATTGAGGTTGTCCAACTCCATTCGTGCAGATTACGCAATAGTCATATGCGCATCAACATATTTATTGCGTTAAATGACTCTTTTACCCTGCTCCCTGTCATCAATTCAATCCGGGAGACATACATGCAACAAGTCATCGATCTGCCCAATTACGCGCAAAACCTGCAACAACTCGTCGCCGATCTCAAAGGCATGCTGCCGGCACCGCAGCTGTCGGTGTTCAACAACGACGCCGCCGCCCTGGCCAGGTCCTACCCCGAGCCCTTGAAGTTGCGTGTCGGCGACAAAGCGCCCGCCTTCACCCTGCCGGACGCGGCCGGCGTCTCGCGGTCGCTGCGCGACACTCTGCGCCAGGGTCCGGTGGTGCTGGTGTTTTACCGCGGCGTCTGGTGCCCGTACTGCAATCTGCAGCTGAAAACCTACCAGCAGATCCTGCCGCAAATCCGGGCGGCCGGCGCCCAGCTGGTGGCGGTATCGCCGATGACGCCGGACAGCTCCAACGCCATGGGGGAGACCAACGGACTGCAGTTCGCGGTGCTGAGCGATGCGGGCAACCAGGTGGCGCGCCAGTACACCACCGTGTTCCGCAACCCTGAGGCCTCGATCAAGGCGATGCAGGAGCTGGGCTACGATTTCTTCGCCTTCTATGGCGACAAGTCGGCGGAACTGCCGGTACCGGCGGTGTTCGTCATCGGTCGCGACGGCGTGATCACCCTGGCCCGCTCGGAAGGCGGCGACTACCGCGAGCGGGTGGAGCCGGCGGAGATTCTCGACGCCCTGGGCTAACGGAAGGCACGGGATAGCAAGGGACCGCCGCACTGGCAACAGTGCGGCGTTCTATAATAGCCGGCAATAGACGGCTAACCGGATGGGTCTCCGCTGCCCACTAAACAGACAATTAACCCTCTTTTTATCTTGTGTATTCAAGAATACCAACGTAACCACGCCCCCGGTCGCAAACCAGTGGCACCCCACTGGCGGCCGATGCTAAGATGCAGGCCACCGGTTATCCGCGCATGGGGTCGTAGCTCAGTTGGGAGAGCGTCGCGTTCGCAATGCGAAGGTCAGGGGTTCGATTCCCCT
>DKAS01000038.1 GCA_002448875.1 Proteobacteria bacterium UBA6920 | reverse complement strand
GGGTCGTAGGCGCGTTCCCCGATGACAACTCGGCTCTGATGCTGGTTGCCGCTCGTCTCAGGCACATCGCGGGGACGAAATGGGGTACTAAACGGTACTTATCGATGGAGTTGTTACAAACTCAAAACATTGAAAAGCTGTCAGCTTGATCGGAGATCGGACCACCGCTAAATGAAAGTGCGAAAAAATGTTGACGCTACCCGTTGGGCGCCTGTGGCCTGCTAAATCAGGAGTACACTATGCCTTACGACGAAGGTCTTGCCCAAAGAATCAGGGAATCGCTTCATGCGAAGCATGAGATCACTGAAAAGAAGATGTTTGGTGGCCTTGCCTTTCTTTCCCGCGGGTATATGTTCATCGGAATTACTGGTGATACCTTGATGGCCAGGGTCGGTCCGGAGTATTACGAAACTGCACTCCAACGCCCGAATGTCAGGCTCATGGATTTCACCGGAAAACCCATGAACGGATATGTGTTCGTGGATCCTCCGGGTTTCGAAAGCGACTCGGATCTTTTTGACTGGGCCGAAAGGTGCCATCGCTTTGTGGAATCCTTGCCTCGAAAGAAAGACAAGCGCGGACGAATTAATGCGCCTTGATCAATTCGAATTATTTGATAGTCATTTTCATATAATCGATGAACGTTATCCATTGGTAGCAAACGACGGCTTCGTTCCCAGTTCTTTTACGCTCTCTGATTATCTGACCACGATGAGCCGCTACAATCTTTGCGGCGGAGCCATTGTTTCTGGATCTTTTCAAGCGTTCCACCAAAACTATCTCACTGATGCTTTAAAGCAGCTTGGGCCCTCATTTGTCGGCGTTACGCAGCTTCCCTGGTCTGTTTCAAATGAACAAATTCTCGAGTTGGACACTTGCGGCGTTCGGGCAATCCGTTTCAATCTAAAGCGTGGCGGATCCGAATCCCTAGGCTACCTGTCATCAATGGCCTCACGAATTTCTGAAATAGCCTGTTGGCACGTGGAGCTATATGTGGAATCCGCTGATCTTCCAAACCTTTATAACTTGCTGATAAGATTACCATCGGTGAGCATCGATCACCTTGGTTTGGGCGGCGAACAATTCAAAACGCTGGTTAAACTGGCGGAAAAAGGCATAAGAGTTAAAGCTACAGGTTTCGGTCGTGTAAATATTTCGGCCGCCAACGCCATCAAAGACCTGTATTCGGCCAACCCGGAGTCATTGATGTTTGGTACAGATCTTCCGTCGACACGAGCACCACGGGCCTACAGTGATAGTGACTTTGAACTCGTCATCGATACGCTTGGACATGAAGCGGCTAGAAATGTATTCAGCAGGAATGCGCTTAAATTTTACAGACTGATGGATCGCTGAAGCACCCCAGCGGTAGTGATTAGTGATTAATCAGCTTCCTTTGGACAGTGCAACAGGACAAGCTTTTTAATGAAAAAAATTGTTGTATTTGGCAAACCCGGAGGCGGTAAGTCGACCCTGAGCAGAGAACTTTCCACGGCAACCGGTTTATCGCTTTGGGCGTTGGACGCTATCCTTTACAAGAAAAATGGCGAGCGCGTTCCTTCCGACGAGTACTCGAAAAAACACGCCGAACTGGTAAACAACGACAGCTGGATCATAGAAGGGTTTGGCACGCTGGAAACGTTCTGGCTGCGGGTTGGCGCTGCGGATACTCTCATTTATGTTGATTTGCCATACCTTGTTCACTACTGGTGGGTTACCAAGCGGCTGTTAAAGAGCTTGTTTGTAAAACCCTTTGGCTGGCCTGCAGGCAGTTCAATTTTGAAAGGCACATTGGCTGGCTGGAAGATGCTGGGGTTTTCTCCCAGGTTTTGGACGCCAGCGTTGTTCGAAGAGATTCAACGTCGCGGGCAGGATAAAACCATATATAGAATAACATCGGTTAGAGAATTGAATAGTTTTACCAAAAATTTTCGTCGCCATGGAGTTCGCACATAGTTTTTCAGTTGTAGATTTACAGCTATGATATAGCAGCTTTTCAACGTCAATCGGAAAGATTCCATGCTCGTACGCGCTGCCACTATTGACGATTACAGACCCATTGCGCAGCTGCACGCCGACAGCTGGCGTACCACTTATCGTGGCATATTCAAGGACGAATACCTTGACGAGCACGTGTTGCATGATCGCATTGGCATCTGGCGCGAGCGTTTAACAATGCCCAAAGGCAACCAGCATGTTCTTATTGCCGAAGAGCACAGCAGTTTGTTAGGTTTTATTTGCGCGTACGGTAACGAAGACACGCGCTGGGGCACCTTCATCGACAATCTCCACGTCGTTTCAGCGAGGAAACGCCAGGGAATCGGCCGCCGTTTACTGACCGAAATCGCCCGCTGGTCCAATCATCATTACCCGGATGCCGGCCTGTATCTGGGAGTCCTGGCGCCAAATACCGCCGCCCGGCGCTTTTACGAGGCTCTTGGCGCCACTAATCGAGAGTCCTGCCTCTGGGAACCTCCCGGTGGCGGCGAAGTCGTCGACCTGCGCTATGCCTGGCCAAGCGCCTGTGCGCTGCTGGATCGGGTCGCTTGACGCCACTTTTCGTACTTACGGAAAACCCGCTCCAAGCCAAAATATAACGGGGACGCATATGATTCGAGATGCCACTGAAGCGGACGCCGTAGCGATCGCCGAAATCTACAATTACTACATTAAGAATACTGTAGTCACTTTTGAAGAAACCGAGTTAGATGCAGCTGAAATCATTGCGCGCCTGAATAAAATTCAAGATTCCGGATTTTCTTGGCTGGTAGCCATTGATAAAGAGCAGATAATAGGTTATGCCTATGCAACAAAGTGGCATGAGCGTGCTGCTTATCGGCATACTGCCGAAGTAACGGTTTATTTATCACACTTCGCCACGTCTAAAGGCTGGGGTACCGAACTGTACAAATCCCTGTTTTCGCGATTGCAGGATAGAGGTATACATGCTGTGATTGGCGGTATTACACTGTCCAACCCGGCCAGTATTGCCTTAGATGAACGCACCAGAATTCTACTCTCACTTCGAGGCCGGGCTTCTATCCGTCGGACTTCCAGCAGAATTCAGGAAACTTGCCGAGAAAACATTGAAATGGAAGTATGCGCTGGCAGATGGTGCATTTCATTTTAGTATCTCGACGAACTTCAAAGCGGCCGGGCTACAGGAGTATTTGTTCTGGCTCGGCGAGTTTCGCCTCCTGCTGGCGTGGCAACGGGGTCGCGGAAAACACAAGCAAATGTTCGACGTGTCCCTGTTTCAATACGCCAACGAAACCGAGATCGCTACCTACCGTGAATTGCAGAGACAAGCTTTGCAGAAATTTTTCGATGAACGCAGCGAAGTCCCTAACGGCCCCCTCGGCATGTATCTGACGGATTTATCCTATGGGCCTAAACCAAATATCGCGGAATGGTGCCACTATTGGGATGCCGCAGATGCGACGAGCTGGGGTATCTGGTATGCAACCATTCTCTCATACTGGCCGGCGCGTTTTCTCGCCGCACCGGAAACACTTGACGATTGGGCATGGCGAGTATTATGGCCACACCTCAAACGTAATCAGGAATAATCATGATCTTCTTTCTCGCGTTCTTTCCGCAATTCGTACAGGTGGGCGGAAACGACGAAACCCAACAGCTGTTGCTTCTCGGAATCATGAGAAGCTGTAGAAAACGCGGCCTCCGCCGAATGAATCACATGCATTCAGCGATGTAACGGACAAACAGAAAGGGAGTGTATGTTATAACTTAGACCAAGCTGCGAACATTGCAATCGATCCCTCCCCCCTGCATCGACGGAAGCGCGTATTTGCAGCTATGAATGCACGTTTTGCGCAACATGTGTCGATACGATCCTGAAAAATACCTGCCCCAATTGTGGCGGTGGGTTTACCCCCAGGCCGATTCGGCCCGCCAGAAACTGGAAGGGGGATAACTTTCTTGGCGCCCATCCGGCCAGCACGACGCAGAAGCATCGACCAGTAAATCTTGACGAATTTTCGTACCTGCTGGCGGCGCAAAGTGGACTGGCGCCGGAGAAACGCTAGCGTCGCAGTTCCAACACAGTGAATCAGACAGGATCGGATCGAAACTGAGAAACGGTGGTGGAGAAAGGTGGCTCTGGTGGTTTAAACAATATATTTATGCTGAAATATGCTTGGCATGGATCCTGGATGCGGAAAAATCGTAAATGTAGTACTCCTGCACCTGGAAAAACCGAAAAAACTACCGGGAGAGAAATCAATGAACGGCCCTGTGCTTGCTCTTCGCTCTACCTTGTTCTTACTGTTTTTTACACTGACAAACGCTGTTCATGGAAATGATGAAGGCATCGAAGTATCCGGATCGGCGCGTATTGAAGCCAACCCTAATATGGCGACATTTCATTTCTCTATCAACGACCGAGGGAAAGATCTGTCCAGAATTAAGAATGCTATAGACGAAAAGTCTAAGAAGATTATTTCTCTCTGCAGGACACTATCTATCGATTTAAAGAATATCTCTTCCTCTGAGCTCTCTATTCACCCCCAATACGACCCCGAACATCAGACTTTTGTCGGTTACGAGGTTTCTAGAGATATTTCAGTTGTACTGATGGATCTGAGCCTTTACACCAGCCTTGTTGACGGCGCCATCTCCTCCGGCATCACCACTATCGACAGCATCGAACTGGACACCACGGAACGTCAGAACATCAAGAAAAAGGCGCTCGCATCGGCCGTTGCGGCAGCCAGGGAGAAGGCGCAAATTCTCGCCACCAGCTCCAACGTGGATCTGGGAAAAGTAGTTTCCATAAAGGAATTGGAATCGCCACTCATGTCGCAGAACTATCTTTTTCGAAGCAATCTTGCGCAGGAATCCGATCAGGGGGCCTTTACTCCAGGTATTTTATCTATTTCTGTCTCGGTGTCCGTCAAATATCTGATTCAATAACAACATCAACGGAGCAAACCCAATACCTGATCCAACCGGCGGTTTTCCCGCGGAGCTTATTACGCCATCGAGACCCTGGGTAGTTTACAACAATACGTATTGCAGACCCGTTGTAAGAAACATGCAGAAATCAATAACACTGAAAATAGGGTGAAAGTTGGTTATTGGCGATATAAACTTGTGCCACTTTAGATTTGCTTTTTTACAGGAAACCGACAACTGCAGGGTCTCAAGCCTTAGGTCTCGAATTACTTTTTGTGTTGCTGAGAAATATAGCTGGAACAGATACATTCATATTAATTCGCGATCGATGCTAGCCAAGGCGACACGATCATGAACTAATCTGTTGGATTACACGGCTGAACTTTATCATTGGAGGATAATATGGCACGTTACCCGGCAATAATTCAATCCATGGCGAAATCTACCACGGTTGCCGTTTTGTTTGTCGCTCTGATCGGCAGCTACTCTCTGCTGAATTATACAAATCTTCCCTTTTCAATACCCTCCCTGCAGGCTGCCTCGGGAGGCAATACCATCTTGAATGTTTTACCGCACTATGACGCAGTGATGGCCTACGATTACATCGCTTCATATTCCCAAAGCGCCATTGAAATATATCACCGCATACTCCTTCTTGATGTGCTGGTACTAATTCCGGTTTACGTGCTGTTCTTAACGGTGGCTTTGTTGCAGACCGGCAAATTGGTGCTAAGACGTCGCGGGCAGTCCTATTTGCAATTCCTTGCCGTGTTACCCTCGGTGGCGGCGATGTTGAACTTGCTCGAAGATGGAATCATTACCGGCCTCATTGCGGCATATCCCGTCCGGTACGAGGCACTCGCCACGTTTTGTGGTTATATCACAACCGCGAAGTCCGTTCTTGTCGTAACTTCCTTCTTGACCATTACCGTGTTTGCCATTCTAATTGGCTACAGTCGAGTCGTCTATTCACTTGGCCTGCGCAAGTGCCACATTTAAAGCCGCCCCTCCTCCCATACACTGTTGATACGCAATAGTGCTGGTTCAGTCAGCTGCTGCGTACCCAGTATAGCGAATATCACTTGAAAAGATATCAGGAGGAGAGATATGCAGGACTCATGGCAATCGGGTGATCCCTACGAATACTACATGGGCAGGTGGAGCAAGCTGGTCGCTGCGCAATTCGTTGACTGGCTGTCGCCAAAACCGCAGCTACGATGGTTGGATGTTGGCTGCGGCTCCGGTGCTTTAAGCGAGGCCGCCATCAGCAGACACAACCCGGAAATAGTCATCGCGGTCGACCAGTCTGAAGGTTTTGTTCGCACGGCGCAACATCGCCTTGGCAGCCTGGCCATCTGTAAAACCGGCAATGCACTGGCCTTGCCTGTTGATGATAAATCCGTAGGCATCGTGGTTTCCGGCCTGGTACTGAATTTTATTGCGCAACCGGAAAAAGCGCTAAGTGAAATGAAACGAATAACGCGCAAAGACGGTACCGTCGCCGTTTATATTTGGGATTACGCAGGAAAGGTGGAATTTCTCAATCTCTTTTGGGATGCAGCCGTGGCGCTCAACCCCGACGCGTCACCGCTGCACGAAGGCCGCCGTTTTCCGGATGCCAATGCCGAGCATCTCATTGAGCTCTACAAGCGAGCTGGTTTGTCCAAAATTGAAACTATCCCGCTGGAGATCGAAACGAAATTTTCCGACCTTGACGATTATTGGCAGCCGTTTCTCGGCGGTCAGGGGCCGGCTCCTACCTATGTATCCAAACTCGATGATTCCGCAAAACGCCTCCTGAAGGAAAGGCTGGCACACAGCCTGCCCATAGCCGCGGATGGTTCCATCAAGTTGTCCGCCAGGGCCTGGGCGGTAAAAGGCATTGTTTGAGCCATGCTCGCCCTGCTACTGCCTCACCCCGCCCTGATGAATCGATCACTATAAACTCTGACGTGATAATAACCCATGCTCAAACTCTACGGTCGTCGCAATGCCTACAACGTCCAGAAGGCTCTTTGGACACTTGGTGAGATTGGGATTGCCTTTGAACACATCGATATCGGTAGCAATCCCGGCCAGCTCGATACGCCGGAATTTCTTGCCTTGAATCCGCATGGTCGGATTCCGGTACTGGTAGACGGCGCAACGGTTATCTGGGAATCCAACACCATCGTGCGCTACCTCGCCGCGCAGTACGGTGCGGGTTGGTTGTGGCCGCAGTCGCCGGCCCTGCGTTCACTCGCTGAGCGCTGGATGGATTGGGAGCTGGCGACGCTGCAATCGGATTTTCTTGCGCTGTTCTGGGGTTATTTTAGAACGCCGCCCGCAATGCGTAACCCTGCGGCCCTCGACCAGTCCCTCGCTCGATGCGAACGGCACTACCAGAAGCTGGACGCTCATCTGGCACACCAACCATATCTTGGCGGGGACAGTTTCACCATGGGCGACATTCCTTGCGCGGTATCCTTACACCGATATTTCACCATGGGCCTCGACATTCCGCGGCCGGGCCATGTTATCGCCTGGCATGAACTGCTGCTGGAGCGCCCCGCCTACCGTGAACACATCGCCGTGCCGTTTGAGGAATTGCGTGGGCGGCTTGAGTACTAAAAGTGTACCACCCGTCAGCTCACCCCTGCTTTCCCATGGGCCGGATATTGATGTCCGTAACCTCCGCGGTGCGCGGCAAACTCAGGGCTTGAAGGATCACGTCGGCCACATCCGCCGGCGTCAGCAGGTTTTCCACGTCTATGGTTCGGCCAGTCAGTTGCTGGATAGCTTGTTGCATGGGGGTGGCGGTGTTGCCGGGATAGACCGACAGCACGCGGATGCCGAAGGAGTTGATCTCCATGCGCAGGGTGTCGGCGATGGCTTTGAGCGCGTGTTTGGTGGCGGCGTAGGCGCCGACGTTTTCCTTGACCCGGGTACCGACGCTGGAATTGACGAACACGATCTGGCCGCGGGACGCCTTGAGCTGCGGCAGCAGCAGCTGGGTCAGCAGATAGGGGGCGCGCAGGTTGACCCGGTACTGGTGGTCCAGATCCTCCACCGGCGCGTTGGCGATGGCGCCCAGGGAAATGGCGCCGGCGCAGTGTATCAGCAGGTCCACCCGGGCATGGTCGCGCAGGATGTCGGCGCATAGGCGCCTGACCTCGGATTCTTCGGCAATGTCCCCGGGGTAGGCCTGAGACGGCGCCAGCACCTGCAGTTCGTTGCGCAAGGCGTCGAGCCGGCCGATATTGCGCCCCACCAGGCAGACGCCGCAGCCCCGGGCCGCCATCTGACGCGCCACCGCCTGGCCGATGCCGCTGCTGGCGCCGGTGATGAGGGCGGTCTGCCCATGTAAATTGTTATGCATGCTGACCCTGTATATTTCCTAACGCACCGGCAACCCGGCCTCCCCCATCGTAGCAAAGTTTACTCGCAGCTCACACCTGTGCCCCCCAGGCCGCAGTAGCCCCGGGGATTTTTCGCCAGATACTGCTGATGATAGTCTTCCGCGAAGTAAAACTCCGGTGCTGGCAGGATTTCCGTGGTGATGTCCCCGTAGCCGGCGGCGGCCAGGCGCGGCTGGAACTGCGCCGCGCTGTCATGCGCCAGGCGCAACTGCTCTTCGGAATAGCAGTAAATGCCGGAGCGGTACTGGGTGCCCACATCATTGCCCTGACGCATGCCCTGGGTGGGATCGTGCGCCTCCCAGAACACCTTGAGCAATTGCGCGTAGGAAAGCTGCGCCGGAAAAAAAACGACGCGTACCACTTCGTTGTGCCCGGTTCGGCCGCTGCAGACTTCTTCATAGTTGGCATGGGGGGTATAACCCCCGGCGTAGCCCACGGCGGTGCTGTACACGCCGGGCAGCTGCCAGAAGCGCTTCTCCGCTCCCCAGAAACATCCCATGCCGAACAGCGCCAGGCTGCTGTCGGCAGGGTATGGCGGCAGCAGGCGATTGCCGTTCACATAGTGTCTGTCCGCGACCGGCAACGGCGACTGGCGACCGGGCAGCGCGTTCTGCGCGCTCGGCATTACGGTTTTATGGGATTGCCACGGCATCGGAATTTCCTCCGCTGTTGGGTTAGAAGTCCAGGGTGTGACTGGACAGACGGTCATACACCAGTTCGGCCGATTCACGGCGCAATTCCGCGCTCAACAGGTGACTGCAGCGCTCGCCTTTGCCGAGAATATGTTCCACCTCGCAGCCGGCCAGGCACAGGTAGTCCGCCAGCAGGCGCCGATGGCACTGCCGGTAGTCCATCTCCGCGCACAGCAGCACCGTCCTGCCCTGACGCGCCAGGGTCATGAGCTGCACCGCCGCGCGCCGGAAGAAATCGCCAGCCATGTGATCGGCGAAACCCTGCGCCGCCGGCGCATCGGCCAGCGCACGGTGCCGCGAATTCGGCAGTGGGCGGCGCAATCCGCCCAGGGCCTTGCCGGCCCAGTGATAGGCGATCGACCGCTCCTGCAGCGCAACGCGCAGCCGGTCTTCATTGAACCAGGGGTGGCGTGTGGACACGGGGCGGGAGCGGATATCCACTAATATTCTAATGGCGTTTTCCTGAAGCAGATCCAGGAATTCGCCTTCTTCCCGGTTACCATGGCCTATCGTCCACAACGTTGGCATCGCTATCATTTGCATTACCCAACCATAACACGAATGTATTAAATTCCGGTCACTTAGCAATTTCAGATATCAATATTCCTAGTTCATTACTAGGAAATACCCCATTAGGAATGTGTAACAACGACGACATTTCTCCTATAATTTGTTTTTATTCATAACATTCTAATTTACTAAATTATTAACGGTAGGTACGAGGTAAGAAAACTATGAAAGATCGTGTGTGCACTCACTGTGGTTTCAAGGGTCAGCCCGTGCCTCAGGATGCGGAGACGTTTTTCGTGGATGCTCTTTTCTGGTCTGGCTTCGGTGGCCTGGCCGCAACCACCGGCCTGCTGTTCCTGATGCTGATCCCGCTGGCATGGACGATTTACCACCTGGCATTGTACAAGAAAACCCAATGCCCGAAATGCGATAACCTGGACATGGTGTCCCTGGACAGCGAAAAAGGCAAAGCCGCGCTGCTGGGCCCCGACCACGGCATCACGGTCTGGCGCGATACCAGCTCCAGCCATTGATCTATCCACCCGACGGCGTTGTCCCACCCGGGGCAGCGCTGCGGGTACCGCACCCCCGTCACGCGGCGCTTTCTCCCACCCGCATCTCGCTCTATAATGCGTTGTCGCTTGCCAACGCTGCCGCGTCAACGCCCATCTTTCCGCCTTGCGCGCCGCCCGACGTTGTCATGTTCGCTCAACAATAACAACTACAGGCCAGTCAAGACCATGCGTCAGCCAAACAGTTATTACGTGGGGATAATGCTTATTGGAGTGCTGTGCAGCGCCTGTGGCACCACCGATCACATTCGCTTGCAGGGCAGCCGCTTCGACCTGCCGGAAACGCTGCCGGCCGGGCAATCCATGATCGCAGTGGAAGCTGCCGGCAGCACCGAAGTCCGGCTGTCACCGAACTACCAGTTGCTGCCGGTCGATAGCGACCACCCGGAATTCGAGGCCCACACCGCTGACGCCGGACTGCGCGCCAGCTACGCGCTGCAGCCCGGACTGGAAATACAGCTGACCACCCTGCCGAATCTGGCCAGCAGTCTGCAGGGTTATCCCGCGATCAAGGCCAAATACCAGTTCCGCGGCGCGGATGCGGCCAACGCCAAAGCCGGCAATTATTCCCTGGCGGGCAGTCTGGGCCTGGGTTTTGCCGAAGACAAATCCACCACCTCCACCAATCCGGGCTATGCCAATTATGCGCAGGCACTGATGCTGGACCTGGCGGGTATCGCCGGTTACCGCCTGCAGGACGATTTATTGCTGTACGGTGGAGCCTTTCTGACACCGGTTTACTACCGCGGTGAAAGCAAGCAGGTAAGCTTTAATATTGTCAACCAGCGTGAGTCCTATTCCGGTGTCGCCTGGCAAGGCGGGGTGAATGCCGGAGTGGCCTACTGGCTGTCACCGCGCTGGTCCCTGCAGGCGGAACTCACCTTCGCCGCCCTCCGCTGGGAAAAAACCAGTGACGGCGTTATCCATGGCGGCGTGCTGCTCAACCGCACCCTGGACTGAGCCGAGCGATTTATCGCCGCCTCATTAGTCGGCGTCAGCCACCTGCCGCGACGGGCTTTCAACCGGCCTGGTCACCGGCGCATTCCACCAGCTGCTCCACCATCAATCCGAAAAACGGCTGCTCGCCGCTGTAGTGCCAGCCAATCTGGCAGGAACAACCGGCGCAATGGGCAAACGACCAGTGATAACCGGTAAACCAGCTGTGGATGGCGGTAGAGTTGCCGCTGACAAAACACCCAGGGGCATTCTGAAAACAGGCGATCAAAAAACGGCGCCCGTCAGGATTGGTGCGGTCGTGAAAGTGGTTGCCCTGACGCACTGTGGCATCGCGGGAACTGGTAATGGCGTGGCGACAAATGACGCAGCATAACTGCTGCTCGCCGCTGAAATCCTCCTGACGCCGGGTACGCGCCTGGGTTTGCCGCTGTTTAACCGGTACGACACCCGGCGGAGAATCGACATCGGTCATCGGGCAGCCCGGCGAGTCGGTTCACCCCGCGCAACGGCACTGAGCGTCGTGTACGGGGTGTTTAACCGGAAATCAACTGGCTTTGTAGATGAGGAATATGGGCAGGCTCAGCAGCACCAGGCCCAGACCGATATTGACGAACGCGGTGATCGGCAATGCGATCAGACCGCAGGCCAGCGCTGCCAATGCCAGGGACGTGTTGCCTTTTTTTTCCGTCATGGTTGCTTGCTCCCCCCTCGTTATTAGGCAATATTGCCGGAATCCGCTTATTTTTTGGCAAAACACCGCCGGCTGTCAACTTAATAATCTTGTTCTGGCGATCCACGCCACTGTCAAGCCCCGCCCCGCCCTGTCCTGTTCCTGACAGGAGGCGAAAGTAAACGCCGGCGTTTGCCGGCGCGGCTCCCGACGATGCGTAGTTCATTGGCCGTTGCGCTGCGCACCACCGCCCGCCGCGGCGAATACTATTTGTAGCGGTAGATTTCGGTGAGCTGCTTGCCGTAGATTTGCATGAGTTCCGCGACCAGGTTTTCCTTTTCACGACGATGGTGCATGATGGAGCGCAAACCGTCCTCGATATCCAGCAACAAGCGGGGAAATTTTTCCTTCAACTCATTTTTTTCCTGTGGTGAGCGCTTCGGCTGGTAGCACCACACGATGCGATCGATGACATCAACGGTCATGCGCCAGGCGCTGTGTTGTTCGCCATACAGGCGGCGGGTTTTGGTCATGATCATGCGCCAGGTGCCGGTAAGAAACTCCTCGACCGTAAGCGGAAGCGCCTGCCCTGCAAGCTTTTCTGTTACCAGTAGAGTCACCGGATCCGGCAGGGGCGTGGGAGCGGTGACCGCACTGACCGCCTGTGTATGCGCAGCAGCATGCGTGGCGGGAGCCGGTTCCGGTGGTAATGCCTCGCCGTGGACCGCGGCAACCGCCGGCATGGGAACCGGCGTCGCTCTGGTGGACGGAGCGTCCTGATTCTCTTCGATCTGCGGATCGGCCATGCGGCGCCGTGCGTATTCCTCGCCTGCAGCAGTTTCCGACGCGGATCTGGCGCCATCGGCGGTCGCCGTCGTGGGGAATTCTTCGGTAAATAAGCGCGAGTTTTTCACGAGATCCTCGAATATCGACTGGTCATCGGTAAATTCATCGACTATTCTCGCTACCACCCGGATGGTTTCCCGGTAGACTGGGTCGCTGCGAAAGTCTTTGATCGCGCTCCAATGCGCACCGGCCTGAATCAGCTTCTTAAAAACCAGCGCCGCGGGGTGGTCCTTTTTCTGGAACATGACGCGATCCTTGAACACCAGCTTCAATACTGGAAACTGCAGCTGGCTGATCAGAGTTTTGAACACCGGCCCGAGGCGTTGATCGGAATACAGGCGTTCAAAGGTCTTCTTAACCGTGTTGATGATCTCCACGTGGGTTTGATTCATGGAACCGACGGAAGCACGCACCAGCACCTGGGTGAAATCTTCGACGGGTTGCATCCAGCCGGCGCGCAGATTGGAACGGTTGCGTTCCACCGTCTTGAGCAAATCGCGATTGTTCTGCATCATGGTCAAGGCGGTAAGAATTGCCGTCAGATCCGGATAGCGGGCCTTGCCTTTCTGCCGTACCAGCAGACTCTCGATGCAGTCGAGAAACTGCTGGCGAATCTTCATCGTGTCATTGAGGGTAGAGTAGATATCCAGCAGATTCTGTTCTTTCGCCAGATGATCTTCCGTCGTGTCGCTTCTGCTCTCGACGTCTATTCCATAGTTTTCGTCATATATAGAGTGACGAACAGCGGCTTCGATTTTGCTAGGCATGGCTGTCCCCTGATATCTCGATTAATGCAGCGTTTTTCCAATGCGCTAGTATTGCCCTATCCGTAGTTTCATACCGTGATAGAGCCGGACAGGCGGGTGATAAGTTCGTCACGTACAGGCCCATTGCGCGGGAAAAAACCTCACATTATCATTATTTTAATTAATATATTTGCTGGCGATGAACGATTTCGCTCAATGTGCGCGCAGGTCGGACCGATGAATATCGTCAGCAATCGTTAATCTTACCGGGACTACAATCGAACACGAGATGGAGTGGAAATGAGCCCTGACTATCGCCTGGTCTGTTTACTTGGTTTGGCATTACTGCCCGGGTGTGGCGGCTACACCGTCAAACAACTGGAGCATGACGATGAGTTGCGCCGCAAGGTCATCGCCGAGTGCCTGCTCATGGGCGCGGACGCGGTGAACCATAAGAACTGCAAGGTCGCGGCTAAAGCGGAAATCAAAGCCACAGGACACGCCATCCTGGAGTTGCTCAATGACTAACTCGGATTAAAGAATTTCGGTTTAAAACCGTCATATTCATTCAATACAGCAATGCAAGAATGTAGTCAGTGACCCGCCGTTACTCACGCGACCCCGTAGTCAATCTCTCGCTACGCCATTCATTGAAGGATGGCGCCGCCTACGCGGTGATGGCCGGCGGTGGGGAAACGTATTTTTCGGCGTTCGCCCTGTTCCTCAAGGCATCCACCGCGCAGATCGGTTTTCTGGCGTCGGTGCCGCCGCTGCTGGCGTCTTTCGCCCAGGTGTTTTCCGCCTGGCTGGGTCACAAAACCGGGAAACGCAAATCCATCATTCTCGCCGGCGCCGTGCTGCAGGGCATGGCCTGGATTCCCATCGCGCTGCTGCCACTGGTGTTTCCAGAGCACGCCGTGCAGCTGCTCATTGTCGCCGTCATCGCCTACTATGCCTGCGGCAATCTGGCGGCGCTGCAGTGGTCCAGCCTGATGGGCGACCTGGTGGACGAACGCAAGCGCGGCCGGTTTTTCGCCCGCCGCACCCGCCTGTCCAGCATTACTTCCTTTGTCTCCCTGGTGCTGGCCGGCCTCACCCTGCATTTTTTCACGAAACACGGCATAACCATGCATGGCTATCTGGTGGTATTCGCCGTGGCATTCGTGGCCCGCCTTATTTCCGTTTATCACCTGTCGAAGATGTACGATCCGCCGGGTCATGTGGCTGCATTGGAAGTACCGGGCGGGAAAAACTGGCTGCTGGGAATATGGCACACGCCGGTGCTGCGTTTTTCCTTGTTCATCGCTCTAGTGCAGTTTTCGGTGGCCATCGCCTCACCTTTCTTCTCCGTGTATCTGCTGCGTGACCTCAAGTTCAGTTATTTCGAATTCATGAGCTGCACCGCCGGCTCGGTCATCATTCAGTTTTTCACCCTGAATCGCTGGGGCGCGATATCCGACCTGTTCGGCAACCGCGTGGTTATGATTACCTGCGGCATGGCTATCCCCTTCATCCCCTTTCTCTGGCTGTTCTCCACTAATTTTTACTACCTGGTCTTCACCCAGGTAATCAGCGGCTTTGTCTGGGCAGGCTTCAGTTTGAGCACCAGCAATTTCCTGTACGAAGCGATCCCTGCGGGCAAGCGCGCCACCTTTCTCGCCATCCACAACGTGCTGGCCAACACCGGCACCTTCTTTGGCGCCATGCTGGGCGGATTTCTCGGCGTGGTGTTGCCGGACGAATTTCACCTGCTGGGGCTGGACATCCCCTGGGTCAGCAGCCTGTGCAACGTCTTTATCATTTCCTTCGTACTGCGCGCGGTAACGGCCGCTCTGTTTCTGCCTCGGGTACGGGAAACACGACGGGTGAAACAGATGACGTTTTCCAGCCTGATATTCCGTGTCGGCCGCTTTAATGCCCTGTCGGGCCTGATCTTCGACATCGTCGGCAGCCGGCGCCGGCAGAACCCGGCGGCGCGCAAAACTAACGGCTGACAAAAAAAAAGAGCATGCTCGAAGGCATGCTCAACTACTGGCTGAGGAGATAAGAAAACTTGCTTTACCGGGGCGCGGCTCTCTGCCACGCGCTGTCAGTTCGACCGGCCCTACTTGAACAACAGTTTGTCCTTGAGATCGGTACAGCCAAACTTGCCGGTCAGGGTTTCCCCTGGCGCGCTGGCCGACGCATTCAAATCGTCCATCATCGATTGCCCCCGGCAATTGTTCCGCCGGTGGTGACCGCCGCCGTGGGAATCGCTGTTCAGCTGCAAACTGCCGGACCGGGCAATCATGGGTACAGCGCTCAAGGTCAATACCGCCGGGGCGATGTAGGTCGCCTTTTGGATAAATTCACGGCGTGATTTATCAAGCGATTCCATGACTTAGACCTCAAAGAAAGGTTGCGGATGATGTTTTTACATAATACTTATGGGCGCCCTTAAAAACAATACTTCTATTGTAATAATTAAAGATGATAGACCGCATGCATGATCGGCTCCCGTTATATACGGCTCACCGGCAGGCAAAGACACACCCGCCGACAAGTGCGGCGAGTGTGCGGGGGAAAGCTGGCAAGCGGCGCCTCAGCGCAGGCGGGGCATGATTTCTACGAAATTACAGGGGCGGTTGTTGATGTCGAGTTGGAATTTGATGATCTTGTCCCAGCCGGTGCGGCAGGCACCGGTGGAGCCCGGCAAGCAAAAAATCAGCGTTCCGTTGGCGATGCCGCCCAGGGCACGGGACTGGATGGTGGAAGTACCTATCTCCTGCAGAGAGACGGCGCGAAAAACCTCGCCGAAGCCCTCGATTTCCTTATCGAACAGCGGCGTCACCGCTTCCGGCGTTACGTCCCGGGTGGTCAGGCCGGTGCCGCCGGTGGTAAGAATCACCTGTACGTCGTCGCGCGCGATCCAGGCAGCCACTTGGGCGCGCACCCGGTATTTATCATCGGTCAGTATCAATTTTTCCACCAGCGTGTGGCCTGCGGTGGTCAAGCTGTCCACTAGGGACTGCCCGGAAGTGTCGGTCTCGGCGGTGCGCGTGTCCGATACGGTCAATACCGCGATGGCCAGCGGCCGAAAGGGTAGCTTTTCGTCTTTTTTCATGTCATGGCTCCACAACTCGTTCCACAGTTGACGCGACGGGGGGGAGGAACTCTCACCCTCCCCTTTTAGATTGCGCCGGTAACGCAGGCAAGCTCAGCAGATACCGGGCAAAGCGCGTATACTATACATTAAACAGAGGGTGTATGACTCGGCTACCTCGGTGCGGGATACAGACGGCGAAAAGGAACAAGACGGTGGTAGATACGATGCTATTGCGTTGTCCCGGTGGCAGACTGCGATTAAAGCTGGTGCTGGCATTGGCTTTGGCGCTGCCGTGTTCCTGGACCCTGGCCGCGCCAGCAACTACGGCGCAAGAGCCCACGCAATTGGCAGGTCTGCCGCTGCCCGACATTCGTTTGCCCGATATTCGTGATATTCCCCTGCCGCGTCCGACTTCGGTCAGCGTGCATCTGGGCTGGTATCTGCCCTTTCACAACATCGGTTTCAAAGTCGGCAGCATGGTCGCCGCATTCGACGACAACTCCGTCCGCGATTGCATAGGCTTCACCAGCTCCGGTGATTTCATCATCAGTCCGATATCGATTTTTACGCTGGAGATGGAACTGCTGGGCACCACTTCCCTGCCGCTGTTTTCGGGCAATAGTAACGACCAGGGCTGGTCAGCGGTCACCTTCGGGATCTATGGCGCTTTCCGCTTCGGCGATCCGGTCTATTTCAAGGTGCGCGGGGGTTGGATGGCCAAGAGCGTATACACGGACACGCCCAATGACCGAGTGGAAAATGATCGTAGTGCATTTCCCATTGGGGTGGGAATTGGTTGGCGCATTGGCGCAAACCACGCCATGGAAATCGAATCCACCCGCATAGATCAGGACCTGTCCATGGTCAGTTTCATATTTATCCTTTAAGTACCGCAGCCGTGGCTGGCAAACTTCCCTGTTGCAACTTGCACTCCGTATTTCTGCCTGGATGCGCTTTACGGTCCGGATTTCGCCAGGTTGCCCGCCAGCAAATTCGCTTCCGCGATTTGCGCTTCACTCAATTCCTGTTTCACATCACCAATCAGGCTTTTCGCCATATCCGAGCCATGTTTGCTGGACACTGACAACCAGGCATAGGCCAGTTTAACGTTCTTGGCCACGCCTTTGCCTTGGTACAACATTTGACCCACATAGTATTGCGCATCGGCGTCGCCTTTCTCGGCCAGCTTATGCCAGATGCTGTAGGCCGCCGGGTAATCGCCATTGCCAAAATGCTGCAACCCGTCTTCAAAGGCATCGGCACGACAATAGCCACTCAGGGCAAGCAGCATTATAGATATATATATGGGAACCAGCTTCATCTCTCCTCCTCGTCACATCTGCGGAGCGTTACATGGATTATCCTGTCAGCAGTGTCGTCCGGAGGAAAGCGAATATGACATGTCGCAACATTTGCGCAGAGCTAAAACAGGAAGTCAGAAGCGGTAAATTGCGGGGATTCTGTGCTAATGGAAATTTCTGCAGGTCCTTCCAGTGGCGGCATCCAGCATTTTTATTTCTAATGAAATTTTTGTTGCCTATCCAACTGTTTCTGTAAACATTATTAAATTTATTTAAGGATGAAATCTGCCCGGTAAACTGCTTCTTACGGACAGATTTAATTGATATTTATACAAACTGAATAAGGTCCGTGCCTCCAGGCAATTATATTCCCTGCAGTCATATTGATAGCACAAACCATTCTTCAAATGGCATATCCAGCCACCTGCCCCAGCTGGGGGCGAGTACTTTCTTGTATTATTTATGATGTTATTATCTCGTCCTAGAACTTATAGAAAGTGGCCCTAAGGTGCTCCACAACCGCGTTTTTCTGCTCCTCACTCCAAGACAACGTCAAAGTCGTCGACCAGCGATTTACCCAATAATACAGATCGCTCACGGATTTTGCCTTGTGGTTTTCACGGATATGAATGTTGCTTTCATGGCAACTGGTACAGTGATTTTCATAAAGCATTTTTCCCAGGCCCGCCGGTTCCCGAACCGAAGAGCCTTCGTCGCCTGTCGGCTGGTGTTTGTCCTGGGGGGCCGGCATCTCGGCATGGGATAAGTCGTTGGTGGAAGCGGATTTCTGCTCATAATTCGCGGCAACCACGACTACGGGGATACAAACTAACACGCTATACACTAGTTTTATTATTGGTTTCATTGGATTTCAGTCCCTATCGAGATCAACGAAATAATAGATGCAACGAACGTGCAATAAATGGTGGCGTATTCCCTCCCGCCCTTTTTTCAGGCTAGTTAGCCATCAAATGAATTTCAATGCGTAAACGGCCTAATTTCAACGATCGACACCAACGACACCGGTAGCAAACATGCCCTGCGGTACATGCGTATCCCGGATAAACCCGGTCAATTAGGTTGATGGGTGCGCACCCTGGGAGTTCGTGTCTAAGCTTATGCTTATTTGCGATGAAAAAGCATATCTATATGACTGAGCATTATTTTAAATCCATCCGGGCAAGGTTTAGAGTATAGCCCTTAGGTAGCTATTTTCTTCTTTGTAGCCAAAATTGAATTCTACCAACCACTCAGTGATCCACCG
This sequence comes from Proteobacteria bacterium UBA6920, assembly GCA_002448875.1. Taxonomy (GTDB): domain Bacteria; phylum Pseudomonadota; class Gammaproteobacteria; order SG8-11; family SG8-11; genus UBA6920. The sequence continues at coordinate 4,503 of DKAS01000038.1, read as the reverse complement.
AGTGGTTTTTTTTTGCCCATATTTTCTATTATAAACAAGGAATTAGCCTGGTAAGGAAATTCCGTGTCCGTTCGTTAGAGAAATTCTGATTTGTATATTCCATAAAGTCATATAAGTATTACTTCTTATTCTTTTACTTCATATAGAATGGGAGGCTATATTCCCTCCTGCCACGATCCCGTACCCCACAACCCCTTCTCGTGGCAGGGCCGCCCTACTCAAAGCGGCCTTTTTTTTCCCTTTTTTTTATCAATCCGTAAGGGCCGTCATGCAGTCAGGCTCCCTGTAACGCCCGCTATTCATCTTCGTCGTGACACGATGCATCTCCAAATCATTTCCCGCGTAGGACGCTAATAACTCGTTTGCGACGGTCTCAGCCCCGGTTATCAACCAGGCATCGATTTTTTCCGGCGGAATAATGACAGGCATGCGATCATGAATCTGGCTGAGCAAGGCATTGGCCTGGGTCGTAAGAATGGTGCATGAAAGGACTGGCTCAGACGCACTGTCCTCTTGCCAACTTTCCCACAAACCAGCCAGTAGTAAAGGCTGGCCGCTGTGTAAGTGGATAAAATAGGGTAATTTTTCCCTGCCGGCACGCAACCACTCATAAAATCCATCGACGGGCAGAATACAGTGGCGTTTTCTGTAGGCGCTGCGAAATGCCGGTTTTTGCGCCACGGTTTCTGACTTGGCATTGAAGGTTTTATAAGCGATGGCGCGATCCTTCGCCCAGGCGGGAATCAAGCCCCAGCGGTACTTTGCCCACAGCCGTCGCCCCTGCTCATCGCGCCATATCCCTGCAACATCCATGGTTGGGGAAAGATTAAATTCAGGCACGTGATCCAATCGATTAGCAATATCGGTAAGTTCGATCATCCTTTCAATGGTGGTTGTTTGCGCTATCCTGCCACACATCCTGCTTCCCCTTCGGATATTGGTTGAGTACTTTAGTCTACTTTATTTCTGTGGGTTTGACTTTTCCATCGCCTTGTCTAGACTTTACCCTGTGTGAATCGAGTGGGTATGATTTTTCAAATCATTCCTCCAATTGACCTGATTTTTTTGCCGCCCTCGGGCGGCATTTTTGTACCTGCCCATAACTGGAATAAAGCCTGATTAATCAATGCGGTAGCCACCCATATATCAGTCCATGATTTGAAAATTGGGATAACTTATTTCCCCAATTTACCTTTCCGGCGTACCTTGAACTCACCCTTAATAAATACTCTAGCTCATACCCATACCCAAAAATGACAAAAGCCGCTGCCCAGCGGCTTTTGTTTTTTCATCCGGTATTGCGCCGCCCTTCTATCCGCCGGCACGAAGTACAGAGGTGCTCCTTGTCACCCCACTTGTACTTAGAAACGTTTCGAAATATAGTCTTTAAGCTGCGTACCGCATAAAAAATATATACGCTCCCAGCGCTACGGGAGGGATCATTAGTATTTCCAGTCAAATCAAGTCGCGCTTGCCGTTGAAGCGAAGCCTGTGCCTGATTCTTCTTTCCTCGTTATGGTCTTGCGCCAGCGCGCCGCCTTATGTGGTGTATGTGCCGGCGCATGACGAGGAAAACTATTTCTTTGGCAATCCAGAGGAATATTCGCACAGCAACATGGACAAGCAATATGAAAGAGCGCGCATGGCGTTCATGTTCGGCAAGTTTGATTTCGCCTACGGCGTGTGGAAGGAGCAGGCCGCCAGAGGACATGCGGACTCCCAGGCCAGTCTGGCATGGATGTATCAGACCGGGCTGGGAACAAAAAAGGATCTGGTGAGCGCCTTCACCTTGTATCAGGAGGCGGCCAATCAAAATCACCCCATCGCGCAAAACAACCTCGGTGTGCTCTATGAAAAAGGCTGGGGGGTACGCAAGAATGCCGAATTGGCGACAAAATGGTACCGTGAAGCCGCCGAATGGGGTTATTCCTACGGCCAATATAACTATGGACAGGCCTTGCTGGCGGGAAGCGGCACCAAACACAACCGTGATGAAGGCATTTACTGGATAGAGCTGGCCGCGCTGCAGGGTGTAAAAGACGCGCAAGCCACCCTGGCCAAACTGACCGTCAATGCTCCCAGTCCGCTGCACCAGGCGTCAAAGGCGCTGTCTGATAAGGCCAATAAACGCGACGTGCAGTCCCCGGAGCGTGCGGTCACCCTGCGACGTGAGCGCTGGGTGCTGGCGCAGTCGCCCCGCTACTACACGATCGAGCTGATGTCCGCGGCCACGGAACTGACGGTGCTCCAGTACGTCTTCCACAACTCCATCGACGGCACCCTCGCCTACGTAAAACATAAGACCACTGACGCCCAGAAACCGCTGTATACCCTGCTGCTTGGCAATTTCTCCAGCTATCAGGAAGCAAGCCAGCAGATCAAGGATCTGCCGGAAGCCGCACAGGGAAGCAAACCGATAGTACGGCGTTTCGCCGAAATTCAGGAATTACTGGAAAAGTAACCGCAGGCGGCGGTGATAGCACCGCCGCCTGCGTAGTTGTTCAACTGAACGCGCCCAGACACATGGACATCAGAGCGGTGGGATACAGGCCCAGGGCGAGAATTCCAACCCCATTGCAGCTCATCATCACCCGCATGTCAAACGAGCACTGCAGGGGTTCACTGGACCCCGCGCGATCGAAGTACATGATCTTGACGATGCGCAGATAGTAAAAGGCGCCGATGATGGAAAAAATCACCGCAGTCACGGCCAGCCACACCAGGTTGACATCCACCAGCGCCTGCAGCACCGACAGCTTGGCATAGAACCCCAGGGTCGGCGGCACCCCGGCCATGGAGAACATCAGGATCAGCATCATGAAGGCATACCATGGGCTGCGTTCGTTTAAGCCCTTGAAATCCTCCAGACGGTCTGCTTCGAAGCCGGCGCGGCTGAGCAGAATGATCATGCCGAACCCGCCCATGCTCATCAGCGTGTAGACGATGACGTAGAACATCGCGGAAGAATAGCCGTTGTTGGTGCCGGCCAGCACGCCCAGCAGCAGGAAACCCACGTGCGAGATCGTCGAATACGCCAGCATGCGCTTGAGGTTCACCTGGGCGATGGCGATGATGTTGCCCAGCGCCATGGACAGCACGGCGAGCACGACCAGCATCCCCTGCCAGTCCGCCTGCAGCGCGCCCATACCCTCGGCCAGTACCCGCATTACCATGGCGAACGCGGCGATCTTGGGAGCCGCGCCAATATACAAGGTAACCGCCGTCGGCGAACCGTGGTATACATCGGGAATCCACATGTGAAACGGCACCGCCCCCAGTTTGAAAGCCAAACCGACGACCAGAAACACCAGGCCAAAGGTGGCCACCAGGTTGGGCCCGGAGCCCTGGGCAAGGGCGCTGGCCACGGCGGCGATATCCAGGGAACCGGCAACGCCGTAGATCATGGACATGCCGTACAGCAGCATGCCCGAAGCCAGCGCGCCAAGCACGAAATACTTCATCGCAGCTTCGGAGGCTTCGACGGAATCGCGGTTCATGGCCACCATGGCATACATGGAAAGCGACAGCAGCTCCAGACCCAGGTACACGGAGAGGAAGCTGTGCGCCGACACGATGATCATCATGCCCAGCACGCCGAACAGGCCGAGGACGTAAAATTCACCGCGGAACATGTTGCGCAGGCGCAGATATTCCCGCGAATACATGAAAACGACTGCGGACACCAGATAGACGAATATTTTCAGCACGTCCGCCATGCTGTCGGCGACAAACGCGCCGTTAAACGCCAGCACCTTGTTGCCGGTATGGCCGTACAACGTCAACACCGCCGCGCCGACCAGGGTCAGTTGCGCCACGAGGTAGGTTAGAACACGGGTCTGTTCGCGCATATAGAGATCAAAAATAAGCAACAGGCAGGCCATGCTCAGCACGAAGATCTCGGGCAATACCGCGGTGTAGTTCGGAGCTTCGAACATCGTCACTTCCTCCAGAAAATCATATCTTCGTGGCAATCGCCTGCTGCACCAGATGGTCAACAGACGTGTGCATAACATCCAGCAAGGGCGCGGGCCAGACGCCCAGCAGCAGCACCGCCACCGCCAGCGCGCCCAGTACCACGGCCTCGCGGCGGTTAAGATCGGTCAATTCCGCTACATGGGAGTTACCTACCTCCCCGAACACTACCCGCTTCACCATCCACAGGGTATAGGCCGCGCCGAAAATAAGGGTGGTGGCCGCCAGGAAAGCAATCCAGAAATTGGCCTTGAACGAACTGAGGATCACCATGAACTCGCCGACGAANNAGGCGATCAGTTTCTTCATGTCCTTCTGCACCAGGGCGACAAAGGCGATATAGACGATGGCGATCAGCGACAGGGTGATCATCAGCCAGTCAAGATGCGCACTGGCATCCGGGGTAATCGGCAGACTGAAACGTAAAAAACCGTAGGTACCCATTTTCAGCATGATGGCCGCCAGAATCACCGAGCCGCCAGTCGGCGCCTCAACGTGGGCGTCGGGCAGCCAGGTGTGTACCGGCCACAT
>DKAS01000077.1 GCA_002448875.1 Proteobacteria bacterium UBA6920 | reverse complement strand
AAAATCGGTTTTGACGCCTATGGCACCACCCAGGACATGCCTGACCCTGTCGCCCATGCGATCAATTGCATGCTGGATCATTTCCATGCCGTAGATCATCGTCTGGATGCGCTGTGCACGGCCATCAAGGAATTAAATATCGATATTAGTGTGGAAAAACTGCCTCCCCTGGAATCCTGCGAGCTCAGCCCGGCCAGTGCGCCGGAGTCGGAGGATAGGGAGAAAAGATAGGCAAATAAAAGACTTATAAATCCAAAAGGAATTTACTTGACATATAAACTCTGCTTTGTTGAAATTTACTTATAAATTACACAAGTAATATACCGAGTTTGGCAGTAAAGAGTATTACTCTTTCAGTTTTTTTTAAGGTATATTTAAAATGTTATTTTAGGGTACGAAGCTGAAAAAGGAACAGTAACGATGCGTTTGACGACAAAAGGCCGTTATGCAGTGACAGCGATGCTGGATCTTGCAATACACGACCACAAAGGCCCCATTACACTGGCGGACATATCACAGCGGCAGGGGATTTCTCTGTCCTATCTGGAGCAGCTGTTTTCCAAATTACGGAAAAACGGCCTGGTGTCCAGCGCGCGGGGCCCCGGCGGCGGTTACCGTCTGAGCCGCGATGCCAAGGAAATCGCGGTNNGAAAATCGATGCCCGCCGTTGTGAAGGCATGGGCAATTGCCAGGATAACGATTCCTGTCTCACCCACGAGCTGTGGTGTGATCTGAGCGACAAGATTTTCGAATTTCTCAGCGGCATCAGCCTGGGCGTGCTGGTGGAGAACCGCAAGATTCAGGCCGTTGCGGAGCGTCAGGATAAACGGGTTACGGAACAGCGGGTGTTCCTCGCCACGAATTGATAACCTCGACTGTAGCAGCGGTTTACGCCAGTGTGGGACCTTACCCCGATAGGGGTGTGGTCCCACATTCGCGTTAGGAATATCCTGTTTGATACTCCGGTGGCCGATTTAATCCCGAATGGTATTGCTCAGGAACAGGAGACGAAACACGCGGCTGCAACCGCCCGCCGTTTTTCTGCCGCTGCCAGGCAGCGCAAAAACACGGTGAACCAAGGCGGCGCCTGCAAAGCGGTTCTCGCAGTAAATCTAAATTTCAGTGACGGAAAAGTAACAATGAAACGTCCGATTTACATGGATTACTCCGCCACCACTCCGACAGACCCGCGGGTGGCAGAACAAATGATGCGCTATCTCACGCCCGATGCGGAATTCGGCAACCCCGCATCGCGCTCGCATGTGTATGGTTGGCACGCGGAAGAAGCGGTGGAAATAGCGCGGCAGCAAGTGGCTGCGCTGATCAATGCCGATCCCAAGGAGATCATCTGGACCTCCGGCGCTACCGAATCCGATAATCTGGCGATCAAGGGTGCGGCCCATTTCTACCAGAAGAAAGGCAAACACATCGTCACCTGTAAGACCGAACACAAGGCGGTGCTGGATTCCTGCCGCCAGCTGGAGCGCGAAGGCTTCGAAGTAACTTATCTTGATCCGGAGAAATCCGGACTGATCGATCTCGACAAACTGGCGGCGGTGCTGCGGGATGACACCATCCTGGTGTCCATCATGCACGTCAACAACGAAATCGGCGTAATCCAGGATATCGCCGCCATCGGCGCCGTGGTCAAGGCCAGGGGTTGTCTTTTTCATGTGGACGCGGCGCAGAGCGCCGGCAAGACGGCGATCGACGTGGAAGCCATGCAGGTGGATCTGATGTCGTTGTCGGCGCACAAGGCCTACGGCCCCAAGGGCATAGGTGCCCTGTATGTGCGCCGCAAGCCGCGGGTCAGACTGGAGGCGCAGATGCATGGCGGCGGGCACGAGCGCGGCCTGCGTTCCGGAACCCTGCCAACGCACCAGATCGTGGGCATGGGCGAGGCGTTTCGCCTGCTGCGTGAGGAAATGGCGGCGGAGAATGCGCGTATTCGCCGTCTGCGCGATCGTTTGTGGCAGGGCCTGCAGGATATCGAGGAAGTCTATGTCAACGGCGATCTGGAGCAGCGGGTGGCGCACAATCTTAATATCAGCTTCAATTTTGTCGAAGGCGAGTCGCTGATCATGGCCATGAAGGATCTCGCGGTTTCCTCCGGTTCCGCCTGTACCTCGGCCAGTCTCGAACCCTCGTATGTGCTGCGGGCGCTGGGGCGCAGTGACGAGCTGGCGCACAGTTCCATTCGTTTTACCATTGGCAGGTTCACCAGCGAAGCGGAGGTGGAATATGCCATTGGTTTGATCCATGAAAAGATCGCCAAGCTGCGCGAGATGTCGCCGTTGTGGGAAATGTACAAGGACGGTATCGATCTCAACGCAGTGAAATGGGCGGCGCACTAGAGGTTGAATTATGGCCATTACCTTATCGGAAGCGGCGGCGATCCGGGTGAAGAGTTTTCTCGCCAATCGCGGCAAGGGCGTGGGCCTGCGCCTGGCGGTCAAGACCTCCGGGTGCTCGGGCCTGGCCTATGTGCTGGAATTCGCTGATGCCATTGCCGCCGACGATGTGGTGTTCAAGGATCAGGACGTTACCATTATCGTCGACGCCAAGAGTCTGGTGTACCTCGACGGTACGCAGCTGGATTACGGCAAGGAAGGGTTGAACGAGGGTTTCAAGTTCAACAATCCCAATGTCAAGGATACCTGCGGGTGCGGTGAAAGTTTTACCGTCTGATTCGACGCCTGGGACGCCAGTGGCTTTGCACAGCAATAACTATTTCGAGATTTTCGACCTTCCCTGTGGCTTTTCCCTCGATACGGAAGCGCTGGCCGTGCGTTATCGGGAATTGCAGCGCCTGGTGCATCCCGATCGCTACGCCGCCGCCGGCGTGCAGGAGCAACGTCTGGCGGTGCAGCGGGCGGCGCAGGTCAACGACGCCTACCAGGTGCTGCGCGATCCCTTGCGACGCGCCCGATATCTGCTGCAGCTGCGCGGTTATCCCGCGGATTTTTCCGGCGATACCCGCCTGGAACCGGCTTTTCTCCTGGATCAGATGCACTTGCGCGAACGCATGGCGGATCTGGCCGCGGACGCCGATGCGGCGGCCGGACTGGCCGGACTGGCAGGTGAGGTAGGTGAGCGACGGCGGCAAGTCGTCGGCGAATTGCAGGTCTGCTTCGCCCAGGGTGATGCCGGTGCTCTGGGCAACGCCTGGGAGCTGGTGAAGAAATTACAATTCCTGTACCGTCTACAGGAAGAAATCGACAGGCTGGCGGAAAAATATGATTGAGTCCGCCGTCGCTATACCATTGCGGATGCCCTATGGCTTTGCTTCAAATCAGTGAGCCCGGTCGTTCCGCCGCGCCGCATCAGCACAGCCTGGCGGCCGGTATCGACCTGGGGACCACCAATTCCCTGGTGGCCAGCGTGCGCAGCGGCAAGGCCGATACCCTGGCCGACGCTGACGGACGCCACCTGTTACCGTCGGTTGTCCACTATGGCGCCGACGGCGGCGTGCTGGTGGGAGAGGCAGCGATGGCGTTGCAGGTCAGTGATCCCCTGAACACCATCAGTTCGGTCAAGCGCCTGATGGGGCGTGGCCTGGCGGATATCGGCGCGGCCGGCGCCCGCCTGCCCTATGAATTTCGTGGCGACCTGGGCGCGGTGCCGCGTCTGCAAACCGCGGCCGGACCGGTGACCGCGGTGGAGGTCTCGGCGCAGATCCTGAGAAGTCTGAAGCTGCGGGCGGAAGCGGCGCTGGGCGGCGAGTTGCGCGGCGTGGTCATCACGGTGCCGGCTTACTTCGATGATGCCCAGCGCCAGGCCACCAAGGACGCGGCGCGCCTGGCCGGCCTGCAGGTCTACCGTCTGCTCAACGAGCCCACCGCCGCCGCGGTCGCTTACGGCCTGGACCATGCGGCGGAGGGGGTTTACGCCGTCTACGATCTGGGCGGGGGCACCTTCGATATTTCCATTCTGCGTCTGCACCACGGTGTGTTCGAGGTGCTGGCCACGGCCGGCGATTCCGCCCTGGGCGGGGATGATTTCGATCACGCCATCGCTACCTGGATTCAGGAGCAGGCCGCGATAGCCGCGCCTGATCGCGCGCAGCTCCGGCGCCTGTTGCAGGTGGCGCGTGCCGCCAAGGAAGCACTGTCCACGGTCGAGCAGACCGCCATTATTTTACGGGATGTCGGTCTGGACTGGCGCGGCACGCTCAGCCGCTCACAGCTGAATTCCCTGGTCGACCCCCTGTTGCAGAAAACCCTGCAGCCCTGCCGGCGCGCGCTGCGCGATGCCGGCATCGATCCGGCGCAGATCCGCGACGTGGTCATGGTGGGTGGTTCCACCCGCATGCCGCGGGTGCGGGAGAAGGTTGGCGAATTCTTCCAGCGTCCGCCGCTGGTAGATATCGATCCCGATCGCGTGGTCGCCCTGGGGGCCGCCGTTCAGGCGGACGTCCTGGCCGGCAATAAACCGGACGCCGAAATGCTGCTGCTGGACGTCATTCCCCTGTCGCTGGGCATCGAGACCATGGGTGGCCTGGTGGAGAAGGTGATTCCGCGCAACACCACGATTCCGGTGGCGCGCGCCCAGGAATTTACCACCTTCAAGGACGGACAGACGGCAATGGCGATTCATGTAGTGCAGGGCGAGCGCGAGCTGGTGACTGACGTGCGCTCGCTGGCGCGCTTCGAGTTACAGGGCATACCGCCGATGGTGGCCGGTGCGGCGCGCATCCGTGTTACCTTTCAGGTGGATGCCGACGGCCTGCTGTCGGTCAGCGCCCGCGAGGAAAGCCGGGGCGTGCAGGCCAGCATCCAGATCAAGCCTTCCTACGGCTTGACCGATGACGAAGTCGCCCGCATGTTGACCGATTCCATGACCCATGCGCGCGAGGATGTCGGCGCGCGCCTGCTGCGCGAGCAGCAAGTAGCAGCCGAGCAGGCGCTGGCGGCGCTGGACAGTGCGCTGCGGGAAGACGGTTCGGCCTTGTTGAGCGATGCCGAACGGGGAGAGATCGAACAGCAGATGGCGCTGCTGACACGGTTGCGCCAGGGTGCGGATGGCGACGCCATCAAGCGGGAAATGCTGCGACTGGAAGAACTGACGCGCGAATTTGCCGCGCGGCGCATGGATGCCGGTATCCAGAAGGCTCTGCAGGGCCGCAAACTCGATGAATTCAGCAAGAAGTGATTATGCCGACACTTACGTTTTTACCCCATGAAGAAATCTGTCCGGACGGTGCCGTGATCGACGCCAGTCCGGGAACCACCATCATCGATGCCGCTCTGGCCAACGGTATCCCCCTGGAGCATGCCTGCGAGAAATCCTGCGCTTGTACCACCTGTCACGTCATCGTGCGCGAAGGTTACGCTTCGCTGGCCGCCGCCAGCGAGGACGAGGAGGATCTGCTGGACAAGGCCTGGGGCCTGGAGCCGGAATCCCGTCTGAGTTGCCAGGCCAGGGTGGCCAATCAGGACCTGGTGATCGAGATTCCCAAATACACCATCAACATGGTTTCGGAACACCATTGAGGAGGAATGAGCGATGGGTTTGAAATGGACCGATACCCTGGATATCGCCATCGCCCTGGACGAGAAATTTCCCGGCGTGGACCCCATGACGGTACGCTTCACCGACCTGCATAACTGGGTGTGCGAACTGGAGGATTTTGCCGACGATCCCCAGCGCTCCGGCGAAAAAATCCTTGAAGCCATCCAAATGGCATGGATGGAAGAGCGCGCCTGAGACTTGGCACACCGGGCCCGTCCGCGGCGTGGCGGGCCTAGAAATCCTCCTCGCCGACATTGCCGCCAGTGCATGCCAACAGGTAAAATATCCGCCTTTTATCCGGCTCCTCCGGCGGGTCCGGCGGACTTTATATCTTTTTTAACTGATTGAATCGAATCAATATACCTATTGGAGACAGCAATGGCGGTCGAACGCACATTTTCCATTGTCAAACCTGATGCCGTGGCCAAGAACATCATCGGGGAAATCTATCGTCGCTTTGAACAGGCGGGGCTGCGCATCGTGGCTGCGAAAATGATCCATATGAGCCGGGCCCAGGCGGAAGGTTTCTATGCCGTGCACAAGGCGCGGCCGTTTTTCAAGGATCTGACCACCTATATGTCCTCCGGTCCGGTCGTGGTCCAGGTGCTGGAAGGTGAAAACGCCATTGCCCGCAATCGCGAAATCATGGGCGCCACCAATCCGAAAGACGCGGCCAAGGGCACGATACGGGCGGATTTCGCCGATTCCATCGAAGCCAATGCGGTTCATGGCTCCGATGGCCCGGAGACGGCGAAAACTGAAATCGCCTATTTCTTCAAACCCGAAGAAATCTGTTCCCGGTAAAGCGGCAGGAGTGGGCGGGTGAACGCCAGCAAAGTCAATTTGTTCGATTTTGATCGCGGGGGTCTGGAGGCTTTTTTCACCGGTAAGGGGGAGAAAGCCTTTCGCGCCGTGCAGCTGATGCGCTGGATGCATCAGCTGGGGGAAACCGACTTTGCCCGCATGACCGATCTGGCCAAGCCGCTGCGCCAGCGGCTGGCGGAAGAGGCCAGCATCGAGTTGCCCAAGGTGGTCAGCGACCGCCTGGCGACCGATGGCACCCGCAAAATGCTGTTACAACTGCAGGACGGAAATTGCATAGAAACGGTTTTTATTCCCGAAACCGACCGCGGTACCCTGTGTATATCCTCCCAAGTGGGTTGCACCCTGAACTGCAGTTTTTGCATGACCGCCCGCCAGGGCTATAACCGTAACCTGACCGTGGCCGAAATTATCGGCCAGATCTGGCAGGCGGCACGATTATTGAATCATACCCATGATAAACGCGTCATTTCCAATATTGTACTTATGGGAATGGGCGAGCCTTTGCTGAATTTCGATAACGTTGTGACGGCGATAGGATTAATGCTTGATGATCTGGCTTATGGGCTATCGAAACGACGCATTACCCTGAGCACCGCCGGGGTGGTGCCGGGAATCGATCGCCTGTCGCAGGTGTGCGACATCAGTTTGGCGGTGTCCTTGCATGCAACCACTGATGCGGTAAGGGATCAGCTGGTGCCACTGAACAAAAAGTACCCCATCGCGGACGTGCTGGCGGCCTGTCGTCGTTATATTGATGCCAGTACCCCGCAGAATCGTAAGGTAACATTTGAGTATGTGATGCTCAAGGACATCAACGACAGCGAGAAGGACGCTCGCCGCCTGATCAATTTAATGAGCCAGGTTCCCTCTAAAATCAATCTGATACCGTTCAACACCTTTCCTGGTACGCAGTACGAATGCTCCAGTCGGGAGACCGTTGAACGTTTCAGGGACAAGCTGGGCAGTGCCGGATTCGTCACTGTCATTCGCAAAACCCGCGGCGACGATATCGACGCGGCTTGCGGTCAACTGGCGGGTCGGGTGATGGATCGCACCCGACGCAGCCAACCAATCAAGATACAGAGTGTATGACGCGGACAACCACTGGTATCATATCTGTGCTCATGGGCCTGGTTATATTGGCGGGCTGCGCGTCGTCACCGGCGCGGGTCGAGGACACACCACAGCGTCGGGCTGCTCGCAGCTATGCTGAGCTGGGTTTGAACTATCTGCGCCAGGGGCAGCGGGCGGTCGCCATGGAGAAGTTGCGCAAGGCCGTGGAGATGGACCCCTCGTATGCCGGTGCCCAGCACGGGCTGGCGCTGGGTTACCAGGAATTCGGGCAGCCGGATCTGGCGGAAATGCATTTTCGGCATGCCATGCGCCTTGATGACAAGGACAGCAATCTGTATAACAACTTTGGGGCATTTCTTTGCGACCAGGGCCGCTATGAAGAGGCGGACAAATATTTTCTGCGGGCCGTCGCCGATCCCGGTTATGGTACCCCGGACCGGGCGTGGGAAAATGCGGGGGTCTGCGCGTTGAAGAACAATGATTTCGATAAAGCGGAAACCTATCTGCGTTCCGCCCTGAAATTGCAACCCAAGTTGTCGGCGGCGCTGCTGGGCATGGCGCGGGTCAATTATCGCAAGAAAGATTTTCTGCGTACTCGCGCCTATCTGCAACGTTACGAGGAAGTAGGGGCTCCGACCTCGGAAACCTTGTGGCTGGCGGTACAAACAGAACGTAACCTGGGGGATGTGCAGGCGGCCAATCGCAGCGTCATGCTGCTGGAGTCCAAATTCCCCGATTCAGACGAGGCGCGCAGCCTCAAGCGCGGTAGAAGCAAAAGGTAGGGTATGGAAGATTTCGACAGGCAATCCGCGGGTCACGCCACCGATCAGGACGCTGATACGGTGCTGGATCACGTCACGGACCCGACTGCCGAACATACCGTCGAACATGGCGCAGAGCTGGAGTTCAGCGCGGTGCCATTAGCGCCGGTGCAGGCCACCGGGCCGTCCGGCGGCACGCGCCTGCGCGAAGCGCGCGAGGAGCGCGGCCTGAGCGTGGAGAAAGTCGCGGCGGAGCTGCGCTTGAAGCCCTACCAGGTGCAGGCCCTGGAAGATGAGAATTTCACGCAGTTGCCCGAACCGACCTATGTCTGCGGCTATGTGCGGCAGTACGCCAAATACCTGCAACTGCCATCCAATGATATCGTCGACGCCTATCCGAATCTGGATGTGCTGCGCAACGACAAATTGCCCGTGGTCGAGGCGCGCATCACCCGCCAGGATATCAAGCGCAGTGGTGGTGATCTGCCTATGTCGCTGGTGGTGTTCGTGATCCTGTTTATCGTCGGATCCTCCTGGTATTTCAGTCGCGAGGAGGAGGGGACGGCGCTCAATGACCCGGCGGTGTCGGTTATTCCGCAGATCGGTGGATTTGCCCAGCAGGGGATGGAATCGGCGGCGCCTGCGGGCAGCACGGGTCCGCTGGTGGATAAAACCACGGTGACAAACGCGGTACCTGATTCCGAACCGACGTTGGCGGCTGAGCCGGCGGCCGTGGTCAGCGATGACAACCAGAATGCACAGGCGACGCCGGAGAGCCCGATGGCGGCGGCGCTGCCGTCCACGGAAACAAGCCCGGTCGCGCCGGTGGCAGGCGGCGAAACGGCGCCACCGGTGCAACAGGCACCGCAGGATGCGCCGGTCGCGGCCGCGGCCGTGTCGGAGCCGGTCATGGCGCCCGTGACGGCCGCTGGCAGTGCGGCGGAGACAACAAGCGCTGCGCCGCCGGTGGACGAAAACAGAGGCAAGGTTGCTGCCGGAAGCGCTGCGCCGGTGACCAGCCCCAAGCCGGCGGCAGGCACGGCGCAGGTCGGCCAGACCGCAGACGCGGCCAAAGCCCCGGTTCGGGACCCGATGAACAATGCCAATGCGGCGCCCAAGTCGCAGTCGGCGGCGCAGAAGCCGGTGGTGGTCGCGGCCGCCAGGGAAAAAACAGCGGCGGCACAGCCGGTGGCACGGCAAGCGGCCACCAATATGATTGCGGCCAGCAAGCTGGTGCTCACTTTCAAAGAAGATTCATGGTCCGATATCACCGACGCCCGGGGACGGCGGGTGATGTACAAACTGGGACGCGCCGGCACCCAGGTGATAGTCAATGGCGTTGCGCCGTTCAAGGGTGTGTTCGGCTACATGACCGGAATTACGATGCAGATCAACGGCGAGGCGGTTGATCTGTCGCCGTACAGCCGCATGACCAAGGCCAGTATCCGCATCGGCAATACGCGCCACAATTCCCTGGCTTATGGATTGAACCCAGCGGTGGAGCCGCCGGTGGAGGAAGATAAGGAGCCGGTGCTGGTTAACCAGGAAGTGGAGCGCGCGCGGGAAATGCTGCGCAAGGTGGTAGTGGAAGAACGCAGCAGTGAACGGGTCAGTTCGGCGGCGGCGCCCTCCGCCAGCGTAAAGAATTCCCGCGGTCAGGAAATGCTACGCCGTGACAACGGCAAATCCGGCGCGCAGATCGCGGCTCCGGTTCCGGCGGACAAGGAATACGAGTCCAATGTATCGCGCTCGCGCGGCGGTCCGGCGCCGATCACCAACCTTTTCGACTGATTCTCCCATGCATAACAAAAGTCCCATCGTACGCCGGCGCAGCCGGCAGATCCATGTAGGCAATGTGCCGGTGGGCGGCGACGCGCCGATAGCGGTGCAGAGCATGACCAATACCGAAACCACGGATGTCGCCGCGACCGTGCGCCAGATCCAGGGCCTGGCCCAGGTCGGTGCCGATATCGTGCGAGTCTCGGTGCCGACCATGGATGCGGCCGAAGCATTCGGCGCCATCCGCAGTCAGGTGCCGGTGCCACTGGTGGCCGATATCCATTTCGACTATCGCATCGCCCTGCGGGTGGCGGAGCTGGGCGTGGACTGTCTGCGTATCAATCCCGGCAATATCGGCCGTGAAGACCGGGTGCGGGCGGTGGTGGACGCGGCGCGGGATCGCAATATTCCCATTCGTATCGGCGTCAACGCCGGTTCCCTGGAAAAAGACCTGCAGAAGAAGTACGGCGAACCCACGCCGGAAGCGCTGGTGGAATCGGCCATGCGCCATATCGATATCCTCGACAGCCTGGATTTCCAGAACTACAAATTGAGCTTGAAGGCGTCAGACGTCTTTATGACCGTGGCCGCCTATCGTCTGATCGCCGGTCAGATAGAGCAGCCCTTGCATCTGGGCATTACCGAAGCCGGCGGCTTTCGTTCGGGAGCGGTCAAATCCGCCATCGGGCTGGGCATGCTGCTGGCAGAGGGCATAGGCGACACAATCCGCGTTTCCCTGGCGGCCGATCCGGTGCAGGAAATCAAGGTGGGTTTCGATATTCTCAAAAGTCTGCATATTCGCAGCAAGGGTATCAATTTTATCGCCTGCCCCTCCTGTTCACGGCAGAATTTCGATGTCATCGCCACCGTCAACGCGCTAGAGCAGAGGCTGGAGGACGTCAACGAGGCGCTGGATGTGGCCATCATCGGCTGCGTGGTCAACGGCCCGGGCGAGGCGCGCGAAGCCCATGTCGGCCTGGCCGGCGGCACGCCCAACCTGCTGTACATCGACGGCCGTCCGGACCACAAGATCAATAACGAAAATCTGGTCGATGAGCTGGAACGGGTGGTGCGTGCCGCGGTGGCGCGTAAAAACGCCGGCGGTGAACGTTCGGACGTGATCCCCATTAAACAGATCAGTTGAATCTACTCAGGGACGGCGCAGTGACTACAGGTATTCAGGCGGTACGTGGCATGAAGGATTTACTGCCCGGCGAGTCGCATCGCTGGCGGCATGTCGAATCCCTGTTGCGCGAACTGATGGACGCCTACGGCTACCAGGAAATTCGCACGCCGCTGCTGGAAAAAACCGAATTGTTCAAGCGTTCCATCGGCGAGGTGACAGATATCGTCGAGAAGGAGATGTACACCTTCGAGGATCGCAACGGCGACAGCCTGACGCTGCGCCCCGAAGGCACCGCCAGCGCGGTGCGGGCCGCCATCGAAAACGGGCTGATGCAGGGCCAGAGTCTGCGCCTGTGGTATCTGGGGCCGATGTTCCGGCATGAACGGCCGCAGAAAGGTCGCTACCGGCAATTCCACCAGCTCGGTGTCGAGACGTTCGGTGTCGCCACCCCTGACATGGATGCCGAGCTGATTGCTCTAAGCGCGCGCCTGTGGCAGCGCCTGGGCCTGCACGGACTGGAACTGCAGATCAATACCCTGGGCACCCCCGCCTGCCGGCAGGACTATCGCCAGATCCTGGTGAACTATCTGGAGAAATACCGTAGCGACCTCGATGAAGACAGCCAGCGGCGCCTGCACAGCAATCCGCTGCGTATTCTCGACAGCAAGAATCCGCAGATGCAGGCGCTGATCGAAGGCGCACCGCGCTTGATGGACCACCTGGACGGCGAATCGCAGGAGCATTTCGCGCAATTGCAAGCCTATCTTGCCTCCATGGACATCCCTTACCGGATAAATACCCGCCTGGTGCGCGGATTGGATTACTATACCCGCACCGTATTCGAATGGGTGACGACGCTGCTGGGCGCGCAGGGCACGGTATGCGCCGGCGGGCGGTTCGACGGCCTGGTCGAGCAGCTGGGCGGCGGTGCCACGCCGGCGGCGGGCTTCGCCATCGGCCTGGAGCGTTTGCTCGCCATGCTGGAAGATCAGCAGTTGTTACCGGCGGTGGCCGCTCCTGATGCCTACCTGATCGCCTCCGGGCAGCAGGCGCAGGCGCAGGCCCTGCGGCTGGCGGAAGATCTGCGTCGCCAGGTCAGCGGCTTGCGCCTGCTGGTCAATTGCGGCGGCGGCGGCTTCAAGGCGCAGTTCAAGCGCGCCGACCGCAGCGGGGCGCAACTGGCTCTGCTGCTGGGTGACGAGGAGGCGCAGGCGGGCAACGTCGGGGTGAAATATCTGCGGGCCGAGCAGCCGCAGCTAACGCTGTCGACGGCGGCATTGGTAGAATTGTTGAAAGATACGGTGCGCGCGGCGCGCACCACCAGCACAGGAGTCTAGCGTGGAACTACTGACTACAGAAGAACAGCAGGTCGAAGCCATCAAGAAGTGGTGGAAGGATAACTGGGCGTCCGTTGTCGGCGGCGTGGTTATCGGTATTGCCATCGTTTATGGCGGCCGGATGTGGATGGAGACGCAACAGGGCAAGGTGCGTGCGGCGTCGACCACCTATGAGGCCATGATCGCAGCGGTCACCGCCGGGCAGAAGGACATGGGTCTGGAATTCGGCTCCACCCTGATGAATCAGTATCCGGCGTCGCCCTATGCTGTTTACGCCGCCCTGGCCAGCGCCAGCATCAAGCTGGAGCAGAAAGACGCCGCTGCCGGCCGCGCGCATCTGCAGTGGGCCCTGGATCATGCCAGCGACGACGGCATGCGTCATATCACGCGGATTCGCCTGGCGCGCCTGATGCTCGGCGAAGGTCAGAATGACGAGGCGCTGCGTCTGATCGACGCCGTCAACGGCGATGCATATCAGGGCTCCTATGATGAAATCCGTGGCGATCTCTTCCTGGCCAAGCAACAGCCGGAGCGCGCGCGCGAGGCATACGCCAGCGCCCTGCAGCATCTCGACCCCGCCGCCAGCGAACGTGAACTGGTGCAGATGAAGCTGGATAACCTCGGTGCGGGCGGTGACTCCGCGATGCAGGCGGAAAAATAACATGCGCACCCTGGCTGTCATTCCGCTGTTGCTGGCGCTGGCGTCCTGCACCGATATGCACGAGTATGTGCAGGGTGACCTGCGCCAGCCGGCGGATCTGCCGGAACTATCACCCGAGCTGCGGGTGAAGCTGGCCTGGAGCGTACAACTCGAGGCCTTCGATACGTTGCAGGATTTCAAGCTGCGGCCGCTGGCCCATGATGGCCTGGTCTATGTCGCCGAATCCCGTGGTCGCCTCGCGGTGCACAAGTCCCGCAATGGCGATCTGGTGTGGGACCGGTTGTACGATACGACATTTTCCGCCGGCCCGGTGGCCAATGCGGACATGCTGATTCTCGGCACCGATACCGCCGAACTGTGGGCGGTGCGCGCGGACAACGGCGATGTGCTGTGGCGGGCGTCGATTTCCAGCGAGTTGTTGTCGCCACCGCTGGTGGCCGGTGATGTCATCGTCGCGCATACCAGTGACGACAAACTGATTGGCGTCAATGCCAAAACCGGGTTGCGTATCTGGGTCAGCAGTTTCAGTCTGCCCTCGCTGACCTTGCGCGGCACCGCCGAACCGGTGGTGTGGAACGATGCCGTCATCTGCGGTCTGGCAAACGGCAAAATCACCGCGGTGAACTCGGCCAACGGCAAGAAGTTGTGGGAAACCGTGCTGGGCGTGGCCCGCGGCCGCACGGAAATAGACCGCCTGGTGGATCTGGACGGCGCCGCGGCCATTGTCGACGACATACTTTATATCAACGGCTACCAGGGAAAGACGGCGGCGCTGGATTTGCACAACGGCCAGATCCTGTGGGCCAGGGACATGTCCTCGTACGGCGATATGCTGGTGCAGGGCAATATGCTCATCGTGGTCGATGAATTCAGTCAGCTGTGGGCCCTGGATCGGGCCACCGGCGCCACCATGTGGCGGCAGGACGGTTTGCACGGTCGTGGCCTGACCTCGCCGGCGCAGCAGGGTTCTTATCTGGTAGTGGGCGACTATGCCGGCTATCTGCACTGGCTGACCCTGGCCGAAGGACGGATCATCGGCCGGGCACGCCTGAAACAGGCCGAAGTGCGGGCACGGGTGCTGGGTGAAGTGGCGTATCCGGAGGAGGATCCACTGCACCGCTATGTCGACATAACCGGCGTGCCGGTGAAGCCCTACATCGACAACGACCGCCTGTATGTCACCGATCGCAGCGGTGTGCTGGCCGCCTACAATATCAGCGCCGTGAACTAGGCGCCGCGCGGCGCATTGCAGCGAGTATCCAACCATGCGTCCCGTGATCGCCCTCATCGGCCGGCCCAATGTCGGCAAGTCCACACTGTTCAATCAGCTGACCCGCAGCCGCGATGCCCTGGTCGCCGATCAGCCGGGTTTGACGCGTGACCGCAAATACGGCAGCGGCGAGTACGCAGGCAGAAAGTTCATCGTCATCGATACCGGCGGTATGGGCAACGAGGACGACGGTCTGGAAGCGCTGATGGCCGAGCAGGCGCGGCGCGCGGTCGAGGAAGCGAGTATCGTTTTTTTTCTGGTCGATGCCCACGCCGGCGTGCTGGCTGGCGATCAGAACATCGCCGCCTTCGTACGCACCCATGGCAAGCGTTGCTGGCTGGTGGTCAACAAGATCGACGGTATCGATGCCGACTACGCGCGCGCTGAATTTTACCGGCTGGGCCTGGGCGATCCGCAGTTGGTGGCTGCCACCCATGGTCAGGGGGTGCGCGCCCTGCTGGAAAATGCCCTGCAGGAGGTGGAGCCGGCGGCGGATGACGAAGCGCAGAGCGGCGACGACGCGATCAAGGTGGCGGTGGTCGGCCGCCCCAACGTCGGCAAGTCCACCCTGGTCAACCGCATGCTGGGTGAGGAGCGGGTGCTGGTGTTCGACATGCCGGGCACCACCCGCGACAGCATCTACGTGCCCTTCAATCGCGATCAGCAGAATTATGTGCTGATCGACACCGCTGGTGTGCGCCGGCGCCGCAATATCGAAGAGGCGGTAGAGAAGTTCAGCATTGTCAAGGCCTTGCAGGCCATCCAGGACGCGCATGTGGTCATCATGGTGCTGGATGCGCGCCAGGAGATCAGCCACCAGGACGCCCATTTGCTGGGATATATCATGGACGAGGGGCGTGCCCTGCTGGTGGCGGTCAACAAATGGGACGGATTGCCGCCAGAGCAGCGCGATTTCATCAAAAAGGAGCTGGAGCGCAAGCTGCCCTACCTGGATTTCGCCGCCATCCATTTCATATCCGCGTTGCACGGTTCGGGCGTCGGCGACCTGTTCGCATCGATCAGGCAGGCGCACGCGGCGGCTTTCAGCGATTTTTCCACACCGCAGTTGACGCGCATCCTGGAGCAGGCGGTGGCCGATCATCAGCCACCTCTGGTGCGCGGGCGGCGGGTAAAATTGCGTTACGCGCACCAGGGCGGTAAAAATCCGCCGATTATCGTCATTCACGGCAATCAGACCGAGCATCTGCCGGATGCTTATAAGCGTTATCTCATCAGTACCTTTCGCCAGGTGCTGCACCTGCAGGGCACACCGGTACGCATCGAGTTCAAGACCGGCCGCAACCCTTACCAGGGGCGCAAGAACAAGCTTACCCCGCGCCAGCAGCAACGGCGCAAGCGCATGCTGCGCCACTTAAAAAAGAATAAATAGCGCGCGGAGGCCATCGACAATTCCGTGTTACGCCCGATCGCCCTCGCCCTGCCTATATCGCCGCTCCGTTATATCAATATAAAAATAGTGAAATAGTAATTATTTGCCGTGAACAGGTAGGGTCGTTTGATTCCTAGCACAGTATTCGGTTATTCTACAAAATCCCCTTTAACCCGTGCGCCCTGATGCTGAAGGTTAACGATTCCGCTGCCTCGCCTGATCTGACACCGCTGAAGAAATGGCAAATTCAGCGTTTGCATGCCCTGCTGCCCTGGACGGTGACAAGCGGTGCGGTGATGGCGATGGTGAGCGCGGCGGTGCTGGCGCATGAAACCATGCCGGCCTGGCGTTTGCTGCCCTGGCTTGCCACCCTGGCTGTCGTGGCCTTGCTGCAGCTCTTGCTGTACCGGCAGTACCAGGCGACCGCCGCTGAGCCCGTGCAGCATCAGTGGTATCAGCGCCTCTGGGCCAGCGTGCTGATCACCGCCGCCCTGTGGGGATGCGGCGCCATTGCTTATTTTCCCGCGGACGATCTGGCCCAACAGCAAATGCTGGCGGCGATTTACCTCGGTTTGTCGCTGGCGGTGCTGGCCGGCCTGGCTCCGGTGTGGCGTCTGCTGGTGGTATTTCAGGCTCTCAGCCTGCTGCCGCTGATCGGCATGCTGGCACGGGAGGGGCAAAGCGCGGCCCACCTCATGGCCTCGCTGCTGTTGACCTGCATGGCCCTGGGGCTGGCAGGCGCGCGCCGTCTGCAGCCGGCGCGGGAGCGGTTGGGGCTCGGTGGCACGAGTGAGGCGCGGACGGGGCAGGAGGCTACCGCCGAGAGCGAATTGCGTTTCCACGCCCTGGTCGAAAACATAGGCGATGCTTTGTTCGTCCATGACCGTCAGGGGCGACTGCTCAACGTCAACTCCCAGGCTTGCGACAGCCTGGGATATACCCGGGAAGAGCTGCTGGCGCGTACCGTTTTCGATATTGATCCGGACGTGCAGCCGGAAAAACTACTGCAAGCCTGGCGTGATTTTGCCGGCGGGGAGCGTCTGCGGGTGCAGTCCACGCATCGGCGCAAGGACGGCAGCGTTTTCCCGGTGGATATTCATCTCGGGGTGTTCCTTCAGGACGGGGAACCCTTGCTGCTGGCGGTGGCGCGCGACATGTCGGTGTTTCAGGAACAGGCCGACCAACTGCGCAGCCACCGGGAAAAACTGCGGGCCCAGTATCTTGCCATTCCCATACCTACTTACACCTTTCAATACCGGGACGGCGAATTTCTGCTGGTCGATGCCAATACCGCCGCCGTGGAGTATACCGATGGGGGAATTCAGCAACGTATGGGGGTCAGTGCCAGCGAGATTCTCGAGGGAAATCTGCCCATTCTGGAACTGATGCGGCAATGTTATGAACGTCGTCAGGCGGTGGCGCGGGAGATAAGCTATGCGGTTCCGAACCGCGGTCAGCGCTCCCTGGCGGTGAAGTTCGCCTTCGTGCCGCCGGATACGGTGATGGTGCATGCGGAGGATATCACCGAGCAAAAACGCTCCGAGCAGTTGCGCCTGTTGACCCAGGAGCGCTTCAAGGAAGCAGAGCGCATCGCCCATCTGGGCTACTGGGCTTTGGACGCGAAAACGCGGGTGCTGCAGTGGTCGGACGAGCTGTACAACATTCTGGGCGTCGACCGCGGGGTGGAAAGGCCCGACCTGGAAATGTTTCTGGCGTTGCTGCACCCGGCGGACCGGCCGTTGATGGAGCGCAACATGGAGATGCTGTTTCGCACGGGCGAGGTTCCCGATATGGAGTTTCGCATTCTGCGCCAGGATGGCTCGCCGCGTACCCTGGCATCGGCGTCGAAGATGTTGCGTGACAGCGAGGGCGAAATCTCTTATTTCGGCGTGGTACAAGACATCTCCGATGGCAAACTGCAGCAGCAGATGCTGATCGATGCCAAGGAGGAGGCGGAAAGGGCGAATCGCACCAAGTCGGAGTTTCTGTCCAGCATGAGTCATGAATTGCGCACGCCGATGAA